>SUVI01000212.1 GCA_015062085.1 Planctomycetaceae bacterium
GTTCTTCTTATTTCCCGTTATTACTGACCCGAAAAATGACCCGCGTGACGGTCACTATGGGTACTGCCCCCGAATTTTTACTGGGGGTACGCCATCTGTTTCAAAACATCGTCAGTTACCTGCGCATAATGTTTCAAACTGACCTGCGGAGTGTGACCCATAATGTAGCCAACTTGATAAACCGGAAAACGATTTTGCAATTCAGTGTCCCGCGTAGCTCGCAGATTTACGAATAATTTCTGCCAAGGACGGATTTTCGCCTCGTTCAAAATCTGCTTTAATTCCCGACGAAGTATCTGTCCGCAGGAATCCGAGCTGTCAAGCTCCGGAAAAACAAAGTCTTCGTCCGGTTCCTGATATTCGTCCCGGTACTCTTCCAGTGCTTTCCGAATTTCCGGGAAAAGCGGAAGCCAGCGAAACGCAAAATTTCCGCGTTCCTGTTCGATCCGGCTTGTTTTTTTCGGAACGTTGATCTTCATTTTGTCGCCGTCCCAGTCGATTTCAGACCAGCGGAGAAACGCAAGTTCCGACGGAATACGAAGACCGCCCCAGCGTCCAAGCGTGAAAATCAGTCTCCATCGGGAATCCGGACACGCTCCCAAAACTCTTTCCTCCAGTTCCAACAAGCACGACCAGCCCGCATCGCCGAAAAGTTCAATGGCCGTGCGGGTCTGAATGGCACTGTCTTTGATGCTGGCGATATGGTTTGCCAATTTTAAAAAGGCGGAATGTTCGTCAAGTCCGGCAAAATCTTCCGATCTTATTCCAACTGCCCCTAGTTTACCGATCGCACCTATATCGCCCAAGCGTGCAGCTCCAAGCTGTTCGTTAAAGGTTTTCAGACCGTCAATCACTGTGTCAAACCCGGAACCGGACATTTCGGCGGCATATTTCAGTTTTGAGAGATTTTCTACCGAAATATTTGTACGGTCTGCCATCTTGTCAAGTTCGTCGCCGACGGCAACGAATGTATTGATCAGAGCCTGGCCGATCGATGAAACGGCAGAGTATACGTTTTGAAAACTTTCCGTAAGCGCCGCGAAATTGACGAGTCCTGATTTGATCCCGGACATGGAATCCGCCACCTTTTCGGCGGAATTTCCGAAATTCTCAAGGCTTTTCTCTGCCTTTTCCAGTGCCTGGACCAGCTGTGCGCTGTCCCCCTGGATCGTTACTGTGATTTCGTTACTGTTTGCCATAATACCTCCGGAGTTTTGAAATGCTGCGACTCATACAAACCTTTCTTTTGTGGAGGATCTACCGAAACACCCGGCCCGAGGAGCCAGAGCTTTCTCGTAAAGAGAAACTGCAAAAATGGTTTGGGGTACCTACTTTCTTTGTTTTGTACTCGGCTTTTTTGCTGATCCTTCTTTTTCTTGGTACAGCTGTCGCTCCTTCTAATGTTCGCGGGAAAGATTTCGATGTGTGGGTCGATTACGCCTTCCTGTTTGCTTTTCTTGTTCCAGCTATACCTGCATATCTTACGGTAACATATTTCCGCAGCAGGATCGACGCAATGCCGGATGAGGAAGACGAGGAATGGTACTGACCCTCTAGTAAGAGTGGACTACTTTCCACCAAAAAGACACAAAAAACTTACAAAGAAGCGCCAATTTCAACACAAAAAGAACGCAAAGCAGTCGTCACAAATATTTTTAACATTAAGATCCATTTGTGTATTTCCGCATTTTCCGTGAAATTCGTGTCAGTACGATCTCCTTTTCATTTTAGCGTGTTTCTGCGGCTCTTCTGTACTCTCCGCAGTAAGATCGAATCTGGATCGCCACACACATTCCGGAAGAGCCGCAAAAAGGTCCGCCAATATATCGTGTATGACGAACCTAACATATCCACTTGAAATATCAAAGGACCTCAAACGCTGAACTTGATGTGCAGACTGTCGCCGTCCTGGATGACATAGCCTTTCATCTCGCTGTGTGCAAGCCCCGCGGCCTTCACGGCACTCTCCGACCCAAGGCGGATCAGGTCGGCTACCGGGATCACGTCTGCACGAATGAAACCGCGCGCGAGATCTGTGTGGATCGACCCCGCAGCATCCAGCGCCGTCGCGCCTTTGCGGATGAGCCACGTCCGAACTTCATCTTCCCCGGCGGTGAAGAACGTCATCTGGCCGGAAACGTCCATCATCGTCGTGATGATCTCATCGCGGTCCACCGTCTTCAGGCCCATCTCTTCGACGAGCATTTGACCGTCTTCCGCCGACATAGTGGAAAGTTCCCGCATCAGCGAGACCGGAGCGGCAAGTACGCGGATCTGGTCGCCGAGCATCCCATTGAACCGCACGTAATCCTGCTCGTCGTCGGCTGTATTGACCAGCACCATACACGATTTGTGCGTGAAAAGGCGGAAGGACGCCAGAACGTGCAGTTCGTCCGCATCCAGCGCGCTCGCCGGGACAGGAGTACCGGATTCCAGACCGTCATTGACTTTCTGGAGCGTGTCCATCTCGAACTGGACTTTTTCCTTTTCTTCTTTCGGAAGCGGGCGTTTCTGCGATTCTTTCACCCTCTCGATGCGCCGCTGAACAAGGTCCATGTCCGCGAGAAGAAGATCTTCGTAGAATTTCTGGTACTCGTCTTTCGGATCCGCTCCGCCGTAGCCCGCGACGACCAGCACGAGAGAATCCGCCTCACGGATCGACGCAAGTTTCTGCGCATTCCCTTCCTGATCCCGGCTCAGGCCCGGCGTATCGGTGACTTCGATCAGTGCGTGCGTGAGCTTCTTCGGCTTGAAGATCTTCGCCAGCTCATCCAGACGCACATCCGGAACCGCCGCCATGGCACTCTGTCCGACGTGAGACTTTGCCGGATCCGGTTCTACGCCTGTCAGCCACTGAAAAAGGGAGCTTTTTCCCGACCCCTGATACCCTGCGAGTCCAATTTTCATGTCGATCTCCTTCTTTCTTTCACGATTTTAAATGTACGATCCCCCAAATGTCAGTCTCTGCGCTGTCCTTCGTCCCACTCACGCGATTCGACGAGACGCTGCACGTACTTCGCCAGAATATCCGTTTCCAGATTCACGACACACCCGGGCTGCATCTGTCCGAGCGTGGTGACTTCGAGCGTAAAGGGGATCAGCGCGACGGTAAAATAGTCCGGTTCCGCCTCACAGACCGTCAGACTCGTGCCGTCAATGGCGATGGAGCCTTTTTCGACCATTTGTTTCGCGATCTCGTGCGAGATGCCGAACTTGAAGAAAGACCATTCCTTCTCGTCTTTCCGTTCCAGCAGCACGCCGGTCCCGTCGATGTGTCCCGAAACGATATGTCCGCCGAGCCGGTCGCCGACCGCAAGCGCACGCTCCATATTCACCAGATCGCCGGCCTTTTTCTCGCCGAGATTCGTCCGGGCAAGCGATTCTGGCCCAACGTCAAACCCCAGTTCATCGCCGTTCTTCTCCACGACGGTCAGGCAGCAGCCGTTGATGGCGACACTGTCCGCGACCTTCGTTTCTGCCGCGATACCCGCTTCACGGATCACGAGCCGACAGCCCGGACCATTGGCTTCCATCTCGATTCGGGCAATCGTGCCCATCGCTTCAACGATTCCTGAAAACATGACGTTTCTCCTTGTCCTTGCTGGACTGAAAAGGGTCGAAAGAGCCTCACGCTCCTCAATTTTCTGAACACATACCGTATTATACCACAAATCTTCCTTTTTGAAAAGCCCCCAAGCAAAAAATTTGCAGAGAAGACTGCACGGCACACGATCCCCATCTTTTCCGCGCTCTCAAACGCTCCCGCACACTGTCCGTTCTGATTTTTATTCCGATTATTCCAACTGTTCTATTTATTTGCATCCTGACTGTTTTTTCAGTCCTTCCTGTCATTCTGAAATTTTCAGTATTTCCAATGCTGTTGAAAAGATAAATATAAACAAAAGCACGAGTTATAAGGCGTCAAACAAAAATATTTTAAAGATTCCAGACGGTTTTACGATAACAGACCGTAGTACCGGATCATTCCATTTTACTAATTTCATCGTCTGAACGGAAACAAATCAGACATCCGGGATCATCAAGAATTTCATTACATGAGGTAAAAATATGAAAACAAACACGACCAAACTTCGCCGTGCGCTTAACACATTCGCCAAGACCGGCAAGATCACCCTCACCGCAACCGCGCTGATGGCCCTCGCGCTGTCTGCGGCGCCTGCGGACGCGCAAAGCATCACCGACACGCTCGTAGACGGCAATACCGTCACTATCGAGCAGGACACGACCGTTACCTCCCCCATCGTTCTTCCGGAAAACCTCACCATCCGCTCCAACACCCCCGGTACGGAATACACGATCTCCGTCGCTCCTGCGGATGAAAATGAAGGCAGTCTCTTCACGGTTCCAAGCGGGCAGATCAGTACCCTGAAAGCGGAATCCATTAAATTTACCGGCGGTACGGGACATTATGTTAATAAAACCTATTCTGGCGGTCTGTATGGCGGGTTGGTCTATTCGGACGGTTCGATCACGATCAAGGGATCCGCTTCCTTCGTCGGCAACTCAGCTAAATACGGCGGTGTTGCATACGCAAAATACCCAGAGAAAAACGAAACATCCATAAACGGTGTCATTATCGTAGAAGGAGAACATCTGTTTGAAAACAACTCCGCGTACAGCGGTGCCTGCTTCCAATCTGAAAATGGCGGCGGCGGTGTTGTGGGACAGGGTGAGA
>SUVI01000213.1 GCA_015062085.1 Planctomycetaceae bacterium
GGCTGATGTGCTATATTCTGCGCTACTTCCTGCCGGGATGGGCCGGTCTGGACGGCGAAACGGCAGAACTCGCGATCCGCGGCGTGCTCATCAGTTCCTCGGCATTTCTTTTCCTGGGACTGATCCGGGTCGCCAGCTACTACTACCAGTCAACGGAACAGATCGCAAAATCCTCGCTTCTGATCTACGGAGACGGATTTTTCGCGCTTCCGCTCTGCCTGTTTCTCCTTCCGCTCTGGTTTTCGATGGACGGCGTCTGGGCGGCGATGCCCGTATCGCGCGTGATCCTGTTTGCGCTTCTTGTCTTCGTCTGGTACACAGACTGGCCCGGCAGTTCCCGTTCGCGGAATATCAAAAATGACCCGCTCCCTGATGGTCCATGACCTGAAAAGACCGCGAGAAAAGACCGCGAGAAAAGACCGCGAGAAAAGACCGCGAGAAAAAGCAAGAAAAGACGTTATGCCACGGCAAAAGAAAGCAGCTGAAGAAACGTTTCCATTTCTTCAGCCGTTTTTTATGAAGACGGAATTCGTCATGCTGCCGTATGCGTCAGTTCGGTATCTGTGCCACTTCTCCGTCAGCCTTTTTGCCAAGGTTCGCGTGCGTCTCCTTATCGATACTGTAGCTGATGCGCTGCGAGGAACCGTCGCACATGACCATTCCGAAAGAGCCTGCGTGTGCACTTCCGAAGGGGTTGCCGTGATCGTATTGTATCCTATCCTGAAGCGGCTGATTTATCTGGTCGTCACGATACTGCGTGTAACGGGAAAGGTCATTCGACTCCGGCCCCATCCAGCAGTTCCAGTCATCACCCTGTGCACAGCTGGTGGCCGCATCATAACGCAGCGGGTCCATGTACTTTTCGCCGTAGAGGTACGTGTTTGTCGTTCCGTCACGGACCTCCCCCATCGTAATAACGGATTTTGGGTAAAACATACCCGTTTTTCCGGCGGAGTAGATCGCTTTGAGCCCCTCTTCGACAGTACCGTAGTTGGTCCAGCTCCATCCATCAGCGCCGTTGGCTGCGTAGTCAGACTTCGCGACTCCGCCGGTGTACTCATGATTGTTTCTTGCCGCAGTGTGCCCGTTCATGAGATTGGGGACGCGGCGCGAGGGACAGTAGAAGAGGGAAACCGGTGTAAAAAGGCGAGTCTTGTTCGCGTTTTTGATCTCGCCGCCCGTACTTTTGTCGCCGTCGGAACCAAGCTGCCAAAGCGCGTTCTGTTCCAAAAACGGAAGGAGCGAGTAGATCCAGCTGCCTGGCTGATCCGCGCCAAAGCCAAAGTCCGGATCTCCCTCCCAATAGCACGACCAGCCGCAGGACGGATACGCTTTGTTCGTGCTTTCGTGATTCAGCGCAGCCAGCCCCATCTGTTTGAGCTGGTTGCTGCACTGCATCGTTCGGGCGGCTTCACGAGCCTGCTGAACTGCCGGAAGAAGGAGACCGACCAGCATTCCGATGATCGCGATGACCACGAGAAGCTCAACCAGCGTAAATCCCTTTGCACCAATTGTTTTTTTCATTTCGCGGTTCCTTTCCGGAGCTTGCGGACAGAGAAGAGTCCCAAAACTCCCAATGCAAGCAGGATGAACGACGCAGGTTCCGGGATCGCGTTGACAGAAACGCCGTAGAAAGTGAGTTCCGCCAGCTGGAAACCGTTCGTTTCGCCTTTCGTTCCGAGAAAATCGAAACGGAACCAGCCGTAGCCCTGTTCGCTGTCGAGGTCGAACTGGTGTGTCGCGTAGCGTTCATCGGTCATTACGAAGTCGAAAACTTCGTCAAGCAGCGTCCAGTCCGTCCCATTATTCGAGCCGTAGAGCTGCCAGTCAGACGCATCCCGATCGGGACGGTCATTGGCGGTCGTGAAGGAGTAGGATTCCAGCAGGTAGGAGTCGTCCATTTCGAACGTGAGCGAAAGGGGAGAGTCCGCAGAAAGCTGCGTCGCCGGGTTCGTTTCATTCTTGTTTGCGTTCAGGTAAGCGAGGAATTTATCGGTCCGTCCGTCCTGAAGTTTGGCGACAGATTCGTAATCGTTCGAGTGAAGCCCGCCGCGCGGAGTGACTGTAATGTTTTTGGCGGCCGGAAGTTTCGCGTATTCTTCCCCGGTCGGCGTGTCCCAGAGCGTGAACTCGGAGAACTGCATCGCCTGGATCTTACCGATGCTGTCCGTGATTTCCAAGCGGTAGAATCGGTTGGCCGGTACGCTCTCTTCGAGCGGGATCGTGTACATCGTGCTGAGTTTGGAAAGCCCCGCCCCCTCGATCGTGTCGAGGACCGTCCAGTTTTTATTGTCGTCCGAGCCGTAAAGGACCCAGTCATCCGGCGTCCGGTCCGCAAGGTCATTCCCCGTCGTGATGGAGTAGGCCGTCAACTCTTTCTTCCGAATCGTTTCCGGAATGTTCAGCACGCCGCCGTCCGCCGTGTTTTTCTGTGCGGCGTTCTGGAAATCGAGCGTCATGGAGTCAAATCGGTCAAAGAAATTGCCGCTGGAAGCCACGGCGCACATTTTGGTCTTTGCGTCCGATGCCGTGACGATTTCCTGATCGAGAAGCTGGTCGATCCCTTCATTCGTTCCGAAATACCACGTCGAACTTTTGTTTTCCGCGAGACTCGCGCCGTCTTTCCAGACTTCGCATCCCGTGACCATCAGCGGGACGTAATTCCGGTTTAGCTCAGGTTTGGAGGTGAAATCCGGCGTACTTTCAGGATTTTCCGACCAGAGGACGAGATCTCCCATCTGAAAGATCGTGCTGGCTTCGCGGTTTCCGGTAAATTCAAAACGGTACTGCGAGAAATTGGCGTTCATATCGACGGGGAAATCATACTGAATGTAGCGGTCCGTCTCCTTAACGTTTCCGCCGGGGAGAGCCGCGTCCGTTACGGAAGCGATCGGTGTCCACTCCGTGCCGTCGTTTGTTCCGTAAAGGATCCAGTCGTCCGGGTCGCGCACGTCGCCGTCGTTGGCGGTCGTGATGGAGTATTTGGCGATCGGAAGACGAGAATGCCAGTCTGCCGTATTCGGAGTGAACGTCAGAACGACTTTACTTCCGTCGTTGAGCAGATTGTTTTTCACCCCGGACATTTCACCGCTGAGGCACATTTTCGTCAGATGGTTCCGGTCACTCAGCTTGCTGACGTCCTCACCCGCGGAACCGTAGCGGAAATCGGTATTGAACACCAGCTCCGTTCCGGAAGCGTTAAAGACCTGCGGGGCTGCGAAAGTACCGTTCACGACGATCGCATTTTCCGTCGCCGCATAGGTCGGCACGCCGACCTTTGTCCAGACCGGCTCCGCCTGCACGTCGGCAATTCCCCACGCGCTCAAAAATGCAAGCGTCAGCAAACTTGCTCCGGAGGAAACTGCACTGCGGAAAATATTTTGCGAAAAATTTGCTGTTTTACGCATAAAAACGACCTTTTAAATTTTGTATTTGAAACTCATTGATCAAGATCCAACGACCATTCCTTTTTATTTTATTCCCGAATTTCTGAAAGTCAATCAGAAATTCCCAAAATTTCAGGATTTTTTTGAATTTTTTAGAATCGTTCACAAAAAGACTTGCGGAAATTGCCGATTTTGCATAAAATAACATCATCTGGATCGAGTTCGAGACAGCCGGTCCTTAAAACAGAGATCGGTAAGGGATCCTGCAGGGATCACTGTTCAACTAAACAAAGTGCTTTTTGAAAGAACTGAAAAAACAGATCAAAACAAAAACGAACTGAACAAAACAGGAGAAACAGATCATGATTAAGATCATGTTTGTCTGCCACGGCAACATTTGCCGCTCGCCAATGGCAGAGTTTATTTTCAAGGACCTCGTCGCGAAAGAAGGTTTGAGTAATGAGTTCGAGATCGCCTCCAGTGCGACCAGCACAGAGGAACTCGGAAATCCAGTCTATCCTCCTGCCGCGGCGGAACTGGCTCGGCACGGGCTGAAATGCGCGGGAAAGTATTCCGTTCAGCTCAAAAAGGCGGATCTCGAAAAGTATGACTGGCTTCTCATGATGGATTCGAGGAACATTCAGAATGCGAAACGGATCATTGGGCAGGATCCTCAGCAGAAAGTACGCCGACTTCTGGAGTTTGCCGGACGGAATGAAGACGTGGCAGACCCGTGGTACACTGACCGATTCGACGTTGCGTACGCGGACATTTTAGAAGGCTGCCGTGCGTTTCTGGACTATCTGATCGAGACGCGGCAGGTCTGACCGAATGCTACCACAAACAAAAAAACGCAAAAAGGGTTAAAAAGTTCTTGAAGAGGGAGTCTGAGGGAGGAACAACTTTCAAGATGTTCCTTCCTCACGGCCGCGGCGACATGACGGGCAGCCAGTTTGGGAGGCGGCGCGTCTCGCGTCGCTTTTCAATCAGTTGGGAGGCTGCACGTCTCGCGTCGCTTTTGGGAGGCGGTGCGTCTCGCATCGCTTTTCAATCAGTTGGGAGGCTGCGCGTCTCGCGTTGCTTTTGGGAGGCGGCGCGTCTCGCGTCGCTTTTGGGAGGCGGTGCGTCTCGCGTCGCTTTTCAAGCAGAGTGCCGTCGTGCGTGGGTCCTTTAGCCAAATTTTGAACACGAAAAGCACGAAAAAAAACACAAAAACACAAAAAAGGTTTAAAAAGTTTTTGAAGAGAGAGTCTGAGAGGGAAACAATTTCCAAAATGTTTCCCTCTCACGGCCG
>SUVI01000214.1 GCA_015062085.1 Planctomycetaceae bacterium
GACTAAGTCGTAACAAGGTAGCCGTAGGGGAACCTGCGGCTGGATCACCTCCTTTCTAAGGAAATTAGAACGTCCGACATAAGTTGGATGAATAAAATATGGAGGCCCCTTGTTGACAGGCTTCGTGTGAATTCATCTTTTGTATATTAAAAGCCTTTGAGAATTTTCTCGAAGGCTTTTTTTGTGTATGGAGTGCGGCGTTTCGCGTCTCCTTTCAAAAACTTTTTAGTGTTTTGTTTCTTTTAAATCCATCACGCGTGTGCGAAACAATTCTGGATATGCTTTTTTTCTGTCTCCTCAACCGTTTTGTTCTTCTGAGGGAAACAGATCTGAAAAACGACATTTTTCGAAAGATACAGAAGCTGTGAGACCTTCAAAATAGACAGATCCGGCAGCGTTTCCGGAGGTTTTACATTGGGTGAATTTTCCGCCTCCCCCATTTCGGAGAAAGATTCCCGCCCCTTCTCGCGAGTTGAGAAAACGGCAGTTTCGGACGGTAGGTGAGGAACCGCGTCCGGAAATTTCTATCGCGGAACAGAAACTTTCCGATACGGTACAGCCGAGAAAGCAGCCCCCGGCTCCGCGATGCACGAAGATTCCGCCTTCCTTTCCCCCGTGAAATCGGCAGTTTTTAACCGAGGGGGCAGTCCCTTTTCCGCGAGCCTCAAAACGGTGCGCCTCGCAGTCGATGAACGTTCCGGCAGCTCCGCGGCACACGAGGATCTCATTTTCGTCCGGATCTTCTGCAGAGGCGGAAAATCTGCATCGCAGAAAGACAGGCGCGCTTCCCGAATCGGTGATCTCCAGTCCGACGAGCGCGTTTTCCGAAATGAAACAGTCGGAGAAGATTCCTCGTGCTCCATCGCGCACAAAGATCCCTCCAGAATGAATGGAAGTTTTAAATCGGCAATGCGTCACGACCGGTGCGGTACCGGGACCAGTAACTTCCAGACAGTCGCCGTAACAGTCGGATACCGTGGAATTGGAGATACGCGGTTTCGCGCCGTTTTCGATTCGGAATCCGAATGTTCCGCAGTTTTGGACCATGCATGAGACAATTTCCGGCCGGGAATTGGGACCGGTGATGGAAAGACCGCCTCCAAAACGCGATTCCAGCACGCAAAAGCACACTTCCGCACGCCGGGAGGAGATTCGAAGAACAGCATTTTCTGAATTATTTTCTTTTTTGCTTCCTCGGTTCCGAAGTGTCAGCCCAACGAGTCGGCATTCTCCTTTTTCAAGGTGAAAGAGGGGAGAAGTACCGCCTTCAAGGATCACGCATTCCGGCTGCTTCTCATTTCCGCGGATTTCCATCCCCTTTCGGAGTATGAGGGTTTCCGGGATACGATACGTACCGGGACGAAGGAAGATCTTTCCCCCAGGAGCAATTTCCCGGCACGCGGCTTCCAGCGTCGGAGTATCGTTGGGAACAGAGAGAAAGTCTGGAGCCTTTACGTTCTTCTTCATTCCTCAAACCTTTCCCCGTGACTTCCCCAAATAATGGATGGAAGCGCGTTGGAATCAGATATTTTCAGGTTTTGACAGTTTAGTAAGCTATTCATTTACCCGATAAATGTCTGGGTAGTTTCGCCCTTCCTCATCATAGTCCAAACCGTAACCGACAATAAATTCATCGGAAATTTCCATTCCGTAATAATCGATAGGGAAGTCTTTCTTAAATTTTCCTGGTTTGAAGAACAGAGAGGCGATTCTGACTTCAGACGCTCCCAGCTTTTTCAGATGGCTAATAAGAAATTCCATCGTGTTTCCCGTGTCGATCAGGTCTTCGACGATGATGACTTTTCTGCCGTTAATGTCTCGCGGAAAAGGAGCAGCTTCCTGAATATTTTCGGTACTGGCCAGTCCGGAGTAACTTGAAACCCGATAAAATGTTAAATCGCATGGTATCGCCAAGGCTTCAAGAAGGTCGGCAAAAAAGAACAGAGCGCCTTTTAAAATACAGACCAGGAAAGGTTTTTCATTTGAAAAATCCTGTTGAATTTCTTCAGCAATACGCTGAACCTGAAGTTGGATTTCTTTTTCCGAAATATAGAGGGAAAATACTTTATCGAGGACTTGAATTGACATTTTATTTATGGAATATGAATAATTTGAAACCGTTATTCAGAAAAGAAACACTCACGGAATGAAACCTGTTCAAGGGGGAGTGCATCTTTTCTGAGTGAATTTCAGGTAAACAATTATCGTGCCGCGAGCCACCGTTCCGCATCCAGTGCCGCCATGCATCCGGTCGCCGCAGCCGTGTTCGCCTGACGGTAGACATGATCCGCACAGTCGCCTGCCGCGAAGATTCCCTCAACACTCGTGAAGGTCCGTCCCGGAGTCGTCCAGCGCACGTATTTTCTCTCGTCCAGCTCCACGACGCCTTCGAGAAATTCCGTATTCGGCGTGTGCCCGATCAGGACGAACAGCCCGGAGACCGCGATTTCGAGCGGCGCTTCCCCTTTGGTACTCGCGATCCGAACGCCCGTCACGCCGGTTTTCGGGTCGCCGAGGACCTCTTCGACCGTCCGGGAGTAAAGCGGTTCGATCTTCGGATTCGCCAGCGTCCGGTCCACCATGAATTTGGAGGCGCGGAATTCGTCCCGACGGTGGATCAGGTAGACCTTCGAGGCGAACTGACTCAGGTAATTCGCGTCTTCCATCGCGGAATCTCCGCCTCCGACGACCGCGACCGGCTGATCTCGGAAACGCGGAAGCGCACCGTCGCACACCGCACACGCGCTGACGCCGAGATTCTTGAACCGTTCCTCCGACGGCAGACCGAGCCAGTTCGCGCTCGCTCCGGTCGCGACGATGACCGCGTCGGCCTCGTAGACGTCCCCTTCTGCCGACTCGATCCGGAACGGGCCGTCAGGACGCGCGGAAGTATCGAGTTTCACGACGTCGTCCGGAACGATCTCCGTCCCGAAATTGACGGCCTGCTGACGCATCAGTTCCATCAGTTCAGGGCCGGTGATGCCGTGTTTTCCGTGAGGCGGCAGGTAGTCGAGACGGTCCGGATCGATCGCGGATCTCAGGTACTCGGTGAGGTCGCCGGCAGGGAATCCGGGGAAATTCTCGATTTCGGTCGTCATGGCGAGCTGCCCCATCGGGAGCGTGTTTTTCGCCTGATTTTCTGCCGAGACGGCCCCCTCGAACAGCAGAGGCTTCAAATTCGCACGCGCTGCGTAGATCGCCGCCGTCCAACCTGCCGGTCCGCTTCCGATGATGATGAGTGAGCGTTTCATTCGTTTACCTCCTGAATTTCTGATTCATTGGATCCCTGAAAAACTTCGTTTTCCCGCGCCATTTTACGTCCGCGGGCAACACAGAGGACGGCGAAGGTCAGAGTCAGCGCTCCGGCGATCCCGTAGGCGGTGTTCAGCGGGAGATCCAGTCCCTGCGGCAGTTTGTATCCGCCCGGCGCGAACAGGATGAATGAAAGGATCACGAACGTCATGAACATTCCCGGCACGAGCGTCACGAGCCAGCACTTTCGCTGGGACGCAAGCCATACCGTGCATCCCATCAGCGTGGAGGCCGCCAGAACCTGATTTCCCCACGCGAAGTAATTCCACAGGAGCTTGAAGCTGTCCGCATCGCGGTTCGACCAGAAGAGCAGACCCGCGAGGATCGCGATCAGCGGCAGGCAGAGCAGGATGCGGTTCATGAGCGTCTTCTGCGGGAACTGGAGCACTTCCGCCAGGCTCATCCGCAGGCTTCGCAGTGCCGTGTCGCCGGAGGTGATCGCGAGGATCACGACGGCCAGGACCGTGACCATCGCGCCGTACGAGCCGATGAAGCGGTTCACGATGACGCCGAGGACCGCGTTGGGGTCTTTGGCGAGCTGTTCCGGCATCAGATGGTAGATCGCCATTCCGCCGGCGGCCCAGATCATGCCGATGATCCCCTCAAGGACCATCATGCCGTAGTACGTGGCGCGTCCTTCGCGTTCCGAGATCATCGTACGGGCCACGATCGGCGACTGCGTGGCGTGGAAGCCGGACAGGATACCGCAGGCGATCGTGACGAAGAGACACGGAATGACCGGTCCCTGAAGTTTCGCCGTTTCGCGCATCGGCTCCGTCATGGCAAGGAAATCGGGGGAACCGGGCTGGAAATACTCCCAGACGAGCGAGCCGCCGAGCAGTGCCGTCCCGAGGAGAAGCAGCGCGCCGAAGAACGGATAGATCCGCCCAATGATCTTATCCACAGGAAAGAGCGTCGCCAGAATATAGTAGACGAAAATCGCTCCGACCACGGGCCAGAAGTACTCTTTCGCGCCGCCTTCCGGAATATTAATGAGCAGATTCGCCGGAACATTAATAAAAACGGCCACCACGAGCAGAAGAATGACGCAGAGGAAGACCGTCATGAAACGATAGTACCAGTTTCCGAGCGTCATGCGCATCTGCGCAGGGAGGTTGCATCCGGCATTCCGCACGGAGAACATCCCGCTGACGAAATCGTGGACCGCCCCGCCGAAAATGTTTCCGATCGGAATAAGCAAAAAGACGATCGGTCCGAACTTGATCCCGAGGATCACGCCGATGACCGGTCCGACGCCCGCGATGTTCAGAAGCTGAATGAGCATATTCTTCCACTTCGGAAGAACCACATAATCTACCCCGTCACTG
>SUVI01000018.1 GCA_015062085.1 Planctomycetaceae bacterium
CGCGTCGCTTTTGGGAGGCGGCGCGTCTCGCGTCGCTTTTCAAGAAATTCCTCTCCCTCGGAGGGGCGGCGAGCGAAGCGAGACGGAGTGGTTGGGGATACTCGGCATTTCAGACCACCCCGCCCCTGCGGGGCACCCCGCCAAGGGAGGGGGAAATTTTGCCGGATCGCGCTGCCGTCGACACTGCGCTACGCTTATTTCCCTGGAGCTGGATCTGCAAGAACTATGCGGAAGCCCAAGAAGTAGTAACGATGGACCGGTACGCTGTAGTTCCGGTACGCGGAGCGGCAGTACTCGGCGTCGTCGTACCAGCTGCCGCCGCGGCAGACTCGGCCCGAGCCGCTATTTTCATCTTTCCAGTTGCACGGGTCGCTCGATGACGACCTGACGTAAAAGTCTTTCTCGTACACGTCCAAGCACCATTCCCAAACATTCCCGTGCATGTCGTAAAGGCCCCAGGCATTCTTGGCATAACTCTTCACCGGCGTCGTTCTGCTCAAATACGGACCTTTCGCCGAGGTGCCGTAAGGATAGTTGCCGTCACAGTTTGCCTCTCGGCCGTTCAGACTATCGCCAAACGAATACGCCGTACGCGTACCCGCTCGGCACGCATACTCCCACTGAGCCTCCGTCGGGAGACTTACCTGAACGCCAAGTTTCGATGAAAGTTGCTCGCAAAATGTCCTGCTCTCTTCCCAATTCACATAGTAAATTGGATACTCGGCTCCTTCGCCATACAGCGACCAGTCTGGATCCGCCTTGTCCCGCTGCTGTCGGACGGTCGTCCCCATCACGCTCTCCCACATCGCCTGCGTCACTTCCGTCTCAAGCATCCAGAAACCCTTCGTCAGCGTCACGCTGTGCTGCGTTTCATCACTATTATGGCAAGTTTCACTGGATGGACTCCCCATCGTGAACGCCCCCGCAGGGCACCAGCGGAAAGCGTACTCGATGCCATCCACTGTCTTTACCATGCGGTCGCCGGCTTTACGGGCCGTCACGAAATCTTCCGGCTCGAGCTCCGCCGTTTCCCGCGTAATTTTCCCTGACTCATCAATGACGATCTCCGGATAGCTCTGCTCCTGCGCCCCGGCAGTCAGAACAAAAGAAAACAGAAACAGGAACGCAAACAGAATACGCTTCATGAATTTCCTCCTGCTTTTCAATGGATCATAAAATCTGATGGCATACGCATCATACACCAGAAATAGAATTTTGTCAAGGGACACATAGAGGGTATTTTATTAAGATCTCGCAATAATTTCAGAAAAGATAATAAAATTCACATCTTTTAACGTTTGTATCGGCTACAGCACGGTTTCCATTTCAGACAAACAGAATAAAAAAAGACCTCACGCTGTTGAGTTTCACAGCATAAGGCCTTTGTTTCCAAATGATCCGGCAGAATGGATCGGCGCGGATAGGCGCACTCCTTCACCGCGGAGCGCGGCAGAGTCTAAAAACGGACCGGGGTCAGATCTTGAACATCGAGCAGATCATGAACACGTGGGAATCGACGGTCCGGACGCCAACGTATTCCGTCTCGAAGTACTGGTACTCAAAGCCGAGGTTGAGCGATTTCGTCAGGTCGCGCGAAATATTCGTGTAGATGAAATGGTTTTTGCCCTTCATTCCCTGACAGAGGGTCGAATTCCACGGATCGTCGATCGAGTAGCCGATCGAGTAGTGCAGTTCCGGCGTGATGTCCCACCCGAACGCGAACCAGCCGCCGGTCGAACCGACATTTTCGCGCGTCTGCGTGTTCAGATCCTGCATGATGCCGGCACAGTTGACCGCGTGAAGTTCCCCGGTGAAGAATTCCCCAAGGAAGAAGAACCGGTCGGTAAACTGGATCTTCGTATCTGCGGTGAATGCCCAGGAAGTCCGATGAAATTCGTCTCCCTGCATGACGTACTCTTTGTCGCCGATCTTCGCTCCGACCGCGAAAAGTGCGCTTTTCCAGAGGTCGTTTTTCGTGAAAGTCCGCTCAAATCGGAGCTGAAATTCCGGATACCGCCCCATTTTTCCCTGGTATGCGAGGCCGTTGGCGTCGGTGAAATTCGAGGTACTCGAACTCAAAATGCACGTCTGAATGGCAAACCGGCCGTTATGCTGCTTGAAGTATCGGTCGAAACGGACCATGGGACGCCGGAAACCGAAGTTTCCGCCTCCGGCACCGAATCCCCAGTTCAAAACCGTGGGGTAGAAGGGGCTGAGGAGTTCCCAGGTCTGCCCCATAAGAAACATGAATTCGTCGCTCTGCAGCTGAATGTACGCCTTGCGCAGCTCCACGTCCGCCTCGTTCTCAAAGACGTACGTGTTCTGAAAATCCATCTCAAAAACGCCCGTCGCCCGAACTCCCGGCATACTCGCGATCTCCGGCGCCGTCACGTTCAGCCCAAGACGAGTCGATTTCATGTCGAAATACGTGTGGCTCCGGTCCTCATTCTTGACCCAGATGGGATAGTCGCCCGGATAGAGCGAGTTCGTCTCGTGCGTCCCCGTCAGCCAAAACCAGACGTAAGGAGTAAACGTAAACGCATCTTTGTTCCACTGCCAATTCTTGTAGCGCGCAAGCTCCGCCTCAAGGTCGTCCTGCGCCATGTTCAGCATGATGGAATCGTAATCGCTCACGACAGAAACGAGCCGATCTTTTTTTTCTAGATCCAGAACAGGCAGAGACGGCAAGGTTTCTGGATCCAGTCCCTCCTTCACATCTGTCGCAGAACCAGTATCAGAAGAGCCAGCCTCAGCCAAAACAGAAGAGGAAGGAAGTCCGTACGGTACAGGCGAGGCCCCCGCAGAGGTTTCCATCTGCGCTTCTGCGATCTGCTGACGCAGCGTTTCGTTCTCTCTCTCCATTTGTTCCAGACGCTTCCCAAACTCCTCCACGGTCATCTGGCCCGCACAGGGCGAAAAATTTCCCAGAGCGCAAATGAGCGTTCCGAAACAGAGGGTCTTCCAAATTTTTCGATCAAAAAAATGAATCTGTTTCACGGTGAATTCCATTACCGTTTCCGTTTCCTGAAGATCCGGTCCATCCTCAGGAAGTAAACAGGAATCAAGTCACAGTCCAAAATCCTACGAACAGAATTATGTCTGAAATTTTATTAACTTGGTCTTGCTTTTCTGTACCGTAGAAAGAAAACCACGCATTCCCATTTTCGGTAGGAAGGAAAGTTCTACTTAAAGGAAAATTTATATTTAAGTAAAGATTTCCGGATTTGTGTTTTAAAACGAAATTAAAAGATTTTCACGCTGCTTGAAATAAAAAAGCAAAAGTTTTCCCATTTTTTTTATTTTACCATTTGCAAATGGTCATTTTGTATGATAAAATAAATTAGGTAAAGATTTCCAGTTGCGGAAATTTTGGAAGATTTCTTATCCTTGAGGAAAAAAGGAAAGATCCCCTTCCTTCAAACGACGCCAAGTCCCAGAAACGTCATACGCATCAATTGCGGCAGAAATGGTCAAAAATCGCGTTAGGGATTTTGAAAAGTTTGAAATTTTAAAGAAATTGAAACTTTTTTTGGGAAATTTGGCAAAAATTTGAAAAAAAGCCGCAACATGGAACGCTGGGGGGTTGAAGAAAAATCTTCAACCTGATAGAATGAAAGGAATGGTTTTCTTTCCGAGCACGTTCTGGCGGTTTGGAAAGGTGTTGCCGAAAGTGATCTCGGCAGTACTGCCCACTGACGCCAAAGAAATGCTCGCACAAAGAAGCACAGTTTTGAGGCGCGCGTCCGTATCGGCAGGAACACGCTCCGGGCAGGATGTCTTAAGGCCTCATGAATGCAGGGACAGGCAGATTATGAAGGGATTGAATTCATTTTTAGCGCGGCGTGACCGGAGTGCGGATTTCCGGTTTGATTTCACGTTTCCGGCAATGATTTTGTCCGTGATTTTCGCGATTTCCGTAACGATCCACCACTTTCCGGGATCCCCGAATCCCGTACATGGTGAAGATATGCTTGCAGCAGATGCGGAATTCAACGGCAACATGGCGCTGACGACCGGCGGCGAGTACGAGATCGCTCGGGACGGCTGGGAAGAATTCCTTCGAAAGTATCCCGAAAACAGTCAGCGGAGCTATGCGGAATACTACCTCGCATACTGTCAGATGAAGACGGGAGAGTATGCCGAAGCGGAAAAGAAGTTCCAAAAGATCCTGGCAGAAGGAGAATTTCCCAATCAGGATGAAGCGGTTCTTTTTCTTGGCATGACGTTCCTGAAACATGCCGTATCGCTTCCGATCCAGCAGACGGGGAGCCGCCGCGGGACAGTCAATACGGTAGCAGACAGAACTTACGCCATCACGCCGGAAGCTGCTGCACTCTGCCGAATGGCGATCCAGCAGTTTCAGACGATCCGCGTCTCTTTCCCGGACAGCACGTACCGGATGGATGCCTCCTATCAGGAAGCGCTGACGTACATTCAGCTCGGAAATTACGAAAATGCGCTCGGGGACCTGAAACTGGTCGTCGCAACACAGCATTTTGAAGAGCAGGATAATGCGCTCTATACGCTGAGTGAAGTTTACCTCAATCTCCAGCAGCCGGACGAGAAAAGCGCGATGGTGACGCTCCAGACGCTCATTGCGCGTGATCCGGAAACGACGTTGAAGCTCAAGGCGCAGCGTCTTCTCGGAGACATTTACTTCCGGCTTGGAGACTACGCACTTGCGTCGGAACTGTTTGCCGAGATTTGGAGTTCAGAAGCCTACGCTCCCCTGCTCAAGACGAAAAAAGGAAACGTTCCTCCGGTGAACCTTGCGTTTTTCTGTTACCGCACGGCAGAAACGCACGTGAAAATGGAGCGTTACGAGGAAGCGGTCGAAATGTTTGGCCGGGTCGTCGAAGAATTTCCGAAAAGTACCGTCTATTTGCACGCGTGCTATCAGAAAGCGCTCGCGATGAAGAAATTCAATGAAAATCTTCCCGAAGGCGCAGAAGCATTCGAAACGGAAGAGTACCAGAAGCTCTGGGAATACACCGTTCAGGAATCGGACAGCAAGAAAGACCGTACGCTGCGAAATCACGCGATCCATCAGCTCGTCCTGCTCCATCTCCGAAATGAAGCGCCGAAACTCGCGCTGGAGACGCTTGAGCAAGTCCCCGAAAAACAGCGGACCAAAATCTTGCTCCGCGACCAGGCAGATACACTGGCAGCTTGCGGTCGGATAGACGAAGCGGTCGCCATTTACCGACGGCTTTTCGGCCTGTACCAGAAACCCGACACGCTCATTCACGGGGCAGACGCAATGCTTCAGGCAGTGAGGCTCCGCACCGCAGAAGAAGATCATGCGGACGTCCTTCTCCTTTCGGAAGAAGTGATCCGCTGGGATGCCTTCACGCGTCTTCCGGAACGCCTGCAGATCGAGTTCCTTGAAGAAAATATGAAAGCGTTTTTCCGTTCCGGCAACTACGAAGAAGCACGCAATTGCGGAAAACGGCTCTTGGAACGTTTTCCGGATTCGAAAGAACGTGACGAATGGCGGATCCTGACGGCACACGCCTACCTGCAGGCTAAACAGCACCTCAACGGATTCCGTTTCATCAAAGGCTGCCTCACGTCCATAACGGAAGACTCGCTGGAATGCGTGGAACTTCGCCACATTCAGGGTATCTGTTACCGCGAGTACGCACAGACGCGAAAAAGCCCGAAAAAACGAGAACAGTATTTTCGAAATGCACAGTATGCCCTGACGGATGCCAAACAAACAGCCAAAAAAATGGAAAGGGAGTATGAGGCACTCAGTGTACTGTACTACGACCTGGCGCTGGTTTATTTCCAGACGAAACAGTACGACAGATGCGTCAAAAACTTAAAATCCGCCCTAAAACGCTTCCCCGATTCCGACATCGCGCCGCAGCTGCTCTTCCTGAAGGGCCGATGCGAGATCGAAACGGATATGCTCGAGGATGCCGCAAAGACTTTTGAAAAATTCACGAAACGTTTCCCGGAAGATCCCAACTGCCCGGAAGCCGGTCTCCTGGCCTCGCAGTGCTTCCTGAAACTTGGGAAGACGGAAAAAGCCGTCAAGATCTCCAAAGCAATGGCGGCACGTTTTCCGAAATCGGACTACTCGGAGCGCGGCGCAAACGTTCAGGCGATCGCAGCCATGGAATCAAAGGACTTTGATGCTGCGATCGACGCGTGGAACGTGATCCTTGAATCCGACGCCAAAGAATTTCAGGCACTGAAACCGGAAGCGAAGTACGAGATCGCCTGCTGTCTTTTCGAAAAAGAAGCGTACGCGGAAGCCGAAAAAGCGCTCCGTGAGCTTTTCGAAGAGTATCCGGAATGGGATTCCATGGAACGTGCTTACAATCAGCTGGTCCGTGTCCTCATGGCTCAGAAAAAACTCCAGGAGGCGCAGGATCTCTTGGCGGACATGCACGGAAAATTCCCTGAAAGTATCCTGCTGCGTTCACTGTACTTCCAGCTTGGGACCTACTGGTACGCGGAAGGAAAAATGCCTGAAGCCGAGCAGATGTTCCGCCGCGTCCTGAACGACACGCCGAAAGCTCCGGAAGACATTGGAGATTTCCTGCACAGAAATGCCGAGCTGAAACTCGCGTGGTCGATTTTCAATCGCGGAGAGTACCAGGAAGCGGAAGCGTTCCTTCGTTCCCTCGAACTGGAACCGGAGCTGAAATCGGAACCAAGATCGAAGCAGTCGGCAGAAGAAAAAGAAGAGATCCTCGCAAACCGGGCGGAACTGCGCTACCTGCTGGGAATGACGCACTACTTTTTGCGCAACCCAAGTCAGGCGCTCAAGGAACTCCATGAGGTCCGAAAAGACGGTGTCCTGAAAAAAGTCTTCGCAGAAAATGCGCTGGAAATGTGCATCCAGATCTACGAAGAAGCCAGCGAATGGGAGTCCGTGCTCGAATACGGTGCCGAATTCTGCTCACTTTACCCGCAGGCCGCCGGCTGTCTGCGAACGAATTTCAAAATCGCGAAAGCACTTTTCCATCTCCAGAAAATGGAAGAAGCTCTCGCAAAATGCGATGAAGTCATCGCCGCAAACGATCCGATCTTCACGCACCAGACGCTTTTCCTGAAGGGGGAGATCCTCTTCGCACAAAAGCAGTACCAGAAAGCCATTCAGATCTTCTACCAGGTGATCTACGGAGTAGAAGACGAGAAACTGCAGGCAGATGCCATGTTTGAGACGGCGCAATGTTTCGAAGCTATCGGGAAAAAAGATAAAGCGCTGACTCACTACAGGGAGCTGCTTCAGAAGTTCCCCAAATACGAAAAAGCCAAGCTGATCCGGCGAAAAATGAAGAAACTTCATGAAAAATGAAGAAACTTCATGAGGAAACTTCATGAAAACAAAAACTGAGTAACGCAGAAGTAGATCGTGTTCGGGGACGAAACATGATCTGCTTTTGCACACTCGGACTGCACCGCTGCTCCGAAATCGGATGCCGTTCGATGCGGTCCGGATCCATGAATGAGTTTAAGTTCCAAAAAGTTTTTTCCTGATTTCAGGTGGAAAAATGAAAAAGATAAAATTCATGTGCGCGTTCCTTCTTCTAGCAACTGGATGGAGCCTCAACGCACTCATTTCGGAAAATATCGCAGCAGAAGAACAGAACGCGGCAGTCACTGCGGAAACGGAAACGGCGGCGGAAACAGACGCAAATGCAGAAACGGCGGCGGAAACAGACGCAAACGCAGAAACGGCGGCGGAAACAGACGCAAACGCGGAAACGGCGGCGGAAACAGACGCAAACGCGGAAACGGCGGCGGAAACAGACGCAAACGCGGAAACGGCGGCGGAAACAGACGCAAACGCAGAAACGGCGGCGGAAACAGACGCAAACGCAGAAACGGCGGCGGAAACAGACGCAAATGCAGAAACGGCGGCGGAAACAGACGCAAATGCAGAAACGGCGGCGGAAACGGACGCAGAAGCGGAAACGGAAACCGACGTGAATGCTGGAGCCGCAGAGGTTCAAGAAAGTTCTCCTATGGGTGACGAGGAAAAAACGGGCTTTGCCGGACTTGAGAAAAAGCTGCTCTCGGCATGGGAATTGACCGTTCGCGGCGGCGTGCTGATGATTCCGATCGGCTTCATGTCGATCTTGGTCATCGCGATCGGACTGGAGCGTTTGTTGGCGCTTCGACGCGGTGCAGTACTTCCCAAGCGTCTTTTGCGTAATGTGGAATCGCAAATCATCTCCAAAGCAGATCCCCGTGCGATCTATGCGCACTGCTGCCGGAACCGGAGTGCGCTTTCCCGTGTGATGCAGGCAGCACTTTTCAAAAGCGGACGCCCGATGAATGAAGTCCAGAGTGCCCTTGAGAGTGCCAAAGAAAACGAAGCGAACCGACTCTATGCTCCCGTTCGTCTTCTGGTGCTCGCAGCAGCAGTAACGCCGCTGATCGGTCTTCTCGGCACCGTGGTCGGGATGATCGAGGCATTCATGGCGACGGCTTCAAGTGTTGGAGTCCACAAAGCAGAAATGCTCTCGCAAGGCATTTACACGGCATTGGTAACGACGTGTGCCGGTCTCGCAGTCGCGATCCCCGCCGCGATCCTAGCACACTGGTACGAAGGTAAGATCCAGAAACTTTTCTATCAGATGGACCAGAAACTCGTGAATTTCACGTCGTACATCGAAGGGCTGGAGGGCAAAACGCGTCTGACGCCCACACATTTCCAAAACTACGTCAAACAGAAGAACCAGAAATAAGCAGGTGATTCCATGGCAGTAAAGATCCGAAAAGGAAACGCTCTAGCCAGCCTGAGCATTACGCCGCTGATCGACGTCGTGTTCCTGCTGCTCATTTTCTTCCTCGTCGCAACGAAATTTGACGAGGAAGACTCCAGCCTGGACATTCAGCTTCCGCAGGCAACGGAGTCCGTGCCGATATGGTCTCAGCCAAAATCGCTGGTCATCAATATCACGCGGAACGGCGAATATTTTATCGCAGGCGTCAAGCGAACTGGACCTGAAATGGAAACGCTCCTTCGAGGTGCGTGGGAAAAACCGGAAGATTCCTCCATCGTCATTCGCGGCGATGAACGTGCACCATTTGGCGCGATCGTCGGAGCGGTAGACCTTTGCCAGAGGCTGGAATTAAACTACTCGACCATCACTCGGGAAGAGTAACTTTCTGCATTTCCAGTCAGGTCGGTTTCCCGGTCAGGTCGGTTTCCCGGTCAGGTCCCGCAGAGGTTCGAGCCGGTCATTCAAATAGTACACACAAAAAATAGGAACCTGCAGAGTTCAAGGTACCTGCAGGCGATCAGGGAGAGACCGGAGCTTTCCCTGTCCCCAAACGTCAGATTTCAAAAATCCAAAGGAAGGTTTCAAAATGAGGACGATTTTGAAATTCACACTGAATATTCTTTCAATCTCGGCAGGCCCGGCAGTATTTCTTCTGTTTTGGACGCTCGGAGGTCTGACGTGCCTTGGCTGGGGGATCTGGGCCGCTCCCGACACGCAATTTCCAGCCGCATTTGCACCATTTTCCGACACGCTCGCCTCAATTCCGGACACGTTTGCGTTTTTCCGGAATCCATTCTGCGCGCTCGGAACGCTTCTTCTTTGCCTAACGTACCTACTGTGGCTCGGTTTCATGTACGATGCGGAACGCAGACGGTTCTTTTTTTCCGTTTCTCTGAGTCTTCTGCTGCACGCAGGCCTTTTTCTTTTGCTGAAAGAGGCGATCGTCGGTCAAGAACTTAAACGGGAAACAGAAGTCGCGCTGAACCTTCAGGAACTGCATCACAAAGCGCCGGTCATCGTGAACGATTTTTACTATGGCGACCTGGAAGGAGACGAAGTTTTCCAAGATCCCTCACAGGAAGAGGTAAATGAAGAGGAAAATGAGGAGGACAATGAAAATGAAAAGGAAGAGGAAGAGGAGGAAAACACCAAGCCCCAGCCTCAGGATACCGCTCCGGAAATACCGCCAGTAATGGAATCGTTGGGAGAATACTCCGAAGTAAAGAAACAGCTTCAGCGAGTGGAAGATTCCCACAAAGAGCTGGAATCCCAGCAGGAAGCATCAACGCCCCAGAATGGAGAAGATGCCCGCTCGCAAGCAGGAGACATCAAGCCATCCCCGATCGAGGCCCCGGACCATAAATACTTCGAAAAATACACAAACAACCCCACAGATGAAAATAAAAAGAAGGCGCCCTTCGCCACGCCGCAGCTTCATGTGGCAGAAGCCCAGATTTCAGGTCTCATTGGCTCAGAAAGTCCCCAATTGGGCGATTTGACAGAGCAAACGGAACTGCATTCCGCAGAATCAGTAGAGCGCAGGACCGTAAATCTTCAGGAAGAGGCACGAAAACGAAACAAACAGAAGGGTAAATTTCGTCAGGCACTGAATGAAAATCAGAAAAAAAAGCCGCGCGGCAAAATCTCTCGGAAGGGAGAAGATGTCGTTGCCGGTCAGCCTAAAAACTGGGGGGAAACTCCGAAAGGTTCCAGGGCCGGAAGTGCCAGTAACGAGCTCGGCGAACTGCGTTCCGGACTTGGAGAAGAACGTACCCCTTCCGCAGGAATGGCAAGCGTGGACGTTTCGAAAAAGCCTACGAAAAACAAACCCGGCAAAACGCTGAAAACCGCCCCGGCAAAGCCTAAAAGAAACGGAGGCCAGACCCTCGGTGCCCGTGCCGGAGAAGATGAAAATCTGGACGCAGTTCTCGCAGGCGCTATCAGCGGCGTGTCGGACGCAGTGCTTGAAACGACGGCAATGACGGAAGAGGTCATGGGTTCCAACGTTCTTGAGGCCGAAAAGAAAGAAGTCCTCAAAAATGTCGTCGTTTTCCAATTTGAGGAATCTGACATTCCGGAAATGGGCTTCCAGCCCAGCACGACAGAACTTTCGGAAAATGAAGAGGATACATGGCTCACGGAAGAGGAAGATCCCTTGGCAAGTCCGGAAACTCCAGTCGAGGAATTACTTCCCGAGATTTCAGGCCCCAAACTGCAGGCGTGCTTGCCGTTCCGCCAAAGGATGAGGAAAGATCACCAAGAAATGATCGAAAAAGCCGGTGGAAACCCGGAGACGGAAGCAATCATCGAGCACGGATTAGAGTACCTGAGCCGAACGCAGTTCGAAGATGGTCACTGGTCGCTAAATTTCGTTCCCAACGGCCTTCCAGACGGCATGGATCGTGAAACGTACGGATTCGGCACCATTCACGCAGATACAGCAGCAACGGGACTGGCGCTCCTGACTTACCTTGGCGCTGGGCATACACATTTGGCGTCAGACGAGAAAAAACAGTACACAGAAACTGTAAACCGTGCCCTTACCTGGCTGCTCCGAAATCAGCAGCCGGACGGAAGTCTGTTCTCCGTAAAATCGGACGCACACCGATACGGCCGGATCTACTCGCACGGCATGGCTACGATCGCGCTTTGCGAGGCGTACGGAATGACGCGTGACGAACGCCTTCGCGAACCCGCACAGCGCGCCATTGATTTTATCGTCAAAGCACAAGGTCCGCAAGGAGGCTGGCGCTACACACCCGCTAAAAATGACGGAGTCTGGCGCGGCGAGTCGGATACTTCAGTGACGGGCTGGCAAATGATGGCGCTGGTCAGTGCGAAAATGGCGGGCCTGCGCGTTCCGGATCACTGTTTCCAAAAGGTAGAAAACTGGCTCGAAACGGCAGCCATAAATGGAGGGGAACGCTATTGCTATCTGCCGGTCAAAAATCCGCAGAATGAAGAGATGGAGAAATGGAAGAAACCCTCATACGCCATGACCGCGGAAGGGCTTTTGATGGAACTTTACCTCGATCATGACTCGAAGACACCAGAATTCCAAAGTGCAGCTTCCTACCTCATGAAAAATACGCCGACCATGATGCGGGCACGCCGCGATACCTACTACTGGTACTATGCAACGCAGGTCTTCTTCCACCTCCAGGACGAAAGCTGGCAGGAGTGGCAGTCCCACATGTTCACCGCGCTGAAAAATTCGCAGGAGCTGGAAGATCCATTCCTAAAAGGAAGCTGGTCGCCGTATGGAAAAGCTTCGGACCATTGGGGACAGGTCGCCGGAAGACACTATGTCACCACGATGCACATTCTCATGCTGGAAGTTTACTATCGTTACCTTCCGCTTTTCAAGGAACTTAACGGCATAAAGACGCAAAGCCAGCCGTAATGCACACACGGCTCAGTTTTGTGAAGCGGGCTAAACAAAAGCGGTCTCCGAGCGGTAAAGGACCTATTTCCGACGCTCAGACCGCATTTTTCTTTCATCTCGCGCAGGCCCAGATCCTGGCAAAGTCCCGCTGATCCTGATTTGGAGGGAGATCTGCCGCATCATAAAAAAACTCAGCCGGTCCAAAATATTACGGTTGCACAGGAGCAGAAGTCCTGCGAAACTTCAAAATTTGCCGTACTATCCCCAAAAGTCATGAAAATCCCCAAAAAATTTCGTGAAATCACAAAATTTTCTTTTCGTGCTCTTGATTTTCCAGCCATGTTCGGTATACTTAATAAAATGGAGTGCTGCCGATCACGCCAAATGCCAACTTACGGTCCGAAATTTCAGAAGTCCTGAAAAATTGACTGCAGATCACGCAATGCCGCAGCATGATCACAGCATGATCACAGCATGATCACAGCATGATCACAGCATGATCACAGCATGATCACAGCATGATCGAAAGACTCGGCGGAAGAGGCCGGGACATTCGATCTTCCTCCTCCTTTTCGTTTTCCAAAGTTCCATCCATCACAGAATCCCATGAAATCCAATTTACTGATCCGCGCCTCAGCAGGCTCCGGAAAAACCCGCCAGCTCAGCCTCCGTTACCTGGAACTGATCGCCAGCGGAGTCCCCATTCCGCGCATCCTGGCCTCCACATTCACCCGGAAGGCTACGGGGGAGATCCTGAATCGGATCCTCCTCTCTGCCGCTCAGGCGTGTCGGGATGATGCACTTCGGAATGAACTCTCGCAAAACATTGGCCGTGAAATTTCATCGAAAGAAATGGAACAGCTCATGCGTCAGCTCGTCATGGGTCTAAATCAGATCCGTGCCTGCTCGCTCGATGGATTCTTCACGCGCATTGCGTTCTGTTTTCCGTATGAAATGGGTCTAAAACCGGGCTGGATGATCCTGGATGACGTCGATGATGTGCATCTGCGCTGGAACGCGATCCAGAAAACGCTCCGCGACAATCGGAAAAACGCCCCGACTCTCGTGCGTCAACTCTTCAAAGGAGAAAACCGGACGCAGTTGGCAAATGAGATCTCCGAACAGATCCGTAAACTGCTATCGCTCAAGCGAGAAGCAGATGAAAACGCATGGAACGCTCTCATGGACCCAACGATCTGGGTCCCGGGAGAAAAAACGCCGTTTGCGTGGTTCCTGAACGAAGCAGAAATCGTAGAGATCCTTAACTGTTTGGAGGAAGAAGCAGAAAAAGCAAGTGAAAATCCCGATGGAAAAAAGAACCTGCTGAAGGCATTAAATAAGATCATTCCGCAACTCCGTATCAATGACTGGGTCGGGCTGGCAAATGAAAAGATCATTCAAAACGCGTTTCAGGCCGACTCCAACGGAATGTTTTTATTCTACGGACATGAATTTAAGTTTGAAGAACTGCGTCTCCCGCTCATCCGTCTTGCCCGTCATTGCGCTGCAATGTACTTCCGGCTCATGCAAGAACAGACGCATGCCGTCTACGAACTGATGGACGGATTTTCAGCACACTACGACCAGAGCAAACTAGACGCCAACGGCTTGCGTTTCGAGGATCTGGCTCGATTTACCGCAAAATTCATCGAAAAATTGAATGGAAATCTTCAGCCGCTTTTCTGGCGCATGAATTCCTCCATCGACCATCTGCTTCTCGACGAATTTCAGGATACGTCGCTTGATCAGTGGCGCATTTTCCTTCCGTTCGGGAAACACTGTACCGCAGGAAACGGCCGCACTTTCTTCTGCGTCGGAGACGTCAAGCAGGCGATCTACCGCTGGCGAAACGGCCGGTCCGAAATCTTCAACGCCATTGAAAATACTTTTCCCGGGATCGAACAGGAGAGCAGCAACACGAGCTGGCGAAGTGCTCCGGAGATCCTTCACTGCGTCAACCGTTTCTTCCACGATCCGGTGAAAGACCCCTCCGCTCCACAGCCCGATCCCTTTGCCTGCGGGATCGACGGAGTTCCGCTCCGTTCTCTCCTCGACAAAACCGCCTCTGCCGCATGGGACGATTGGCGTTTTGAAACACACAAAGTGTCGCCCAAATCGGCAAAGTATCCCGGCTACTGGGAACTGCGCACTATGTGCGAAGGAAAGTCAAAAAGTAAAAATGGAAGTGATGCCGACGCAGCACTGGAAAGCGATGCGGATCCTGCGGAAGATCCCCAGCTCCAGTGGACGGCAGATCAGATCGCGGAGATCTATCGAAACGCCGGCGGGATCCATCGGATCGGAGTCCTCTTCCGCACCAACTCCCCCATGCCGAAACTGGCCCATTTACTGCGGAAAAAAGGGATCCCGGTCAGTGAGGAAGGCAAGATCCCGCTCACGACTTCGACGGCAGTCCGCCTTTTGCTTTCACTTTTGAGCCTCATGGACTTTCCCGACAGTTCGATGGACTGGTTCTACGTTGGAAATTCACCGCTTGCAGAACGATTTCCGGAACTGGCGTGGAAAGAACTCCGTCTCATTCCCCAAGAAGAGGCAGCCGAGATCCAAACCGTCCGCTCCCGTTGTCTCGCTCAGCTGCGCGAACGATTTCAGGCTTTCGGCATCGGAACATTCTTGGAAGAGCTCGTCCGTTTTCTCGAACCGCGCTGTACGAAGGAAGAAGTACGGCGTCTTCAGCAATTCCTGAACCTTGCAGCCGCATTCACTCAAAATTCCCGATCCGAACGAATCGCTGATTTCGTCACGTACATCAAAACCAGCGGCTTGGAAGATCCTTCCGACGCCGTCGTTTCCCTAATGACGATCCACAAATCCAAGGGACTGCAGTTTGATGCCGTAGTCCTTCCGGAACTCAATTTTGAGATCACGGGAAAATCGCCAAATTTCGTGCCGGGGTATCCGCAGGATGATGTACTGCAGGCCGTTTCTCTCGTGACGCCAGTGCCAAATAAAGAAATCAAAATGGCTTTCTTTTCGGAAAATTCCCCAATTCTGAAAGCCATGATGCACAGTGAAAAAGAGCGCGCAAACGAAGCATTTTCCATGCTTTACGTCGCAATGACGCGGGCCGTCTACGCAATGTACCTTTTCGTCCCGCCGTCCAGCTCCTCTTCAAAATCCAAAGGCAAGATCCCTCCCAAAGGAAAGGCCTCCGACCTGCTGCGCATCACGTTCACTGGAGAGGAAGCCGCACCGCCGGAAGCACGACTCGTTTGGGACGGAGATGCGCAATGGTATTTAAAGACACCCCAAGCGTTGGCAGAGGAAGAGAAAACCAAAACACAGATTTCTGAAAACGCAGTGTGTCCAGAATCAGAAATAAATGCAGAAATAAACACAGAAACGGATGCAGAAACGTACACTGCGGGAGAGTCAAGTTCAGAAATCGCGAAAATTGAACCCATCCTCTTCAAATGCGATCCGACGGCAAGCCGGAACCTGACTCGCAGAGCCCCCTCCAACATTGAAGACCGACGTTTTGTAGATCTCGGTAAAAAAATCGATTTCAGTCAGCAAAACACGGTCAACGGAAGTATTTTGCACAGTTGGTACGAAAAAATCGCGTGGGTCGAAAACAGCCTGCCGTCTGACGAAGAGCTCATTGCTGCAGCTAAACCATTCGGATTGGCCAAAGAACGGCTGGAACGGCTCCTGAAAAGTTTCCACAATTCGCTCAAAGCTCCTAAACTGCATCGTGTTCTGCATTGGACAACTTACCTTCCTATGCTTCGCGAAAAAGTTCTGAAAGCCGGTATCCTGACAGACGAACAGATACCGAAGACGGTGACTCGCAAGGACCCAGCAGATCCCAACGAGATCCGATGGGAAGTTTACTGCGAAAAGGAACTGGCGATACGCACTGAAGATGAACTCCTCCTCGGTACGCTGGACCGCCTCATCTTGCTAAGAAACGACGCAGAAATTTTCTGGGCAGACTGTATCGATTACAAAACGACGCGAAAAGTCAGCAGTCCCGAGGCTCTGGAAGAGAAGATCCGCTCGCATCAGCTCCAAATGGAAGACTATCGTAAAATGCTCCAGCTTCACTACCGGATCCCGGAGTCACGCATTTCGACGCATCTCGTCTTTTCCATGCTCGGCGTCGTGCGGGAAGTTTAGAGTCTCCCGCCGCCATAAAAAAGCGGTCTGCGTCAGAAAAGTTCGCGCAGACCGCCGAAAAGACCGCCGAAAAGACCGCCAAAATCAAAAAATTTCCGCCTTTTTAACTCCCGCCTCTACTCGATGACGGTCCAAAAGCGTCCAGAACGCGTCTGGATCAGCTGAAGGTCCATTCCAAAAGCCAGTTTCAGATTCTCCTCTGTCAAAACCTCTTCGCGCAAGCCGTCTGCCATGATCCGTCCCTCCTTCAAGATCATCCCGTGCGTGAATTGCGGCAGGATGTCTTCGATCCGCTGCGTGATAAAAACGAGAGTCAGCTCCGGCCGCGTTTCTGCCAACTCACGGATCGTACGGAGCAGAAACTCCCGTCCCGGAACGTCCAGATAAACATTCGGCTCATCTAGGATCATGAGTTCCGGATCCGTCATGAGTGCCCGTGCAATGAGGACCTTGACCTGCTCGCCTGAGGAAAGAACACGAACTTTCTCATGAAGCAGATGCCCTGCGTTCAGCATTTCCAGCATCTCACGCGCTTTCTGCTCCTCTTCTTCCGAAATATCCTGAAAATACGTCCCCAATGTCGCATCTCGGCCCGAAAGGACGAGTTCGCACGCCGTCAGATTCGGATTCTGCGTGTACTGATGGACAAATGGACTCACCCACGCAATGCGTTTGCGCAGTTCCGGCAGGTTGATTTTTCCGTACTCTTCGCCAAGAATTCGGATCGTCGCGCCAAAACGCGGCCAAAGGTATCCGAGAAGCAGTTTCACGAGCGTCGTCTTCCCTGCCCCATTCGCACCGAGAATAAAGTACCGCTCTCCTTTTTCAACCGACCAGGAGATCCGGTCTAAAACGGTTTTCGTGCCAAAGATCACACTGGCGTTTTGAATATCGATCGTTTTCATCGTTGAAAAAATGGATCATGAAAAGAAAAATGAAAAAGGAAGTCACGAAATTCACGCATTTCGCTCCTTCCTTTTCCAGAAATCCCGCTTTTAGTGCCCCGCACAGCCCGCACACCCTGCGCCTGCCGGGAAATTCGGATTTTCGATCGAAAAACCAGCAGCAGTGTCCGTCTGCTTGAAATCGATGACCGTGCCGTCAAGGAATTCAGCAAACTTCTTGCGAGTGACGATGGCGATACCATCCGCTTCAAACCGTGTGTCGGTCAGCGGGTCAAACTGATTATCAAACGCAAGCGCGTACTTCAGCCCGGAGCAGCCGCCGCCCGCGATTCCGATCCGGAGAAATCGGTCATCCGCGATATTTTGCGCCTGAATGACGTCCTTAACTTTTTCGTTAGCTAATTCTGTGATCGTGATCATTGGGTCTTTCCTGTCTGTACGTAAATTTTCAAAATCGAACTGCAGGAACAGCGGAGAACACCTGAACCTGACAAAAACGATGCAAAACGAGATCCGAAACTCTCTGAAAAGAGAGCACTTACGGTTTCTTGCTCACGACGACCTGAGTCGGACGCACGACCCGGTCATGAAGCAGGTAACCATCCTGCGCAACGAACAGAACGGAATTTTCCGGCACGTCTGCATTCGGCATCTGCGAGATCGCTTCATGGAAATTCGGATCGAACGGCTTATCCTGCGCCTCGATGCGCGTACAGTGATTCTTCGCGAGCGCATCCGTCATCTGCTGGTAGATCATGCGGACCCCTTCCAGAAACGAGTCATTCGCACCATCTGCCGCCCCTGCCGAAGCCGCCTCGATCGCGCGCTGCAGATTGTCCATGACCGGCAGGATCGAGCGGATCACTTCCATCCCCGAATACTTCCGCTCCTCCAAAAGCTCACGAGATGCACGGCGCCGAACATTATCCAGCTCCGCGTAAAGACGCAGGGAACGTTCCTTTTCTTCCTCCAGAGCTTGCTGAAGTTCCGCGACCGGATCAGCCGCAGTTTCCGCGTCAGCAACCGCCTCTTCAAGGCCGTCAACGACCGCTTCATCCACGGCATTCTGAACTTCTTCCGCCTGCTCATCGTTCTGTTCGGAAACGTCCGACTGCGGGGTCTCTTCCGGCGAGGTCTTCTTTTTAAAAATCATGTCTTTCTCCTGCCTTTCTCTTTCCTTATTCGGCTTCTTTTCCTGTTTCTTTCACAGTTTCTTTGACGTCATCTTCACCAAGCGACTGAATGTAGTCTTTGATCCGCTTGAAAAAACCTTTTCTCTGCGGTGAAACATTTACCTGCTCCAGTTCTGCCAGTTTCCGAAGAAGCGTTTCCTGCTCTGCCGTAATTGTACGCGGAACTTCAATGTTCACGACGAGCAGGATATCGCCGCGATTATTAGGACGCTTACGGTCAGGAAGCCCTTTGCCCTTCAAGGTGAAAATATCACCAGTCTGCGTTCCTGCAGGAAGTTTGAAATCCTGATGCCCGTCCAAAAGCGGCACATCAAGCGTCGCGCCAAGTGCTGCCTGCGAGTAGGAGATCGGAACCTTGCAGATGAGGTCTTTCCCTTCGACCTGGAAAACCGGATGATCCTTGAATCGGACCTGAATGTAGCAGTCACCCGGTTCTCCACCGGCAGGACTGCGGGATCCTTCTTCCACAAGACGGATCTGCTCACGCTCTTCGATCCCGGCAGGAATTGAAACTTCAATGTCTTTGACGTCGTCGAAAAGTCCAGAACCACGGCAGACCGTACAGGGCTGGCGGATGACTTTTCCTGCTCCATGACAGGACGGGCAAGTCGTCTGCATGCGAATAAACCCCGCATTCTGCATCACGACACCGCGTCCGCCGCAGTAGGAGCATTGCTCCGGGACGGTCCCGGCTTTCGCCCCCGTACCGTGACAGGTCGTGCAAACTTCTTTTCTGCGAACACGCACCAGCTTCTTCACGCCGGAAGCGACCTCGCGAAGATCCAGTTCCACGACACTCCGCACGTCTTCACCGCGGGGGACACGAGTTCCGCGAGCTCCTCTTCGGCCTCCGCCAAAGATCTCGCTGAAAATGTCGCCAAAACCGCCCATTCCGCTGAAGGCCTCAAAAATGTCATTAATATCGTTAAATTGCGGACCACCGCCGGGCATTCTATTAACGCCCTGATGCCCGTATCGGTCGTAAGCCGCACGTTTTTCGTCATTATTCAGAACGTCAAAAGCCTCGGACGCTTCCTTAAATTTCTCAACCGCCTCTTCATTTCCGGGATTGCGGTCCGGATGGTACTTCAGCGCCAATTTGCGGTATGCCGCGGCAATGTCGTGTTTATTTGCATTTCGGTCGATACCGAGAACTTCGTAGTAGTCGCGTTTGCTGTCTGCCATAATCTGCATCTCCCCCGGCCCGTACTAAATCAGACGTTCCGAAAAAGAAAAAAAAAGTATTTTGAAAATTTGACCGTGACGGCCCCAGTTCCGCTTCCGTCTCCGAAAACCGAAATCCACGACCCGAGGAACGGATCGTGGACGGCGGGAGCTCTAAAATTGCGGTTTCAAGACCAAAATCACAAAAAACACAGTCGTTCAAAAGGAACCGGCCCAAGAACAGACCGATTCCATTGTGATCATCCAGGGGCTTCAGCCGAAACCGAAGTCCCCGCCCAATTTAGCGGACCGCGCCTTCTGCAGCCGCCTTTTTCTTGTCTTCTTTGTCGAAATCGGTGACCATCGTCTCCGTCATCAGCATCATGCCGGCGATACTCGCAGCATTCGCCAGAGAAGTACGGACGACTTTCAGAGGATCGATGATCCCGGCCTCGAACATGTTGACGTACTCGCCCGTCGCGGCATTGTAGCCCATTTCGGGTTCCATTTCGCTCACGATGTCCGCGACGACCGTTCCGTCTTCGCCGCCATTGTTCACGATCTGGACCATCGGCTTGCTCAGGCAGCGCAGAATGATGTCCACACCGATCTTTTCATCACCGCGGGCAGAAGTGCGAGCCTTTTCGATTGCACTGCGGCAGTGAAGAAGAGCGACTCCGCCGCCCGGGAGGATGCCTTCTTCAGCAGCAGCGCGTGTTGCATGGAGAGCGTCTTCGATACGGGCTTTTTTCTGCTTCATTTCCGCTTCGGTGCTCGCACCGACCTGGATGACCGCGATGCCGCCGGAGAGTTTCGCCAGACGTTCCTGGTATTTCTCACGGTCGTAGTTGCTCTCGGTCTTCTCGATCATGTCGCGCAGCTGATCGATGCGCTTTTTGATGGAATCTTTCGTTCCGCCACCGTCCACGATGGTGATATTATCCTTCGTGACGGTGACCTGCTTGGCCGAACCGAGCATCGTGAGGTCCACGTTCTCAAGTTTGATCCCGAGATCTTCACTGACGACCTGCCCGCCGGTGAGGATCGCGATATCCTGAAGCATCGCCTTACGCCGGTCGCCGAAGCCCGGGGCTTTGACGGCACAGACGCGCATACTGCCGCGCAGAGTGTTCACGACCAGAGCGGTGAGCGCTTCCCCTTCGATGTCTTCCGCGACGATGAGCAGCGGTTTGCCCGTCGGGATGACTTTCTCAAGGAGCGGGATCAGCTCGCGCAGATTGTTGATCTTCTTCTCGTGAAGCAGGATGATCGCGTTCTCGAAATAACAGTCAGCCGTATCAGGACGATTCATGAAGTACGGGGAGAGGAAACCTTTGTCGAACTGCATACCCTCGACCACGGTGTAGGTCGTTTCAGCAGTTTTTCCCTCTTCGACCGTGATGACGCCGTCGTTTCCAGCGGCTTCCATCGCATCGGCGAGAAGATTTCCGATCTCATTGTCGTTATTCGAGGAAATGGCGCCGACCTGCGCGATCTCTTCTTTCGTCGTGACCTGTTTGGCCATACCGACCAGAGCGTCCACCGCAGCTTCCACCGCAATGTCGATCCCGCGGCGGATACCAGCCGGATTGCTGCCTGCGATGATGTTGCGGAGACCTTCGCGGAAAATTTCGCGAGCCAGGACCGTCGCAGTAGTCGTTCCGTCACCGGCGGTGCTGGAGGTCTTCTGCGCGACTTCATTCACGAGCTTGGCACCCATGTTTTCGAAACGGTCTTCCAGCTCGATCTCCTGTGCCACGGTAGCGCCGTCTTTCGTGACAGCCGGTCCGCCGTAGGCTTTGTTGATGATCACATTACGGCCGCGCGGTCCCATCGTCACAGCAACGGCGTCGGCCAGTTTTTCCACACCGCGAAGCATACGCTGACGCGCGGAATCGGCAAAAAGTAATTGTTTGGACACGGTAGTGATTCCTTTTCTTTTTCTATGTTCGGTTATTCAAACGCGGAATGCCGTCCGGATCTACTTCAGGATCTTAGCCAGAACGTCACTTTCACGGAGGATCTTGTACTCTTCACCGGCGACTTCGATGTCGCTTCCGGAGTATTTTCCGTAGATGACTTCATCACCGACAGCAACTGCCATCGTACCGCGCGTGCCGTTCTCGAGGAGTTTGCCCGGGCCGGCTGCCACGACGGTACCGCGCTGCGGTTTCTCTTTCGCACTATCGGGAAGGACGATGCCGCCGGCGGTCATCTGTTCCGCTTCCAGGGGTTTCACGACGATACGGTCATCCAGGGGACGAAGATTTGCGTTCATGTTCATTTTCCTTTTATTTTAATTTTTGATTTTTTCGTAACTTGGACCCGGCCTGAAAACCGGACTTTTCGGCACGCCCCGCCATTAGAGAGTGAGGCGCACCCCGTTTTCTTTACTCGGAAACGATTACATCATTCCCATTCCGGGCATTCCGCCCATTCCGCCCATGCCTCCCATTCCGGGCGCGCCGCCTGCCGGAGGTTCCGGAGTGTCGACCGGGATGTTCGTGATGACGCAGGACGTCGTCAGAAGCAGACCCGCGACGCTCGCCGCGTTGGTCAGAGCCGTGCAGACCACTTTCGCCGGATCGATGACACCGGCTTCCACCAGGTCGCAGTATTTGTTCTTGTCAGCATCGTAGCCTTCCGTCGCACCAGTCATGCGCATGACACGGTTCACGACGACCGCACCGTCGATCCCGGCGTTCTTGGCGATCTCGCGGAGCGGGACCTGAAGAGCACGCTTCACGACGACGGCTCCCAGAGCTTCATCGCCTTCAAGTTCCAGAGAATCGACCGCCGTGCTGCAGCGGATCAGAGCCACGCCGCCGCCCGGAACGATACCTTTTTCGAGAGCGGCCGCAGTCGCAGCTTTCGCATCGTCGAGGAGGTATTTCTTTTCCTTCATTTCAGATTCCGTCGAGGCGCCGCAGAGGATCTTTGCAACACCGCCGGCCAGTTTGGCAAGACGTTCCTGAAGTTTCTCACGGTCGTAGTCGCTCGTCGTGGTCTCGATCTCGGCACGGATCTGTTCCGCGCGAGCTGCGATGGCTTCTTTGGCTCCGGCGCCGTCGATGATCGTCGTCGTGTCGTTCGAGATAATGACCTTCTTCGCAAAACCGAGCTGTTCCAGTTCCACGGCTTCCAGCTGGATCCCGAGATCCTTGAAGATCGCCGTTCCGCCTGTCAGGACTGCAATGTCGCCAAGCATCGCCTTACGGCGGTCACCGTAAGCCGGAGCTTTGACGGCACAGACATTCAGAATACCGCGCAGTTTGTTCACGACCAGCGTCGCAAGGGCTTCCCCCTCAATATCTTCTGCGATGATGAGCAGCGGCTTATTCGCCTGACTGGCTGCTTCGAGGATCGGAACGAGAGACTGGACCTTGGAGATCTTTTCCTCATAGCAGAGAACGAGGCAGTTTTCCAGCTCCACCGTCTGGCGATCGTCGTTCGTCACGAAATGGGGGCTGAGGTAACCACGGTCAAACTGCATCCCTTCGGTAAATTCGACATACGTTTCGGCTCCGCGGCCTTCTTCGACCGTGATGACGCCGTTTTTGCCGACTTTCACGAATGCTTCCGCCAGAACCTTGCCGACTTCCGGGTCATTATTTCCGGCGATCGACGCGACCTGCGCGATCTCCTTACGGGACTTTTCGTCGACCGGGACCGCCATTTTTTCGATCGCTTCCACAACAGCCGCCGCAGCTTTCAGGATACCGCGCTGGAGAGAGACCGGATTCACACCGCCGGAAGTCACGAAACGCAGACCTTCCGTGTAGATAGCTTCCGACAGTACCGTCGCAGTGGTCGTTCCGTCGCCCGCGACATCATTCGTCTTGCTCGCAGCTTCTTTCACAAGAAGCGCACCCATATTCTCATTCGCATCATCCAGCGTGATGTCTTTCGCGACCGTGACGCCGTCCTTCGTAACTTTCGGAGCGCCCCAGCCTTTATCGAGGACCACATTCCGTCCGCGAGGACCCAGGGTACTGCGGACCGCACGCGCCAGCTTCTGGACACCTTCCAGAATCGGCTGACGAGCTTCATCTTCAAAAACCATTTGTTTCGCCACTGCGGATTCCTCCTGTTGTTGGCTAAAAAAACTTTCAGGGAAAAATACTGTCGCCCGTACTCCGGCCTCACCGGAATGCCAGACTCCAAAATTCTTCACAGCCTGACAAATTGGGCAGTTTACAAACTCACCAACAAAAATGCAAAAAGCGTGTCAATGACAAAATGACAGAAAAAACTCACATTCCAGGACGGAGGGAAATTTAGCTTAGACTAAACACAAAGATGAAACTCAAGCGATGAGACAAAATATCAAGATCTAACATTTTTTGGAAAAAAACTGGAAAAATTTCCCAAAAAAGAGAATCTTTTTCCATTTTATCGATAAAGCTATATTAAAAGCGCTTGACAGAAAAATGGAATGTGGTATACTAACAAATAAGACAGAGCGTATCGTAGAAGGGCGATGCACACCGTCAGCACACAGTTTTCGTCAGGCATGAAGATCTGCGGCAAATATGCCCCGCTGAAATGGAAACACTATAGCGGCGCATCCGCAAGTTTCCCCCCGGAAACAAGCCGCAAAATTTTCGCCTTGTTTGGTTTTTTAGCCACTGGAGTAAAAAATGCAGGAAACGATCGAAAAGACCCAGGAAATGATTGATCATGAAAATGCGATCAAACAGATCTTGGCAAACAACAACAACGACCCGAGCCGTCTGATCCCGATTCTTCAGCAGATCCAGGAGATGGACAAATATCTGTCGAAGGAAGCGATCGAACAGGTCGCGGTAGATTTGAATGTTCCGGTCTCCCACATCTACGGTGTAGCCACATTCTATGCTCACTTTTCGCTGAATCCGAAAGGCAAGCACATCATTCGTCTGTGCGACGGAACTGCGTGCCACGTGAAGAAGTCGCACGGCATTCTGAACAAACTTTACAGCAAACTCGGTCTGGACAGTGAAAATCATACGACCAAAGACCTGCTTTTCACGATCGAAATCGTGAGCTGCCTTGGCGCGTGCGGTCTTGCACCGGTCATGGTTTTGGACGAGCACGTTCACGGTCAGTGCACCCCTGAAAAGGCGGAAGCGCTCATCGATGAGATCATCGCTAACGAAAATGCTGCGAACTAAAAGAAAAGGAGCAAAACGAAATGAGTAATTTGATTCCGCTTGAACAGCTTGCTGAACAGTTCCAGACTTCCACGTCGAAAATCAAACGCCGCATCGTCATCTGCGGCGGTACCGGCTGTATCGCAAACGGCTCGATGCAGGTTCGTGATGCCCTCATCGAAGAACTGAAAAAAGTTGGCGAAGACGTCACCGTTGAAATCGCCGACGGCGATCTGGATCACCCGTTCGAAGGCACCTACGTCTCCAAGTCCGGCTGCCAGGGCTTCTGCCAGATGGGCCCGCTTATGCGTATTGAGCCGGAAGGAATTTTCTACACGAAAGTGAAGCCGGAAGATGCAGCCGACATCGTTCAGAAAACGCTCATGAACGGTGAACTTCTCGAACGTCTTGCCTACGTCGATCCCGCGACGAAAAAGGCCTGCATGAAGGAAGATGAGATCGGTTTCTATACCGAACAGTACCGCATCTGCCTGAAAGACTGCACGATCGAACCGGAAAACGTGCGTGAATACGTCGCCTGCGGCGGTTACCTTGGCGCCCGCAAGGCGATCACGACGATGACCCCGGCCGAAATTTGCGAAGAAGTCCTGAAATCCGGCCTTCGCGGACGCGGCGGAGGCGGTTTCTCCACCGGTCTGAAATGGAAGTTCACTCTGAATTCCGCCAATAAAGACCCGAAACGCTACGTCATCTGCAACGGCGACGAAGGCGACCCGGGCGCGTTCATGGACCGTTCCGTCATGGAAGGCAATCCGCACTCTGTGCTTGAAGGCATGATGATCGCCGGTAAAGCGATCGGTGCTGACGAAGGCGTCGTTTACGTCCGTGCGGAATACCCGCTGGCCGTCGCCCGTATGCGCCGTGCGGTAGAAGATGCCGAAAAATTCGGTCTCCTCGGCGACAATCTGTTCGGAACCGACTTCTCCTTCCGCATCCGCATCATGGAAGGCGCCGGCGCGTTCGTCTGCGGTGAAGAAACCGCTCTGATGCGTTCGGTCGAAGGCAACCGCGGCATGCCGATGCCGAAACCGCCGTTCCCGGCCGTTTCCGGTCTTTATGGCAAACCGACCGTCATCAACAACGTGGAAACGCTCGCTTCCGTTCCGTACATTCTCCGCGAAGGCGCTGAAAAATACGCTTCCGTCGGTACGGAAAAATCCCCGGGAACGAAAACGTTCGCCCTCACCGGTCACGTTGCGAATACGGGTCTGATCGAAGTTCCGTGCGGCACAACGCTCCGCCACATCGTCTACGACATCGGCGGCGGTACGATCGATAATGACGGCAAAATCACCGGCGAAGACTTCAAATCCGTCCAGATCGGCGGTCCGTCCGGCGGATGCCTCACTCCGGATATGCTCGACATGCCGCTTGATTTTGACTCTCTTCAGAAAGTCGGCGCGATCGTCGGTTCCGGCGGTCTGGTGGTCATGAACAACCAGACGTGTATGGTCAAAGTCGCCCGCTTCTTCATGCAGTTCACCCAGAACGAATCCTGCGGTAAATGCACGCCGTGCCGTGAAGGAACGAAACAACTCCTCTCGCTGCTCGACGACATCATCGAAGGCCGCGGCACGCTTGAGACTCTGGATCTCCTTGAAGAGACCGCGAAAGCCGTCCAGCTCGGTTCGCTGTGCGCCCTTGGCAAAACGGCTCCGAACCCGGTCCTTTCCACCCTGCGTTACTTCCGCGACGAGTACGTTTCGCACGTCGTGGACAAGATCTGCCCGACCGGCGAATGCTCGGCACTGGCCCGTCCGGAGATCGATCCTGAAAAATGCAAAGGCTGTACACTCTGCTCGAAACGTTGCCCGGTCGGTGCGATCACGGGTACGGTCCGCGAACCGCATGTCATTGATGCCAACAAATGCATCAAGTGCGGTGCCTGCAAAACGGCCTGCAAATTTGGCGCAGTCAAAGGTATCTGAGGTTGAAATACCGAAACGGTTTAAGATAAAAGGAGTAAAATCAATATGTCCGATGTGAAAAAATTGACCGTCAACGGTATTGAAATCGAATTCACTACCGAACGCAATATTCTCGAAGTCGCACGCAAAGCCGGCATCAACATCCCGACTTTCTGCTACAAATCCGATTTGAGCATCTACGGAGCCTGCCGTATGTGCGTCTGCGAAGTTGGCATGCCCGGCCCAGACGGAAGCGTCCGTACGATGCTGATGGCGGCCTGCTCCACGGCTCCGGCGAACGGCATGATCGTGAAGACGGATACGAAAGACATCCGCCAGATGCGTAAAGTCGCCGTGGAACTTCTTCTGGCGAACCACACGGTGGACTGCCCGAACTGTGTCCGCAGCGCGGACTGTGAGCTTCAGGACGTCGCCCGCCGTCTTGGCGTCAACACGGTGCGCTACACCGCGAAACGCAATATCGAAGAGATCGACGAATCCAGCCCGTCTATCGTTCGTGACCCGAATAAGTGCATCCTCTGCGGTAACTGTGTCCGCGTGTGCAGCGAGCTTCAGGGCGTTCACGCCATCGATTTCCAGCGCCGCGGCTCCAACGCCAAAGTCGCTCCGGCTTTCGACGGCAAACTCGCCGACAGTGCCTGCGTGAACTGTGGTCAGTGCGCTGCGGTCTGCCCGACCGGTGCGATCACGGTGAAACAGGACATCCAGAAGGTCTGGGATGCGCTTTACGATTCCACGAAAACGGTTGCGGTCCAAATCGCTCCGGCGGTCCGTATGGCCCTTGGCGAAGAATTCAAACTTCCGGCCGGCACGAACGTTGAAGGCAAAATGGTCGCTGCTCTGAAACTCATGGGCTTCAAGCACGTCTACGACACGAACTTCACCGCTGACCTCACGATTTGGGAAGAAGCGACGGAATTCAAAACTCGCGTTCTGAACGGCGGCACGCTCCCAATGTTCACCAGCTGCTGCCCGGCCTGGGTCAAGTACGCGGAAACGTTCTGCCCGGATATGCTTCCGAATCTTTCCACCTGCCGTTCGCCGCAGGCGATGTTCGGTTCTGTCGCGAAGAAAATGCTTCCGGCCGAACTGGGCTGCGAGCAGAAAGACCTCTTCCTCGTTTCCATCATGCCGTGCACAGCCAAGAAGATGGAAGCCGGACTGGACAAATTCATGGAAGAAGACGGCACGCCGGAAAACGACGCGGTCATCACGACTTCCGAACTTGCCCGCATGATCAAATCGATGGGCATCGACTTTGCCGCTCTGGAGCCGGCCGAATTTGACAAACCGCTCGGATTCGGTACTTCCGCAGGTCTCATCTTCGGTACTTCCGGCGGTGTGATGGAAGCTGCTCTTCGTTACGCTTACGAAGACCTGACCGGCACGAAACTGCAGGACCTCAACTTCACGGCCGTCCGCGGTATGGACGAACTGAAGATGGCCTCCGTCACGCTGAATGTCGGCGGAAATGACGTCACGATCAATGTCGCGGTCGTCTACGGTCTGAAGAAAGCCGGTGAACTGATCCAGAAGATCAAGGCTGGCGAGATCGACGTCCAGTTCGTCGAAGTCATGGCCTGCCCGGGCGGATGCATCTCCGGTGCTGGTCAGCCGATCGGTGCGAACCGTGAGAAACGCGTTGCCCGTCAGGATGGGACCTATGCTTCTGACGCGGCCGCTGCCGTTCGGAAGTCGCAGGACAACCAGACGGTCGCTGACTGCTACGAATCGATGCTCGGCGGCACTCCGAACTCTCACGAAGCGCACCACATGCTCCACACGATCTACCAGATCCGTGACATCGTGAAGTAAGGACGTCTGACGTCTGCAAAACGGTTTGGCACGCAAGTGCTAAGACCAAAGATCAAAAATCAAAGAAAGGAAGTATCGCACGGTACTTCCTTTTTTTATGCCCGTTTTCCCGATCCACTGCAACCCCCCGTCTGAAACGCATGGAAACTACCAGCAAAACGCGAATCCTCCCTGCCCGAGGTGGAGCGTTTCGCGGTCATTGACCATTGCGATATATCCGCTCCATATCCGAAAGTTTCCGATCGTCCACTCCAAAGTCGGTGCAATGATAAACCAGTCACGGCCCACATCCTGCGCAGAAATGGAGTCCGTTCCGCCAAGGTCATCCATAGTGAGAAATTCGTGAAACCAGAACGCACTGCAGTGAGCACACAGTGAATGAACGTCATTTTTCCAAAACGTGCCGGCAAACCGTACTCCAACGACATTTTGAAATGAGTTGGTCTCTAGCGCAGGAAGAGACAGGAGCGCGGGGTCGGCGGGGTCGGCAGTCTCTGAACCGCTCGATGCGTGGTAGTACTGCAGTCCCCAAAACGGCTGAAATATGACGGAGCTGAAACGGAATTCCGTCCCGAGTTCTCCATACGCGTAGGCTCGCCACGCATTCGTTTCTCCTAGAGCTTCCAAAGTCGAATTTTCAGAAAAAGTTTTCTGCCGCAGTCTCCCATGCCCGATGGCCCCCGTCCCCATGAAGTAGCCGCCGCTCCAATCTTTTCGACCATAGAGCCCCCACAGATACTGATCGGCATTGGCTTTTTCGGAATCGGAAGCATTTTTGAGGGTTACCGAATCATACGCAAAAAATGCTCCCAGCCGCGAGGTCGTTCCGAAATTGAGGTCCGTCCCGGTCAAGATACCGCCGAAAGAAGTTTCAAAACGGTTCGGGTCGGCTCCTGCAGGCGTCTGTACATTTCCGCGCATCACCCCGCCAGTCCCGTAGCCAATGGTCCAGGAATTACGTCCGATGCATGGACGGTCAGTGTCTCGAAGATTTTGAAGCAGCATAATGTTTTCGAGTGTGGCACTTTGGACGCCGACAAGCGGAACGGATGGATAGAGCGTTTGTGCGGAAATGCTCGCAAGTGAGAAACCGAGGTACAAACTGCCGATTTGAACCGAGCCGAAAAGTCCAGATCCCCAAAAGAGCAAGAAGAAGATAAAACGTTTCCAAAAAACGCGGCAAAAAATCGTTTTTCCGGGGAGAAATTCCTCACTGAATATTTTTTCTGGTTTCCATTGAGCCAAATCCCGCACATCCCTAAACGCGTCTGCATGTTCGGAGAAGATCCCCTTACACCTAAAGCTGCCGCACTGGGATCGGCTGCGGAACGGTCTGGTTCGTGATTCCATTTTGCACTCCTTTCGTGAATGGATCCTTTTGTAAACTGGATCAAAATGGCGCCAATTCGGTCTCCGCCGGGGGCTGGGAGGATAACAAAAACGGAAAACCGAAAAGTACGCCAAATTTTGTAAAACGGGGCCGCCATTGAGTTCAAGCAACTTCCAGGAACCGTTTTATCCGAAAATCAAAGGAATGAAAAGCTGGTCTTTTTTTCACATTTCGTTCTGTAACAGTAGACCTCCAGCCATTTTTCAGTGCGGCAGACTTCGTTTTTCACGCAGTTCAAAAGGAATGAAGGAGAATGAAAAAAATTTTTTCTTTTCAGAAAACTTTCGCAAATTGGGGAAAAACGCATTTCTTTTCAAGATCTGGCCTTCCACGAACTGTAGAAATCGGCTATACTAGACCTTGAGAGTGTCATACATTCGGTCATTTTCCTTGACTTTTCAGTCATTAAGGCATTTTCCGAGGATCCCTGAACCATGTTCACCGTCAAACTCGATTTATTTCGCGGTCCGCTGGATCTGCTTCTGTTTCTGATCAAACGGAAGGAACTGGACCTCATGAACGTAAAAGTGAGTGAGATCATCGACCAGTTCAATGAGTATCTCGACGTCATTCAATTCATCGACTGTGATCTTGCGGGTGAATTTATCGCGATGGCGAGCTGGCTTCTTGAGATGAAGGTGATGGAAGCACTCCCAGGAGAATCCGAGCCGGTGGTAGAAGAGGAAGATCCACACGAAGATTTTGTCCGTCAGCTTCTCGATTACAAAAAGTACCGGGATGCCGCCTGTCTTCTTGAGGAACGAGGTCGACGCTGGCAGCAAAACTATGCACGTTTGGCGAATGACTGTCCGCGGCGCACTCGTGATCTTGCCGAAGAGCCGATCTTGGACGTCGATCTATGGGATCTGGTAAGTGCGTTTGGCCGAATCATTAAAGAACCGAACGGTCCCATGCCGACGAATATCGTGTACGAGGAGACGCCGATCGAAGCACATATGGCGCGGATCCAGGATCGGCTTGCGGAGAACGGCATGACGTCATTTTCGGAACTTTTCAAACCTGGAATGCACAAAACGACGCTCGTCGCCATTTTCCTAGCCTCGCTGGAGCTGGTGCGAAATTATTGCGTGGAAGTTGAACAGTACCAGTTATTTGGTGAGATCTGGCTGCATCCAGGAGAAGGCTGGACCCGCGAGATCAACAGTGCGGGAGTAACTTCTGCATAACGTTTCGGGGGCCGGTTTACGGCAGATCCCTGAAATTTCCATACCGTACGCATCAAACAGTGAATCCTGCGTTTTTTTAACGAAAAGACCATGCGCGATATTTCATACAGAACGTTCAAATTTAAGGACTATTCGATCGAAGGTTTTTCGAGAGCCGCGATCCAGACATTCTGGCACATTCCGGAATTTCACCTCGGTTTTGACCTGGGTGCCCAGCCATGGGAGTTCATGGGAACGCATCATTGGTTCATTTCCCACACGCACTTGGACCATCTTGCTATGTTTCCGAGTTACGTCGCGCGCCGCAGGATGATGAAAATGCCGCCGCCGGTCGTTTACCTCCCTGACGGTTTCGTAAATCTGGCTGCAAAACTTCTGAAAGTGTGGTCTCATCTGGATTGCGGGAAATTTCCGTGCGAACTGGTGGGTCTGAAACCAGGAGATTCCGTGGAACTCTCCCGTGAGATCGTCGTGGAAGCATTTCGGACTTCGCACCGGATCGAATCGCTGGGGTACGTCGTTTACCATCGCCGAAAGAAGCTGAAGCCGGAATATCTGACGCTCAGCGGGGACGAGATCCGCAGGCTGAAAGAGGAAGGGGCGGACATCACTTACGAAATCAAGACACCGAAAATCGCATATCTGGGAGACTCCAATGCTGCGGGACTCGACAAAAATCCGATCTTCTATGAGGCGGAAACGCTCATCATGGAGATGACATTCGTCGAACGGAGGCACAGAAGTAACTTGATCCACAGATTTGGGCACATTCACCTAGATGACGTAGTGGAACGGCAGGAAAAGTTCAAAAACGAGCTGATCATTGCGTCGCATTTCACCGCTCGAAGCGTCACGGATACGATTTTGCGTTCCATTCAGGAAAAATTTCCAGATATGATGGACGGACGTCTTAAACTCTGGCTCTAGCACGCAGAAAAAAAGTGCAGAAAGCTCGGTCCGCTGATCTCTCGCAGACCGGGCTTTTTTTGTGAAGAATGAACGGCAGGGACAGCTCGATGCCGTTCCTGCCGATGGGAAAGATTAGCACCGACTCAACATCAGCGTCCGTCAAACTGCAATTCAACGGGTCCGATCAAACCGGAAGTACGGTTTCCGCGGTAACGGTTGGGGATCGAATGGTAGTGGTTCGAGAGCGTGTTGAAGACCTCGATCTCGATCGTATTTTCACCTTCGTTCAAGAAACCGGCAACGTCCGTCTTCCATGGTGCCGCGACGAGCGTGCGGACCGGTTTTCCATTGATCCGGATCTCTGCGGTCGCGCAAACAGAACCGAGGTCCAAGATCGCGCTTTTCGCTGAGGCCTCCTCTTTCGTCAGTGTGAACGATCTCGAGTAGACCGCTCCGCCGGAGTAGAGTTCGAGGACCGTTCCGTCCCGGCTCCAGTCTCCAAGCTGCGGAAGCTCGCCTTCACCGGTCTCCAGACGGATCGGCTCGGCAAAGTACGCTCCGCCCTCCAGAGAATCCGCAAGATGCGCAGCAATGGCGACTTTAGCGGGCTGGATGACAGTTTCCGGGAGCGAAACGACCAAACGGCGCGTACGCGGCTGGACGGACGGGGTCTCTTCCAAATCGACGATACGCTGTCCGCCCACGAAGACCAACGGGAGACCGACGGCTTTTTCGTCAAGAGTCAGAACCATTTTCCGGAGTCCAGCAGGCGCCGTGAAACGGTAAACGCCAACGCGGTCCGAAACGGCTTTTCCTTCTTTCGCAAACGGCTCAAACGGCACGCAGTCCGTACGGTACCACGTCATCGAAAGCGGCATTCCGGCCAGCTTCTCTCCGGTCTGCTTTCTCGCGGAAAATTCGTTTCCGCCTTCTTTCGGAGCAAGTCGGCCTGCAGTATTGAACGTACGGAATTCGCTCGGCGGAACGTCCGCTTCTTCCGGTTGTGCACTTCTCGCCGGCGGGTTTCCTTTTTCCAGGACCCAGAATCCGCGGCCTGCTTTTGCGTACTCAAGCACAAGTTCCTGAACGGAACCGTCAAGCGTGAGTGTTTCGGTCTCCGGTGCGATCTCTTTTCCGTCGAGCGTCACGCGAACGGGGAGATTCCCGCCTTTCTGGATCCGGACCGTTCCGGAGTAACGCACAAAGGTGGAGAGACGATAGTTCTGCGGCACATCTTCTTCGACGTAAAGCGTTTCATTGTGTCCGCCTTTTCCTTTTCCGAGCGCAATAAAATGGTCCGAGATATTCTTTTTCGTACCGTGCCAGCCCTGATGTCCAGGATTCCCTTTCACGCCGACACGCCAAGAGAAGGCGTACGGTGAAGCATTTGACGCAGCGTCCGCGGCAGAAGGCATTCCTTTTGCCCGGTCACATTTCGTTAGGAAGAACTGCGTACCGAATCCGTAGGCACACATCGGCCATGAGGATTCGTTCGTCTCGAGAGAAACAAGCGGACGAAGGGATTCCGGCATCGTACCATTCGGAGCGTCCAGGAATGCCGCGGCGGCGGCATCATCGATCTCCGCGTAATGGAAACGGCGGGCTTCCGCACCGATGAGCAGATTATCCGGCGTGACGGGAAGACGGAAATCACCCCACTGATTGTCCATCGTGGGGACCAAACGGAAACGCCACGGACCATCGAGCTTCAGAGACGAAACGGCATCCTGCGCGTCTGCGGAAACGGAAGCGGTCTCCGTCTTTTCCTTGAGTTCCGCGGTCTGCGATGCATCCGGCTGGAAGACGATCAGGGCTGCTTCCACTTCCGTGACCGGCATTTTGAGGACAGTACGCATCTCGCCGTCGACCGGGAATCGCGCAATGACTTCCAGCGGTTTCCGTTCCCCCGTCATGGTGTCCCAAAGCTCCGGACGTCCAACAGAACGGAACGTCAGGCGCGTATCTTTCGGAATGCCCGTCAGGAAGTAAACGTTCTGCTCCCCGATCTGACGATGAAGGAACTTAGCGGAACCGGAAGTCTGCTCGGACTGAAAATCCCGCGGGAATTTCTCGGCGATGAGCTGCGCGAACTCCGGTCCGTTCCGATTCGGGATGAAGATGCCGGGGGCATGTTCGTCCGTGAAGAGCCGGGCGACGAGCGCGTTCAGTTCCGGGTCATTCGCGCCAATGCGGTCCGAAACATCCGGAAGGCGGTCCAGACAGACGAGGATCCCGCCCGCGTTGGCAAACGCTTCAAGTTTCTTCAGGACGTCCCAGCGGATCGCTTTAACTCCCGGAAGAACGTAAACGCGGAATTCCATGCCGCTGACGCAGAGTTTTCCGTCCCGGATCTCGGCACGAAGGACCGACTGATCGTCCATGAACGTCACGTCGCGCTGAGCTGCGTAGATCTTGCGGGCCGCGTCAAACGCACAGCCGGTCGCAGCTCTCTGCTCATTTCCAAAACCCGCCATT
>SUVI01000019.1 GCA_015062085.1 Planctomycetaceae bacterium
GGACGGAATCAAAGTCGGCATTCCCTGCCTTCGCCAGCATTTCTCGCACATTTTCGGAAGCCGTCTGCGCCGGATCTTCCGTCGAAAGTTGGATCCCTTTTCCCGTCAGCACATTTCCGCGGAACGGATAGGCCCAGAAACCGATCGAATTCTCCGACGGCGTGAAATTTCCGTCCGTGACCTCCCGCAGATGAAGCGTCCGCGTGTGGAATGCCGGGTCCTCGTAGACGATCCGATTGAAGAGATTTTCCGTCCCGGTCCAGTCCAGCGTGTAGGTGGAGAGACCGATCCCCATACCATATTTCCCGCATTCTTCCGCCGCGAATGCCCAGAAATCCCACCATTCCGGCGTGAAGATCTCAGGAGAATTCGGGAACGTGGGCCAATGAGGATGACTTGTGTCTTTATGTGCGTAGTTGACCTGCATTCCGGTCACGCCTTTTTCGTGAAGCTCGCGGATCTGCCATGCGAGGCGGTCTTTATCCAGTTTGTCGCCGCTCCACCACCAGAAAGGCACTTCTCCGAAACCTTCCGGCGGAGTCTGAAACGCATCCGGCGTCAGCGTCATTTTCGGGTCAGGATACCCGGCCGGGACCGTACCCAAAACCGGGAGTTTGGCCGGATCGGAAAGCGAAAGTACGGAGTCATTCTGCGCAGCACCAGAAGACGGAGCAGCCAGAAACGCAGAGGCGAGAAAAACGGCAGCACACCCGGAAAGAGCGGCCGACGAGGGCAGGAGCCTCCGAAATAAAAATGAAATCTTCATGAGCAAATTCCTGAAAAAGGTAGGACTAAAGGACAAAAAACAAAATGTCTCCCAATCATTTTAGCACAGATCTTCCAAAAAGCAAGATGCGGGGGAAAAAATCCTGTCGACTCAACAAAAAAAAGTCAAAATTTCGAGTCTCTAAAATGATTTTGTACCGGCACTTGACTTCTTCCAGATTTTCCGGTAGAATAATCTGAAAGAATGCGAAAACATTCCGAACCGCAACGATAGCCGATCCATTTCAGCAGCGTGCCCTGCCCAAAAGATCCGCTAACGAATCAACCCGCCCTCTTTTCCTCACCTGTTTTCAGGAGCTGAAAATGAACCATTTCATCCCGTTTTTTTTCATTTGTGGAATTTTATCTTCCATCTTTACACTTCATGCGGTCCCCCTGACTGCGGCAGAACAAAATGTTCCCGCCTCTTCCGTACCTGCCGCATCTTCTACCCCTATCGCACATACCGACTCTCTTTCGCCAGTTTCCGACACAGAACGCCTTTCTCTTATGCCGGAAGAAAACTCTAGCTGGAAAGACTCCTGGAATTCCAAGAAAAACGTAAAGCTCGAGCGAAACAGTGAATTGGATCTGCTTTCTGTAGAGATCGACCCTTCGGAGTTCGATTTCGGCTGGTTCCAGCGCAAGATACCGAACGGCGATCTCTCGCAGTTCTGCGGGATCTACGGACGTTTTCGCGTTCCGCCGGGAAATTTCGGAAAAAAGCTCCACGCAATGATGGTCCTCGCGACCCCTGGAAAACCGTCGGAATATTACACTCAGGAAATTGGACGGTGTGCAGACAGTGCAGGAAACTGGGTCGAATTTTTTCTGCCGTTTTCCCAATTCACTCCAAGCCGCAATGCTTCCGCCCGAGCATTTGGGACCCATCTTCTAAAACCGGGCGACGCACTCGAGATCTCGATCAGCGTCGGAACCGATCCCATGAAGATCGAGTTTGACTCTCTCCGTTTCGTGCTCAAAGAGGAAGAGGCAACACTGGGACGAAGAGTCGCAAGAATGCGTTTCATGCGTCTTCTGAAACCCGGATCGGAAATCGGCGGAAACGTTCACCCGCGGCTTCTTCTTCATGGAAAACGGCTTGAACGCATTCGTGCAAAAGCCTCGGAAGGCGGGATCCAGCAAGCCGGATTTGAGCGGCTGATGGAACTGGCAGAAGATGCCATGAAAAAAATCGACGCGGAAGCCCCGCTGAAACGTGCGTTTGCCTACGAGCTGAATCCAGAGATGACCCCGCACCAAAACCGAGGACGCTTTGAAGGAACGCTCAACCCACTGGTCATTCCGCTGGAAACTCTCGCGGCGGCGGCCGTAATTTCCGGCAATGAACGCTATGGCAAACACGCAGCACGCGCATTAGTGAACATGGCGCGCACTCTGGACGTTCATTCTCCCGAGATCAGCCAGGGGTTCTACTACACGCGGACTTTTTACGTACGGACACTCGCCTTTGGATACGATTGGCTCTACCATTGGCTGACGCCGGAGGAAAGAATGGAGGTCAAAGCGACGCTCCTCGGATTCATCGACGACATTTACACACGCTCGTGGAAGGGAAGCTGGGGCCGTCATCCTCTGGACCGGGTCTGGAACTGGGATCCCGGACTGGTTTCGTGTGCGGGACTCGGCATTTTGGCAATGGAAGGAGAGACTCTCGCGGCAGAAGAGGCCATGCTTTTCCAATTCCGCCGACATCTGCGTGACTATCTGACGCTCGGCATCGATTTTGACGGCTGCTGTCACGAAGGTCCCGCCTATCTCAGTTACGGGATCGGGGCAGGACCGCATTTTGCAGAATGTCTGCGCGACCGGGGGCTTGGCGATCTTTTTGTGGAGACCAACTGGAAATTGACCCCGATCTGGCTCACTGCGGAACTGCTGCCGAATCGCCGTCAGTGGAACAATCTCTCAGACTGCGGATCAGGTCAGGCTGCCGGCTCTCCGGTCTACGCATACACATGCGGACGCCTTGCGGAACTGGCCAAAACAGACCCGGTACGACGCGGTGAAAAGCTCGAAATTCCCAAGGAAACTTTCAGCGGACTCTCCTACCTCGCGCATTTCCAGGAAACTCCAGGACCGCGTCATCTTTCTATGGGAGCTCTTGCGGAACTGATGGGCTGGTGCTGGAACCATGGAAGCGGCGCACGTGCTCCTGAAAACTTCGGAGATGCCGCGGCACTGGCATTCGTGCTCTTCTACGAAGAGTGCCCCATCGCTGAAGATCCGGGGATCTACCTGCCGAAACTTCAGTTTTTCAGAGGACGCGGACTAGCCGTTGCGCGTGACGGAGGATATGGAAAGAACGCCCTCCATCTTGCCGTCGAAGCTGGTCCTCATGCCGCTGGACATGACCAGAGCGACAAAGGAACCTTCACCCTGCGTGCTTTCGGCGCAGACATGGTCATCGACAGCGGATACGGAAATGACGGAAACCCAAACGCCAGCGGAAGCAGTTTTGCGCACAACGTGGTCCTCATCGACGGTCAGGGCCAGCCGATGAATTGGCACAATTCCAGCGACGGTGAGATCACGGGGATCCGACACTCCGAAACCTTTGACTGGATCCGCACTTCCGCGGTCAATGCGTGGAATTTCCGGTACGCCGACAAAGAAAAACTCCCAACGGGGCAGGAAGTAGAAAAAGCCGACCGGCACTACATTCTCGTACGCAGCACAGGAGACGGGATCCCGCCGTACGTCGTGACGTTTGATGATTTCCGAAAAAAAGACGGTTCAGAACACGAATTTACCTGGCAGTGGCACATTCCGCCGGAAAATCGATTCCAGATCGGTGAAATGTCATGGACCTCCGTACCTACAGGCGGAAGTTACCGTGTCCTGACGACGAGACCGGACAAATGCCGAGGAAAAGCCGTTTTTGAACTCACGGCTCCGGAAACGGGACGATTCCAGATTGCAGGATTTACTCGATGCGCCGGCGCGGACCCGGGAAAATCCGACAGTTTCTGGGTGAAACTCAACGGAGGTCCCCGATCCTGCTGGGATCTCGTCAATTCCTTAAACTTCACGTGGAGCCTGCTTAAGGACCGCGAAGCCGGAACGCCGCACACACTCTACCTCACGAAAGGGGAAAAGGTCCGATGCGAGATCTGCGCAAGAGAACCGGAAGCGCAGCTCGCATTTCTTGCGCTGACGCCGGCAGATGAAGGGCTCCCGCCGTTTCCGGATGACGAGACCTCCATTCCGGAAGACGGTTCCATACTCGGAGCATTTTCTGCAGTCAGATCAGTAGGCACTTCTGAAGATCCCTTTCTTTTAGAGACCGTGACCCTGCAGGCCTCCAATGCCGTACTGACGGTCTTCCCTGTCTGTACTCCTGCAGGAAACACCTCAACGGAATGGTTCACCACGTCAAAAGAAGGGGTGCATCCCAAACTTCTGCACTCCGTTCAAGCCGTTGAACCAAAATTCCTCATGGTCCTCATCCCCCGACAGGACGATTATGCGGCACTGCCGACCGTAAAAGCGCTGCACACAGCCCCAGATCAAATCGGCGCAGAGATCCAATGGCCCTGCGGCCGCGTTGACAGGATCGTATTTCGTCCGGGAGAAAACGGCATGATTCCGGAATTTCAGAGAGAGACCAGTCCGAAGTAAAAAACACGAAATACGTAAAAATGGAGAAAAACGCGAAACGGGGAGACGCCAAAACAAAACGTACTCCCCGTTTCTGATCCGTTTCCTGCGGCTTAACGCTCACTGTATTCAGCCTGAAACGTGCCGGCAAAGTTTTGAAAATGTACCGACCGAAGAAACACTCTTCGGCCAGAGTTTAGCAAAACTGACTAATGAGCCAACAGATCGCAATAAATATTATAAAGATAACACAGCCTGTGGCTTCGTTATCGGCCGATGGCGATGTTGCCGGTGCTGTTGCCGGTGCGGTCGGCGGTGCGGTCGGCGGCGGTGTCGTTGCCGAACCCTGCGCTCCTCCGCCATTCTGTTTGGCAGCCTGATTGACGGTATTTGGATACCCTGTATGTCTGGGACCGGAAGGTCTCTGGATCCTTCCCGGCTGCGGCAGACCAGCCAACACATTGTACCACTCATCCGGCGTTGGACGTCTTTTCTGGCCTGAGGGATTATTTACCGGATGGGTATCATGGAACGCACGCTTGAAAAGCTCGCGGATCTCCGCCGACAACGCATTCCAGCGATCCACACAGTGCGGATCGATCAGGGACGGATTCTGCGTGTAAGCAAAAAATCCCAGCTTCACGCATTCTTCATGACTTGACGGACCGTTTTTATGAGGATACGGCTGAACCATTCCATAAAACATGAACAGATGGAAAAAAAGGTACGCCAGTACATAATTTTCTTCATCACACGTTCGTATGCGATTCGGATTCTGTAACCGCTCGGGACTGATATAAGTAGGCAACTGAACGTCGCATTCATGCCCGCCGATCATAAAACTGTCACTGTCGATGAGAGTAATATGATTGTTTTTTTCATTGAGTATGATATTCTGCGGCTGAAGGTCGCCCACGATAATCGGCCACTCGTTTTTCCCAATGTTAATATTATGCAGTGCACGGATCGTTTTTGCAATGTTTCTCGCGATATTTAGGATCGCATACTCATCCATCGTTTGGGAATTGTACATCTGAGTAAACCATTCACTCAGTTTGATCCCGTGGACTCGCGGAACGATATATCCCTGAAACTTATGCTGATAATAAACCGCATTCTGGATCCAGCACACATCAGACGTGATCTGCGAAAGCCCTGCGTGCATTGCTTCAAATGCCTCGATCTTCTGACGAAGCATATCCCATTTTTCGGGATCTGCTCTTTTATTGGATTTATATATTTTCAACAGAAGATGCGATTTGCCCTGTATTTCATAAACGATCCCCTCTCCGCCCTCTGCGACTCGAGGACCGATCTTGTACCGGGTACCGTCCTTAAGAAAGACATTATTACCTGTTGTTGGAATCATGTTATTACCTGATCTAAATCTTGAACCTTCTTTCGTTTATCCTAGAATTCCGAGGGCTTGTCAAATACTTCAACAGAGGGAGTATACGGTGTCTTTCCAAAATCTTCCACGGGATTTGGAAAGACAGCCGGTCTCTGAGCACTAGCTCCGGCATCATTCGGTCCCTGACCGTTAGTCTGACCGCCATCCGATTCCTGAACGCTATCAGGAGCGGCTTTTCCGGCTCCATTCAGTCCCCTACCGTAATTCTGACCGCCATCCGATTCCTGAACGCTATCAGGAGCGGCTTTTCCGGCTCCATTCAGTCCCCAACCGTTAGTCTGACCGCCATCCGATTCCTGAACGCTATCAGGAGCGGCTTTTCCGGCTCCATTCAGTCCCCAACCGTAATTCTGACCGCCATCCGATTCCTGAACGCTATCAGGAGCGGCTTTTCCGGCTCCATTCAGTCCCCAACCGTAATTCTGACCGCCATCCGATTCCTGAACGCTATCAGGAGCGGCATTTTCGGCACCATTCGGTTCCCAACCGTAATTCTGACCGCCATCCGATTCCTGAACGCTATCAGGAGCGGCTTTTCCGTCATCTTGCGAAACATCTTCCGGGATCATAGGACTGGGATCACCGCTCTTCGGTTCCGGTAAAATTTTAGGTTCAGAATCAGTTTTCTCGTGACCGAACTCCTGCGGCTCTGCATCTTTGCCGGTTTTGTGCGTCATTTCTTCGATTTTTTTAGAATCTTCACCGTCCGCACTCTCAATGGGCTTCGGAGCCGGCGATTGGAACGGTCCCTTATCCATGACCATAGGCCGTAATACAAGATATCCAAAAAAGACAATGAAACTGAGCAGCACGCCGATTATAAAAATGCAAACCATCTCCATACCCCTCTCATTGCTGCTCGGATCGGAAGTCGGCGTACTTGGATCAGATTTCGGCCTAGCCGGAGCAGAGGTCGGGTGCGTGCCCGAATTGGATGTCAGACGTGTGCCCGAATTGGATGTCAGACGTGTGCCCGGATCAGAGGTCGTACGCGTGCCCGGATCGGCGGTCAGGCGCGTACCCAGTGTGTCTCGCCCCGAAATCGGTTTCGGATCCGACATTGAAGGCACAGACTGCGTCGTTTTCTTTCGCGGCTCATAAGGGACAGGCTGAAATTCGATCTTCTGTTCCTGCTGCGGCGTCATGCTCTTTTTGATAAGTCCGAGAGTACAGTCGTCAAAGACCTTGATCTCCTGCATCTGTTTGATGGCGTCGATGATTTTTTCATGCGAACGGCGCGGAGTATCCCAATCCGTCAGCAGCGAGGCAAATAGTTCCGACGTCGACGGTTCAAACGGCACCCACTTCTCAATCAAACACTGTTCCGGACCATCGGAAAACAGCATGAAATCAGAAAGCCGCTTTTCACGAAATTGCGGCATTTCCGAATGCAGGAGCCTCATTTTTTCGATCGCATTCTCACTCGTGATGAAGGTCGTCGTATTGGAATACTCACCATTGTCGGGAGCAGAAAGCACAAAAGGTTTCCGTTCGCATTCGTCTATGGCGAAAATACCTCCGTCCCCCAGCTGCAGCGTGACCCAGCTTCCGTCATCTCCCACGAGACACGCAACGATCGTGCAGCCGTATTCATTGTACGGACACTCGGTCTGCCCGATGATCGTTCGTTCATTTTCCGAATCCAGAAGCCCTCTCTCCCGGACCAGCCTCGGCAGCTCCGACTCAACGAAACGCTGCCATTGGGGCAAAAGTACCGTGTAAAGTTTCTGTCTGGCATAATGATCGATCCCCTTGCAGTTTCCTTTAGACGCGGGCGGCAGTTTTTCTACGATACACGAGCGGCTCCATTCGGAAATAATATTTTTCATTTGGTTTCCCAGAAACGCGCTATAATCATCAGAGGCAAGATTCCCTATTTTTGTCAGCTCTTCATGAATGCGAGACTTCCACTCATCCGCGAACCGATCGAAAATTGCCTGCCGTAAAGAAGTTTTCGCGTTCAAAAGCTCACGTTCTGAAAAACGAGAAAAATTATCCGCATTCCTAAAAAGCCAATCCACAACATGACGGCTGGTAATTTCCGCACCGATCTGGCTCCACGCACAGCTTCCCCCGCCGTCGCAAACGCACAATGCCGTGTAAGTCCGGCCTCTGATCTTTCGAATTTCCGCATAAGCTGCATCTTCACAGGGAGTATTATCTGCAACATGCGATCTTCCCTGAACGGAAGCATAAGATACAATGTGACTCATGATCTTTCCTTTCAATTCTATTTTTTGTTAAATTCCAGATGATCCGACGATCCCAAACCGCCAAATGATACTGAAATCAAAGTTCACTTTTTACGTCAAACGCTCTCAAGAGCATCTCTATACCGATGCGAACCGACCGGCGCCATCAAATAGAACCGGAAATATCGATATAAAAGACACGTGGAAGAAATGGACAGCTTCCATAACGGAAACTGCCATTTTCAGAATTCATTTTTGCCAAACTCTTTGATCGACATTAGTCCCTCCGATACTCCGAAGAATACCGGAGGTCCAAAATTCAAGCATTTACCGTTTCACATCAAACGCTCTCATGAGCTGTTCCATATCGATCTGATGGCCGGCGTCAGTATTCGATCTTGCCGTCGCGCTGGCACTCATCGAGAAGAATTTGAAAAATTCCGCAAAAGAATTCGTGTCTTTCAAAGAAAGAGCGATCCCTTCGGTACTGAAACTCTTGAGAGTTTCCCAATCGACACCGTCGCCAATTCCGATGGGGAACGAAACGAGTTTTCTAGCTTTACAGAGGGAAATGACCTCGTTGGCCGCATTGCGAACGTCAGTCGCATCTTCCTGCGTGGATTTCATCCCGGTATAGTGTGCGCCGTCCGTAAAAAGGACGATCCACGGCTGATAGTAAGTCACGCCGTCACGCTGGTATTCCCTTTTTTTCTCATTGAGGATCTCAAGCGCTTTGTTCACTGCACCGGCGAGATCCGTACAGCCATCGGCTTGAAGAACTGGAAGATTCCAGTTCGACACGGCTTCGAAATCCTGAACGACATGGACATTACTTTCAAACGTAATGACCGCGCCGCGAACGACTTTATTCGCCTGTTCATCGCTTTGGACATCCCTGACGAACTGCCGAAAACCATCCTGCATTGCTGCGATATTATGCAGCATGGAGCCAGAAACGTCCATGCAGAAAATCACAGGAAGAAACGGACCATTGCCTGTTGGGAAAACGAAATCTTGCATGAATCTATCCTTTCTAAAGGTCAGTAGAGTTATGAAGAATCAATTTTTATCAAATCAATTCACTGGAAATAAATTTTTCCCATTTTACCCCGCCCCCTCGAAAAGTCAAGTGCCCCCTATCTTAAATTCTTGAAAATTTTTAAATTTTAAAATTTCAGAAGATCCCAAGACCATTTTCATACGATTTCTCTGTTGAAACTTTCGGTTTCCAGGATTTTGTCAGAAAAATCCGGATTTTGCTCTAGGCGGAATCGGAAATTCTTTCTATACTGTAGTTTTGGGGAGAAGCTGGAGCTTTTCATTTCGAGAACACTTTCGGATCCGAGATTCCTTTAGTATTGGCGCAGTCGATTTATTTAAAACAGGATCCGCTTAAAAAAACTCCGCTTCAGAGATAAAATTTCATTTTTCACACGGACACAGTCCAAATATTTCAAGCACGGGGACGAACCGATTTGCGAATGAAAGCCGTTTTTTTCATTTTGCTCTTTTTCGGATACACCGCTGCCTCTTTTGCAGGCAGTCCGGAGACGGTACGTCTGCGTTTGCGCTGGGGCGGCATCGAGAGTTCGGCATTCGGTGAAGTTCACTGCGAAAGCGGCTCGATGAGCGCACTGTCTCCGATCTCCATGGATCCAGACTGTCCCGGCGGCGCGTGGCTCGTGAATGGCAGCGTTCAGATACGTCAATCCGTCACGAAAAAATACAATGGGTTCGACGTGACGGTCCCGTACCTTCCGAACGCCAATCTTTTGGTCCAGCTCGGTCCAGAAGCCGATTATTCGTCTGCTGTGCGTTTCGCGATACCGCTTCGTGAGATCATCCGCAGCGGCAAAACAGCTTCGCTTGCCGAGGATTCCAAATTCCAGTTTTCAGTCAGCCGCGTTCCTGGCGACGACCTCCGGATCCAGATGGACCGCGACAATCTTGTCTTCGCTCCGCGCGATATGTTTCACTGTACCGTCACACCAGCGCTTTGCTGGGAAGAGCCGGTCCGAGCTGGACATAAAAAAGACCCGGCCCCCAAAAATGAAACCATTCCGCAGGCGAAAGAGATCGGCGAGCTTGAATTTTCAGTTTACCGCGGCAGAGAGACCTTTTCTGTCCACAGCGGAACGGTCCAGAATGTGCATCTCGACGGCACGATGCCGGCTCAGATCCATTTTCCTGTCCCCGAAAATGAAGGCGTCTACGACGTCATTTTAAAACTGCGCCGTAAAACCGGAGGTAAAAATCTTCTTCAAACGCTGGGAAACACGTTCAGCGGACGAGATGCGAATGAGGAGATCCTTGCGGAACGGCGCATTCAGTTTCTTGTTTTAAATGACACGGTCATTTCCTTTTCTGATTCCGGAAATTACGCACTAAAAATGGAGATCGACCCGAGCGTTCCTCAATGGTGGAAAAGTCTCGACCCGGACGTTCTGCGTCAGTTTGGATCCTGGTTTCCCAACGCAGCCTCCCTTCAGAACAGGAATCGGCGGATCCTCGCAGGCGAAAAGCAAAATTTCATGGAACTGCCTCAGGGGCCCCTTCCAGATACAGATCCGGCTTGGGAAGCATTTCCGCTCATCGTCGAAAGTCCATGGATGCCGCACATTCTTGAGATCGAATACCCCGCGAACATGGAGCAGACCTACAGTCTGAGCATTCTGGAGCCGAACGCAGCAGGCGCGATCGAACCGCCTGGGATCGATTCCGGCATCAATGTCCCGCCGCAGATCGGGATCACAGCACAGACTCCCATCCGTCTGGACAGGCATCACATCCTGTTTTGGCCGCAGAGCAAAACACCGATCCTTTTGATGGTGAACCGTCACGCACAAAATTCCGCGTACATCGGCAAGATCCGGCTCTACCATGCAGGGAGCCATTTTGCGCCCCAAAAGAGCATTCAGACCGCATCCGGCACACAGGCCCCCCAAACGGTTCCCGACCGTGTTTCCAAACGTCTCGTTGCGCTTTTGATCAGCAAGCCAATGTTTTCGCAGACATTTTCCGCCACGGAAATGAACAATGAAACGACCGGACAGTGCATCTCCGACTGGCTCACGTTCTACGAAGGCGGGAAACGGCTCATCGAGTACATGCGGCACGTGGGATTCAATGGTCTGGTACTGTCGGTCTACTCGGACGGAAGCACCATCTATCCGAGCCGTATCCTCAATCCCACACCGCGCTATGACAATGGAACGTACTTTCCGACAGCGCAGGATCCCGTTCGAAAAGACATCACAGAGATGCTTTTCCGCATGTTCGACCGCGAAAACCTAAAACTCATCCCCTCCATGGATTTTTCCTCGCCGATCAGCAGTCTGGAAACTGCCGTTTACTTTCCCAACGCAGCGGAAGTCCGTTCGCTAGGCACGCCCGCCAGCCCGCTGCGATGGGTCAATCACCGCGGCAGGGAACTCATAACACAGCGAAAGTCCCTCAAACACGGCGCTCCGTACTACAACATCTTGAATCCGACGGTCCAGGAAACCGTTTTGCGCAGCATCGCAGAAGTGGTCCGGCGATACGGACACCATCCATCCTTCGGCGGACTTTCACTCCAGCTTCACTCCGACAGTTTCCTCGTTCTTCCAAATCCGCAATGGGGAATGGATCCGGACAGCATCGCGAGCTTCATTCAGGACACCGGCATGACTGTCCCCGAAGACTACATGAGCCGCGTCCGTTTTCTGACCTCTGGTCCCGGTGCGAAACAGTGGATCCAGTGGCGCGCGGCACGGATGACCATCTTCTACCGAAGAGCCGCCGCACTGCTGAGTACCATTCCGAACGCAAAACTTTACCTGAACGGCATGAAGCTCTTTTGCCTGAATGCCCATCCGGAACTCATGCCTCGACTGGACGGCATCCTTTCCGCCGAAGAGGTCTTTCTCTATTTCGGTTTGGACATGGAGCAGCTGAAACTCGTCCCCAACCTCGTCGTTTCACGGCCGCAGGAGATCCTCACGAACAAACCGCTCACCAAACAGGCGGGCGACCTTCAGTGGCAGCAGACACCAGGCACGTACCGAATGTTCCAGGACCAAAAGGAACCCACGTCACTTTTCCACCACCCGGCAGACCTCCTGCGTCTTACGTCTTTCGATTCCGCAAGTCCCTTCAAGCCGACTTTTACGTGGATGGCGACGACCTATGCGCAAACGACTCCGGAGGCTCGCCGACCATACGCGGAATCCCTCGCCATGCTTGACGCCTTCACCATCATGGAAGGGGGCTGGAATCCCGTTTTCGGCAAGGAAGAAGCTCTTCGCGAGACCATTTCGATCCTTTCACAGCTGCCGGCCGTTCATTTCAATTCTGCGATGAACACGACCTCCGAAACACCGCATTCCGCCTCCAGGATCGTGATATTCCGCTCCTGTTCGCAGCGTGGAACGAATTACGCGTATGCCGTGAATACGACCCCATTCACAGCCATAGGGAAAGTTTACGTCCAGCAGGCCGCCGATTCCCAGGATGTGACCGCCTCCTCGATCTCAGCTCTTTACCTGAAAGACGGCTCAGGCGTGACTCTTCAGCGTGACACGCGCGGTCTTTTCTGGCAGGTCCAGCTCGCACCATACCAGATCGAAGCGATCCAGTTCACCGGCTCCCCGATCATGCTTTTAGATCCGGTCTCCAAAACCCTGCAGGATACACGCGAGCTATTTCGTCAGGAATATTCAAGGCTTTTAGTCTCGCTGGAAAACCTGAAAAAACCAGTCTACTACCTAGGACTGAAAAACCCCGGTTTCGAACAGCCCCTCGGCGAAAACGGCGAGATGCCGTACTGGACCGTTTCCTACCCTCAAAGACAGGATCCAGGATTGGCGCAAATGGCTTTCGGTGCTTCCGGAACAACGTTAAACGGCACGTCGCCAAACGGCACGTTTTCAGGAGGAACACCGACTGCCGCAGGAAGTACAGGAGCTGCGTCTTGGGAAAATCCCGCAAATTCGGCCCTAAACGGCACAGAAAGGCTTCCCGGAACGGCATTACCGTCCGATCTCCTTTCCTCTTCCATCTCCTCTTCAGGAGCGACCGTCCGCATGGCTGGTCCGAATAGCGGGGCCGGTCCTAGTTCAGCCGGAATGGAAACGGATCCGGCAAACCGACACGCGTCGGCCGGGCTCGGCGCCCAAAATGTGATCTTCGGGACCAGCGCCCTCCAACTCAAAAGCACCGGTACTCCGATCCGCGTCATGAGTCACCCGTTCGAGCTGAATGCGACCGGACGTCTGACGGTCTACGTCTGGCTTCGTACCGATCCAAACACGACCTCCATTCCTCTTCGGTTCGTCGTGCGCGGCGAAGCACCTTCCGGTAAATTCTACCGGACCGCGAACCTCTCCGCACCTCAAACGGGGATCGGAAGTGAATGGAAACGCTTGAACATCTCGGTCAATGACCTGCCGCTTGAAAAAGGAACGCAGCTAAGCCTCGGTTTTGAACTTTACGGCGCCGGCAGCGTCTGGCTGGACAATATCCAGCTCTCAGACATCGATTTCTCACCGGCAGAGATCGCTCAGATCCAAGGAATTTTCACGCAGCTCGGAAATCGGATCGAGTGCGGCGACATCGCACCGTGCATCAATGCACTGGAATGCTACTGGCTCCGGTTCCTCAGCGAAAATGCGGGATCAGACCTCCCTCCCCATGCAGAGCCCATCGCCGAGCTCGCCATGGAGCATTCCCCTGCGGCGGGAACACCGGAAAAAACTTCGGAGGGGATCCAGGAACTCCCGGACAAAAAAAATCCCAAACTTCCCCATCTGGGCCAGCTTCCAAAATTGCCAAAATTTCCGACGAAAAGCTCCGAAGATCCACAAAAGGAACTCGACTCCAAGGTGATCGAGTCCCAGCAGGAAAAAAAACCGACCTATTTGGACAAAATCAAAGGTCTCCTGCCATGGTAACCTGCTATGGCAAACAGATACCGTGCCGGATTTCTTCAAAATTTTCCTTTTTTTGGAAGATCGGCGGGCAAAATGCCTTGAGTTTTTGCCAAAATATGGTAAAATATAAAAGATTTTCGACACATAGGACCTGAAAGATGCCTCTGCATACCCTGTGCCGCAGTTCCCGTTTTTCAGAAGCAGCGAAAGTTTTGATCCGGAACCGCCAGTAAACCGTTCATTCATGTACCGTTCCTTTTGAACGTCTGTTTCATTGGGCTTCCCGTTCCAGATCTGCTTTCCGTTCCCGTTCCCTTTTAACACCGTCACAACCCACAGTTCACCTGTTCAGCCGGAACGAATTTCATGTCAGCACAGCAGCCAATCACTCAAAATATGGTCGAACAGACCAAACAGCACATCAAAGAGCTGGTCGGAGAGATCACCCAGCTCTCGCGCACCGATATGCCTGCCGAGGAATTTTATGCACAGTTTCTCCAGCGTATCGTAGAAGCCATCGCAGCGATCGGCGGCGTGGTCTGGAAAATGGGCGAGACGGGAACGCTTGCGCTTCAATGTCAGGTAAATCTGCGTGAATCAGGGCTCACCGGCGTCGAAAAAGAGAAAATGGCCGAGCATTCCCGGCTTCTCTACAAAGCGCTCCGGCATCCGGAGGGGCTCTGTACCGCGCCGTTCTCTTCATCTGAAGAAGAAGGCGGAGTCAACGGAAATCCGACCGGCTGCATCGTGCTCCTCCAGCCTCTCATCACAGAAGTAGAGACGGTGGGACTCGTCGAGATCTTCCAGCGTCCGGAAGTTTCCGGCAACACACTGGCCGGTTACCAGAGATTTTTGCGTCAGATGAGCGAACTGGCAGTCGAATTCATGCGCACACAGCAGCTGAAGAGCCTCGCAGACCGCCAGCTGCTCTGGAATCGTGTCGAGGAATTCGTCAAGACGATCCATGAATCTCTGAACCCATACCAGACCGCATACACGATCGCGAATGAAGGCCGGCGTCTGATCGAGTGCGACCGAGTCAGCGTTGCGATCCGCCGCGGTTCCCGATGCCGCGTGGAAGCCGTCAGCGGACAGGATCTTTTCGACAAACGCTCCAACATGATCCGCCTTCTGAACAAGCTGGCGACCTCCGTCGTTTCGGTCGAGGAACCGCTTTGGTACACGGGAGACACGACGAATCTGGCTCCGCAGGTCGAAAAGATCGTGGACGAGTACGTTGACGAATCGCACAGTAAGGCGGTCGTCGTGATCCCGCTCATCGAACCTCTGCGCGAAGAAGACAAAGAGGACTTCAAAAAGCGCATGGACAATAAAAAAAAGCCGATCGGAGCATTGATCGTCGAACAGATCGAAAACAGCGCACTCCAAACGACTCTGCGTCAGCGTGTGGAGCTGGTCGAGAAGCACGCCTGCGTCGCGCTGGCCAATTCGCTTGAGCACAACGATCTCTTCCTCATGCCGCTCTGGCGCACGATCGGAAGATGGTCCTGGGTCATGAAGGCGCGAACTTTACCCAAAACGATCTTGGTCCTCATCCTGCTCATCTCGCTTTTGGTTGGCCTTTTTGTCTTCCCGTACAAATTTGAGGTCGAATCGGAAGGCCGTCTCGTCCCGGTCGAAAAAGCCGAGATCTTCGCCCCAATGGACGGAGACATTTCCGCGGTAGACGTCATGCACGGGCAGCCGGTCACTCCTGGAATGCGGTTAGCGGCACTGCGGAACGTGGATCTGGAAGCACAGATCACGAAACTTTACGGAGAGATCGTTCGAACCCAGTCCGAACGCTCCAGCAAAACCGCCCTTCTGCGTCAAAGCAGTGACAAAATGGAACAGAGTCGGCTTGCCGGTGAGATCGATGAACTGAACGTTGCCCTTCAATACCAGGCGCAGGAAATGAAGATCCTTCGCGAGAAAGAGCGGAATCTTCAGGTCGTCAGTCAGATCGAGGGGCTCGTCGTAACGTTTGACGTAAAACAAAAACTCGAAAATCGCCCAGTCCAGCGCGGACAGGTCCTCATGGAAGTCGCGGACCCGAAAGGGGATTGGGAAGTAGAGCTCTACATGCCGGAGAAAAGGATCGGTCTGGTGCGTGAAGCACAAAAAGAGCTGGCCGATCAGTTCCCCGACGGCGATCTGCGCGTGACGTTCATCCTCGCGTCGCAGCCAGACCAGAAACTGACCGGGAAAATCGTCGAGATCCACAAAACGGCAGAAGTTCGCGAAGAAATGGGAAACACCGTCCTCGTCCGCGTTGCGTTCGATAAAAGTCAGGTCCCTAATCCGAACATGGGGGCAAGCGTCACGGGAAAGATCTACTGCGGAGAACGCTCCATCGGGTACGTCTGGTTTTACGACCTGATCGCATTCATCCAGCAGAAAGTCCTTTTCCGCTGGTTCTGACGCCAAATCCTTTTCACAAAAGCAAAAAAAACCTGACTTCCATTTCCCCAAAAACACGATCCACCCTGTAAAAGGTCAAAATATGAAACGCGCATTCCTCATCATTTCCGCAGGCGTCCTTCTCCTCGGAGCAGCAGCGGCTGGTTTCTGGTACTTTCAGTGCAGTCTGAAAGCTCCAGAGGCACAGGAAACCGCTCTCTCTTCGGTGGAAACTCTCGAAACGGATCCAGTCTCGAAACAGTCGGCAAGTTCGGAAGGTACGCTCTCCGATGCACTGACCGGAAGCGAGTCGGCCGTCGGAACAGAAGAAAATTTTTCTGACGTACTCGGAGATCCATCGGCAACCGCACTGACTCAGACGGAAGTTCCGGCTCAGGAATCGTCAGCGGCCGGCACCTCTGCGGCTCCGTCCGAAAAACGCAGAAAGTTCCAGACGGTCGGTGACTTCCAGAAAGACGGCGCAGATCGATCCGTTTCCGAAATCGATCCTCAAAATACCGTACCGCGATCCAGCACGATCACAGCTCCCGGGAACGTTTCGGGAACCGAAATGAACGCAGACGGAAATGCCATCCCTGCAATACCCGATCCGTACGCGGTACCGCCTTCCGGTTTTCAGCCGAATGCCGCACTTGCGGAAAATGGCGGAGCAGCCGAAACGACTCCATTTGCACTTCCCTCTTTCCCGGCCGCAGACCGAAACGCCTCCACATCCCGGATCCTCGTGAATTCGGTCCCGCGTGAGGTCGAAAATGGTCTCATCATCCCGATCTACGAGGTAGACGTTCCTGCGGAAGAGGCCGGCGTGATGCGCAAACTCTACGTTCAGGACTTCGCGCAGATCCAGAAAGACGACGTTCTGGTCCAGATCGACGACCGGCAGGCAGTCATGGCGGTGAATGTCGCAGAAGCGAAGAAAGAATCCGCAGAAATCCAGATGAAAAACGACGTAAACGTCCGCTACGCGATCGCAGCGCATGCCGTGGCAGACGCAGAGATCAAAAAGGCGGACGAAGCCAACTCGAAAGTCAAAAACACGGTCCCCGTCGTCGAGTACAATCGATTGGTCCTCTCACGAACACAGGCGGAACTGCAGATCGAGCAGGCGCAGCAGGAACTGAAAGTCGCGGCACAAAACTACAATGTGGCGATGGCGGAACTTGATGCTGCGAAACTGGATCAGACAAAATTCGAGATCCACTCCCCGCATGACGGCGTCGTGATGGAACTCTACCGTAAAGAAGGCGAGTGGCTCAAACCGGGAGACCCGATCCTTCGGCTCGTGCAGATGAATCCGATCCGATACAGTTTCCGAATCGAAAGCAAAACTCCGCCGGAATCGATCTTCAACCGTCCCGTAACGATTTACGTACCGGCACTGGAAAGAGAATTCAGCGGTAAAGTCACATTCATCAAGCCGTCACACGACATCGGCGACATGTACCAGGTCTGGGTCGACATCGAAAACACTTGGCAGGCATTTGAAGATCCGGGTGAAGAAGAGCTTCAAAAAGGCTACTGGATCCTCCAGCCGGGAATGCGTGCCGAGGTGAAAAGCATCGGTGGTACTAAGTGAACGAAAACTTTTCATGACCGTTTCCTGATTTCCAAGCGCGGTCCATTTACCGCGATTTACGGATAGAAGATCAAGATGATCAAGGCAGTAAATTAAGATATGGCGACACTTTCCGACAGTCTGGTTTCCAGCAGTGCCAGGAGACTTCCGATCCGCGTGCGTCCCGATCTGAGCGCAAAAAAGCAGCGCTATCTCGGGAAAACGTACTGGATCGTGAAAGATCCTGTCGGGCTGAAATACTATCGTTTCCAGGAGGAGGAATTCGCCATCCTTCACATGCTGGACGGCACGCTGTCCCTCGACGAGATCAAAAACCGATTTCAGAAAGAATTTCCGCCCCAAAAAATCACGCTTGAGGAACTCTCACAGTTCATCGGCTCTCTGCACCGCAGCGGTCTGATCCTCACCGGAATGCACGACCAGGGCTACCAGCTCTACGAGCGTGCCGTCTCACGCCGAAGAAAAGAAATTCTTGGCGCAATGTCGAACATTCTGAGCATCCGATTCAAAGGGATCGACCCGGAACGGATCCTCAACGCGATGTACCCATTCACAGCCTGGATCTTCCATCCGTTTACGATGTTTCTGTCGCTCGTCATGATGGTCAGCGCACTGCTGCTCGTCCTGACCAATTTCGACACATTTTACTCAAAACTCCCGGCATTCCAGCAGTTTTTTACTCCTGTAAACGGTCTCTGGCTCGCAGTGATCCTCGGAATGACGAAAGTCGTGCACGAATTCGGCCACGGCCTGACCTGCAAGCATTTCGGCGGGGAATGTCATGAAATGGGCGTCATGATCCTGGTGCTCACACCGTGTCTGTACTGCAACGTCTCCGACTCTTGGATGCTCCCAAGCAAATGGCGGCGCGCCGCGATCGGTTTCGCCGGGATCTTCGTGGAAGTCTGGCTCGCAGCCTTCGCGACTTTCATCTGGTGGTACTCCAATCCGGGACTCCTGCACAATATCTGCCTGAACATTATGTTCATTTCGTCGGTCAGCACGATCATCTTCAACGCGAATCCCCTGCTCCGATACGACGGATACTACGTCCTGTCCGACCTGATGGAAATTCCAAACATGCGGCAGAAGGCGACGAGCATCCTGAGCCGAAAAGCGGGCGAGTGGTTCCTGGGGCTGGAGTATCCCGACGATCCTTTCCTTCCGCAGAGAAATCAGGCCCTCTTTGCGATTTACGCCGTCGCGTCCGCGTGCTACAAATGGATCGTGACGTTTTCCATCACCATGTTCCTTCTTCAGGTCTTCAAACCCTACGGGCTGGAGATCCTCGGGATGATGATCGTCGCGATGTCGCTCGTCGGTCTGGTCGTCATGCCGCTGGTAAAAGTCATTAAGTTTTTTTATGTTCCCGGAAGGCTCGAAAAAGTGAAAAAGCTGCGTTTTTATCTGTCGCTGTGCGTTTTCCTCGGATTCCTTGCGTTTCTCTTCTTCGTGAAGCTGCCATACTGTATTTTCACGCCGGTCGAGATCCAGTACGAACACGGCGACACGGTCTACGTGCACATTCCAGGAACATTGGGAGAGGTTTTCGTCAAACCAGGCGATCTCGTCAAAAAAGATCAGGAACTTGCCGTCCTCTTTGACTGGGACCTAGACCTTAACATTCAGAAACTCGATCGAGAAGTGAAGCGGCTCGAAACGCAGCTTGCCCATCTTCCCGCACTTTCCAAAGACGATCCGTCTGCCGAAGCGCAGATCCCGGTCGTGCAGAAAGCATTGGGTGCAGCACGCGAAGACCTCGCCAAACGGCTGGAAGACCGAAAACGGCTCGTCATCCGTGCAACGCGGGCCGGAGTCGTCGTTCCGCCGCCGTTGGTGAAGAAAATAGAACGCGACGGCATGCTCCCCAAATGGCACGGCACACCGTTCCAGACGCGGAATCTCGGTGCATTTATGAGTACCGGCGAGGCTTTCTGTATCATCGGCGACCCGCAAAAAATGAAGGCGACGCTCGTCGTGACGCAGTCTCAAAAGGATTTCATCCAGCGCGGACAGCGTGTCGAAGTGAATCTCAATGAGTGCCCCTTCCGCATTTTTGAAGGTGAAACGACCGACGTCGCAACGGAAGAGCTCAAAGTCGTTTCCGCCCGGCTATCCAACAAAAATAAAGGGGAAGTCTCTACCATCACCGACCAGGACGGGACTGAAAAACCGCAGATCCCGTCATACAAAGTAGACGTTCCGCTTGACAATTCAGAAGGTCTGATGGAAGTGGGACTCACCGGCCAAGCCAAAATCCACGCGGAACCGCAGACGCTCGCCTTCCGTCTCTGGCGCCTGATCGCCGAAACGTTTAATTTCAAGATCTGATGCGCACTGCATCATGAGCCCAAAAGCCCGCAGAAGGAGCTTTTTCCCGTTTCCTTCTGCGGGCTTTGTGTGTATGGTACTGCATGTACGGTAGTGTGTGTACGGTACTGCGTGTACGGTAGTGTGTGACGGCACCTTAAGATCTGTGCGGCAAGAAGGCGATCCAGACTATTTCTCTGCCTGTTTTTCAGCCTGTTTTTCAGACTCTGCAGGGAAAAGCCGGATCCCGAGCGATTCCAGCTCCCCATTGTCGTTGACTTCCTCAAATTTAACGGAGACCTGCTTTGAGATTCCGGAATCCTGCATCGTGACGCCGTAGATCGTGTTGGCCACCGACATGGTCTTGCGGGAGTGGGAGATGATGATGAACTGCGTCTGATCCCGGAACTGATTCAGGATCTCAGTCAGACGCACGGTATTCGCTTCATCAAGAGCCGCATCGACTTCATCAAGGATGCAAAACTGGCTCGGATGGTTTTTAAAGAGCGCAAAAAGAAGCGCGACGCAGGTCATGGTCTTCTCACCGCCGCTCATGAGCGAAAGATTGAGTCTCTGCTTTCCCGGCGGCTGTGCGATGATCTCGACTCCGGCATCGAGCGGATCCGCGCATTCCGTCAACTGGAGTTCCGCGTGTCCGCCTCCGAACAGGTCGCGGAAAATGTGGTAGAAGTACTCGCCGATCCGTTCAAACGTGCGCATGAAGAGCTTTCGGCAATCTTCGTTGATCCGCTCGATCGTGCGAGTGAGTTTCTCTTTTGCCGAGGCACATTCTTGGTACTTCGCAAAGATCTCGTCAAAAACAGCTTGCGCTTCATCCAGTTCCTTCAAAGAATCCGCATTGATGTTTCCCAGATGCTGTATCTTGCTTCGGAGCTGACTGATCTCACGATGGAGATTTTTCTGTTTCGTGTCTTCACCGGGCATGAAGGAATCGATGCGCTGAAAAAAGTCTTCCTGCGCGATCTCGTAGTCCTCGCACAAACGGGCGACGACGTTTTCCGACTCATGCGCGAGCGTCCCCTTTTCCAACTGAAGCGCATGGATCTTTTCCTCGAGAGTTCGGATCTTTTCACGTAAAAGTCCGGCGGAACCGAAGATCTGCGCACGTTCGGCATTGGAAGAATTTTTCTGTCTGCGGAGTTCGAAAAGTTCCAACGCCGTCTGTTCCTGCGCACAGTAAAAATCCGCCAAACGTGCATTACTCGCCAAAGCGGTCCGTTCCGCCTCGGCAAAAAGTTTCAGATTCTGCTCGAGCTGCGTCTGCTGCTCGTGGATGATCTTACGCCGTTCCGTGATGTCGGTATCGAGGCGGTGAAGGGAATTTCGCAGACTTTCGACTCGTTCTTCGCATTTTGCGAGTTGGACTTTGCATTCCGTAACGAGCAGGTTTTTCTCACTGCGCAACGCATCGGCCTGCAGGATCTCCGCATCAAGATCTTCCAGTTCACGCTGGAGCTCGGCAGCCTGCACCTCAAGCGCGCTCTTTTCTTCGGTCTTCTTCTGGATGTCCCGACGCAATCCATCGAGTTTTTGCTGGATCTTCTGTCCATTTTCCTGAAACTCACGGATCCGGTTTTGAAGCTGCGTCTGTCTCTCTCCAAGTGCTTCGATCTCTTTCTGACACTCAAAGAGCTTCTGTGCCGTCAGATCCTGCGCATCCTCCAACCCTGCAAGCTCCTTCTGACGATTTTCGAGTTTCTGGTGCGTTTCCTGAACGTCTTCGTCTGCCCGTGTGATCTCATTCAGAAGGATCTGAAGCTGGGAACCGAGAGTTCGAAGCTCACTTCGGCGAGAGATCAGATTGCTCGAGGCGTGCTGCGGTCCGATGCACAGGATCCCGTCCGAAGAATACCGTTCCCCCGCGACCGTGACGAAATGGATCTGAGGCAGGATCCCAGGTACAGAATTTTGTCCGCGCAGCATTTCGTCATTTTCAAGCCCTCCAGTCCCGGAATGATACTGAAGAAGATCCACGGCCGGGAAAAGCGGAAGGGTGAGTTCCCCTGAATAGATACGATGGGAAAGTTCCATTGCGGCATTCAGGTCCTCCACGATCCACGTCTCACCCAACAGATACTTGAAGAGCGGCAGGTAAAGATCCTCGCACTGAATAAACTGATCCGCACGTCCCAGCACACCCGGCATTCGATCGAGACCATTGGTGATCCGCACGTGCGCAAACCGGCGCGCAGCAGCTCTCCGGTGAACTTCTGCAGCACGCGCAGCTAAAGAGGGGGCGGAACGCTCAGAGGACGGCAACTCACTGGAAAACCTCTGCTGTTCAGGAAGAAAATCATCCATCCAGATGAAGCCGACACGCCCGGGGAATCCTTGAGAATTCTGGCAGAGCGCCTCTAAAAGAGTCGAATTCGGTTCCACGACCAGATACTGCGCACTCTCGCCAAGCGCAACTTCGATGAGCATCGCGGCATCGACTTCCACCTGGATCAGGTCCGCGACGAGTCCGGAAATGTCGCGAAAAGGACCATCTGCATGCCGCCGTGCTTCCGTCAGCAGGTAACGCACGCCGGGACTGAGGCCTTCATGACGTTCCTGGAGCTCCTCAAGCGTCGAAATCCGTCCAAGCATGGCAGAATGACGGCGATGCAGTTCCATCAGGTGAGCTTTGGCATCGTTCCAGAGCCGATCTGCGGATTCCCGAGCACTCCGTGCCTCTTGAATGTCGTCTTCAGTCCGCTGCTTCTGAACATTCAGCTCCGCAAGCTGCTTTTCCTTTTCGCTCTGCCGTGTCCGACTCTCCGCGATCTCTTCCTCGATCGTCTGGATGTGCGTTCGATTCTGTTCCAGCTGCTGTGCGGCTGCGGATTCCTGGAGAGAGAGGGAACTCAGAACATTTTCCTCTCCAGAGATCTGACGCATGAGGTCAAAACTGGCAGTGGACTGCGTCTCTTTTTGCATTCGGAGTTTTTCGAGAGAATCCATTGCGCTCTCAAGTTCCGACTTCACGGCCGTCTGATTCTCCGTAACGCTGGCTTTTTGCTGCTGCGCCTGATCCAATTCATTCTGTGCCGCGAGGCGATTTTCATCGAGAGAACGCAGCCTGCGTCCCATTTCCGCGATGCGAAGACGTCCGGAATCGATCTCGCCTTCCAGCTCGCTCATCCGTTTGTACTGAAATTGCGCCGCTGCTTCCGAGATCCCGATCGAATGGCGAGTCTCCGCCATCTGGTCCGTAAAAAGCTGGATCTGCCGGTCAAAATGTCCCGTAGAGCGGTCGAAATCCTGAAGACGCGCTTCGATCTCCTCCAAAGAACTCTGAAATTCCGCCTGCTCGCTAAGCAGAGAAACGATTTGGGCTTCCGCGGCACTGAGTTTCGCTTTCATGCCGGAATAGTCCAGAGCGGCGGCCTGAAATCTCAACTGCTCCAGACGAACAGAAAGTTCGCGGAATTCCTGTGCCCGCTCCGCCTGCGACTTCACGCGGTTCAGCTGCGCTTCTTTCTCGCCGACCATGTCCGAAAGACGCAAAAGAGCCTGTTCTACGCGCTCAAGACGGTTCGACGCCTCCTGCTTTTTGACTCGAAACCGACTTACTCCGGACGCTTCCTCAAAAAGAAATCTGCGGTCCCGCGGCGACGATTGCAGCAGGCTGTCCACACGCCCCTGCTCGATGATGCTGTACGCATGCGTGCCAAGACCGGTCCCCAAAAGAAGGTCGCGAATGTCTTTCAGCTTGCACGGCTGGCGATTCAGAAAGTACTCGCTTTCTGCGCTTCCCTCACCGCTTCGGAATGCTCGCCGGGTCACGACGACCTCCGACGCATCAAAATTCAGCTTTTCGTCGGAATTGTCGAATGTGAGGGAGACCTCCACCGAATTCATCGCCTTGCGCGTGCTCGAACCGTTGAAGATCACGTCGCTGGAATCTTTACCGCGAAGCGACTTCATGCTTTTTTCGCCGAGGACCCACTTGATCGCGTCCACGACGTTCGACTTCCCCGATCCGTTCGGACCCACGATGACCGTCAGACCGCTCGAAAACTCGAATCTGCTCCGGTCGGCGAAACTTTTAAAGCCGCTTACTTCAAGGGATCTAAGCATGAGGAAACCAAATCTTCAGCTCTGCTGGAACAAAACGAAACGAAAGGAACGAATGAACGGAACTCCTGAAAATTCCGGCATTCAGAAGTCTTCGGACCGGGTAAATTCACCGGACGTCTGCAGATCCTCCTCTAAAAATTCATCCGCATCGCTATTTTCATCCGTTTCCGCGTCACTCTCCACGTCACTCCCGACATCACTACTGTCTGCAATTTGACCAACAGCACGATCTGAACCAGGAGCGTCCTCTGTCCCCTCCGCGTCATTCCACGAACTGACCTCTCCAGAAACTCCGTCAGGATCACCCGCCGTTTCGGCCATTTCTCCGTCAGCACGGTCTGACTCTTCCGTCTCGGGGACTTCGACCGCTTCATTTTCAGCCTGCGCTTTCCGTTTCGCTTTGCTCTGGAGGTAACGTTCACGGCGTTCTTGCTCGATCCGGTTTTTCTCGATCGGATCCATCCGTCCGGATTCAGGAAGCGCATCGACGTAGAATGCCGTACTGAGCGCATTCTGTGCAATGGCGCCCTGAATGACTTCCAGTACGTCCGGATAGGTCGCCCCAACTTCCGAAAGCGCACGGATCACGTCCTCGAGGCGGCTCGAGACTGTTCGGCTCTGGTCCTGCTGATTCGCGCTAAAACGCGAGACGACGATCTCATCCGCAGAATTGGAACGCACGATGATGTTGTTCGGCGCTTCCACGACTAACGGATGACTGAACCGCTGCCCCTCGCCAAATACCGTGATCTCCGCACGTGTCCGTTTCGTGACGTGAAGCATCGGCGTCCCAGTGGACGGAATGACGCAAAAATGGAACGTCTTTTTGCCAAGAAGCTCGCCTGCAACGAGCGGATCCGTCGGACGCATCATATACAGTGCACGAAAGGCTCCGTACCGCGTCTCGGCCGTCTCGGAACTCATGAGCTCACGCAGAACGTCGTACGCGTTCAAATCATCCAGCGCACTCAGCGCCTTAAGAGCCTGATCGCGGTTCACGCGGTCTTCCAGCGCCACGCGGCCAAGAACTTCCGCTCCATCGCTCACATCCAGATACGCCAGCGCCTGGGCAGCATGAAACTGAACGTAAAGCTCATTCGACGTCAGACCAAGTTTCAGCGTGTCGATCCCCTTCCGTCCGATCGCCTCAAGTTCCAGCGCTGCACGTTTCGCACTCGTTGGATCCATGAGCCGTTTTTCAAGAAGATTCATTCGGTCAAGCCGTTCCGCTTCCGTTTCGAGGATCGCAAGACTCTGCACGACCTCGACGAAACGGTAAATATTCTGACGGTATTCCGGCGGGATCGAAAGGTAGATCAGTTTGTCGTCCTTCGCATTCGCAACTTTTTTCGTGCTCCCATTCCCCATCTTAAACCGCGCATTGATGGCTCGCTCGATCTTCATCGTCATGAACTTGTCCGGCCTCGCAGACGTTCGTGAAACAAGCAGCTGGATCTGACGGCTGATCGTCGACACTCCGCCCCCAAGCACGATTCCGCGGCACTGCGTCATCTTATCGCGCGGCGTCCCCGTCTTCGGCTCTACGATGATCGGACCAGAACAAACGGCACGTTTCCGTCCCTCACGCAGACGGTCAAGCATCAGCATCTCCTTCATCGGCGCAGGAAGAAGATACCCGCCGCGCAAACTCGTCGTTTCGCTGTCCGTCGTCACCGTCACTTCCACGTCAAACCGGTCTCCCTTCTGCACGCCGGGCGGAAGGTAACCGCTCACGACGACCAATGACGTACTCGGATCGGCCAAAACACGCGCAGGCTGCGCCACGTCACGGCTCGCCATTTCACGAAGAAGCATCGTTCTCTGGACAGACTCCGGCGGATCGCTCCCAGTACCGGCAAGATTCGCGGCAAGACTCACTGCGGAAACTTCGATCGGCTCTGCACCGTACGCCATGGTGATGTCACCCACAAATTTCGGCTGCGAGTACTCTTTTTTCTGATCCACATTACCGCGTTCCACGTCCTTTTTACCCCCGAGAGAATCGCACCCGGCAAAAAAAAGCACGCAAATACACGCTATGGCTCCAAGGAGCTGTGTTTTGAATGAAATTGAATTCCGTTTCATCTTTGACCTGCACTTCATCGTGAAATTACTGCAATATACGACAGAATAGACCTTTCCTGTTTTTTTGTCAAGAGAAATTTCCCGTTTTTTTCGACTTTCCGCCGATCTTTCCATTGCAAAACACAAAAAAACGCAAAAAACGCAGAGAAAGGACCGTCACCAGTCTTCTTTCCCTGCGTCTCCTGCGCGAAAAAACAAAATGTCAAACCGCTACTATACCTGAAACTTGATCCCCTCCTTCTTCGCATACCTCTCTGCCTCCGACCCGACTTCACCGTAGATCGTGAGGCTGAAGCAGCAGCTGAACGCTTCATTTCCAATGCTCGTCACGCTGTCGGGGATCGTCACCGACGTGAGGCTGTGGCAGAAGCTGAACGCGTCATTTCCAATGCTCGTCACGCTGTCGGGGATCGTCACCGACGTGAGGCTCTCGCAGCCCCAGAACGCGCGATCTCCAATGCTCGTCACGCTGTCGGGGATCGTCACCGACGTGAGGCTCTTGCAGTCGCTGAACGCGTAATTTCCAATGCTCGTCACGCTGTCGGGGATCGTCACCGACGTGAGGCTCTCGCAGGAGCTGAACGCGCCATTTCCAATGCTCGTCACGCTGTCGGGGATCGTCACCGACGTGAGGCTCTTGCAGGAGCTGAACGCGCCATTTCCAATGCTCGTCACGCTGTCGGGGATCGTCACCGACGTGAGGCTACCGCACTTGCTGAACGCTTTATTTCCAATGCTCGTCACGCCGTCGGGGATGGTGACGGAGGAGGCGGAGCCGGTGTATTTCGTGATCGTGACGGAGTCGCCGTCGATGGTGTACTCGAACTTCCATTTCTTCAATGTAGCCCTAAGCACCTCGCGGGAAACTTCTGTTGTTGATGCAGGTTTTGCCGCTGAAGCGGGGGCAACTGCCTCAAAATCGATTCCCTCATCCTCCGCATACATCTCTGCCTCTGACCCGACTTCACCGTAGATCGTGAAGCTACCGCACTCGCTGAACGCGGAATCTCCAATGCTCGTCACGCTGTCGGGGATCGTCACCGACGTGAGGCTCTTGCACCCGAAGAACGCGCCATTTCCAATGCTCGTCACGCTGTCGGGGATCGTCACCGACGTGAGGCTCTCGCACCTGAGGAACGCGCCATTTCCAATGCTCGTCACGCTGTCGGGGATCGTCACCGACGTGAGGCTCTTACACATGACGAACGCTTGTTCTTTAACACTCATCACGCGGTCGGGAATGGTGTATTCGGTGAGGTTCTTGCCTTCCGGGACCTGAATGAGCGTTTTGCCGTCGGCGGTGAACAGGATGCCGTCTACACTCTTGAAATGCGTATTGCCCGCGGAGACACGGATCTCGGTCAGTTGATCGCACGTGGCAAATGGACCGCCGCCAATGCTCGTCACGCTGTCGGGGATCGTCACCGACGTGAGGCTGTTGCAGCCAAAGAACGCGTGATCTCCAATGCTCGTCACGCTGTCGGGGATCGTCACCGACGTGAGGCTCTTGCACGTGTAGAACGCGGAATCTCCAATGCTCGTCACGCTGTCGGGGATCGTCACCGACGTGAGGCGCCTGCACCCGCGGAACGCTTCATTTCCAATGCTCGTCACGCCATCGGGGATGGTGACGGAGGAGGCGGAACCGGTGTATTCGGTGATCGTGATGGAGTCGCCGTCGATCTCGTATTCGAAATCGCGGTCCTTAAGGGTCTCCTCCAGTTCCGCCATGTTCACACGCGGTTTCGAGGCTTTTGGTTCCGGCTCCCGCACCGGCTGCGCATTGCGTTCCTCTTCCCAACGTCGGCGTTCTTCTTCAAAACGTCGGCGTTCTTCTTCCAGAGCTTTTTTCAGATCCGCGATCTCCGATTCGGAATTGCCGGGCTCTCCGGCCAAGGCTGCAATGAATTCTGCACAGGAGGCGAAACGGTCTTGGTCGTTGACCGCAAAGGCTCGAGTGAGGGCGTCGTTGACATTTTGGGCAAAATCGTCGGAGCGAGGAACAAAATACAATTTCTGACGAAAGATCGCCATAATACTGTTCTCCGAAAACGGAAGCGAGCCGGTCAGCATTTCGTAGAGGACCGTCGCCAGCGCGTACTGGTCCGTGCGGCCATTTTGGCGTACGCCTTCCATCTGCTCCGGGGCCATGTACCGCGGCGTGCCGGAGGTGGAGTTGGCCATCGTGTCGGTCCGACCAAGCGACTGCGTGTTTGACGTCACGTTTTCGGGGCGAATACGCGCCGCGATGCCGAAATCGATCAAAACCGGCGTTTTCTCCCGGCCCATGAACATGATGTTCTGCGGCTTCACGTCGCGGTGAAGGATCCCATTTCGGTGCGCGAGGTCGAGTGCAGCAGCAAGAGGACCAAAGATCGGAAGGAGAGTTTCGAGAGGGAGGCCGTTTTCGTGTCCAGGCTGCGCTTTAAACCAATCGGTCAAAGTTCCGCCGTCCGCGTACTTCATGACGAGAAAGTCGCCAAAATTCGGGTCGACGTACCGTCCCAGAAGCGGGCAGATGCTCGAGTGATTCAGGTTTTTCGTGAGGTCAAAAATGCGCCGGACTTCTTTCAGCGCGTCCGCGTTTCCGCGCAGTTCCTGCGTCAAAATCTTCAAAACGACGCGCTGGCTGACCTCGTTTTCCACGAGTTCCTCCGCCAACCACGTCTGCCCCATCCCGCCCTCGCCGAGCTTCTTTTTCAGGCGGTAATTTTTGAATTTTCCGAACAAATACCCGTCTTGCAGATCTTCAAACTGCGCTGGATCGTAGTTCACCTCTTCCGGCTTCAGCAGCGTCAATGCCGATTCATACGTATCACTCATTTTTTAGCTCCCAATTTAAGTAGACAAATGAAAAAAATTGATTTTACCTGATTTTCAAAAAGATTCAAGGGGGGGAGCCGCTCTATCGCAAACGACAGACTCTCCACGGAGCGTCTGCCGTTTTTTACCGATCTTACGAAAAAACTACCCTTGGATCGCGCGGACGATGTCGTCCACATCGTTCTCGACTTTGACCGGATCGTTCGCGAAATCGCACGTCGTGACGCCATAGGGACGCAGAACTTCGTCAAATTTCTGCTGGTCTCCGCAGTGGTACGCGACAGTCGCGGTCGGATCCTTGAGCTGATGGCCCGTCAGGATGCAGACGACGCGGTCACTCGGCGCGATGATGCCCTCTTCACGCAGCAGCTTCGTTCCCGCCACGCTCGCAGCACTGGCCGGCTCGCAGCCGAAACCGTAGGCGCCGACCTGGGACTTTGCGTCGAGGATCTGCTGGTCGGTCACTTTGCGCACGACACCGTCGCACCATTCCAGCGCACGGAGGCACTTTTCAAGGTTGACCGGCCGATTGATCTCAATGGCGCTCGCGATAGTATTTGCACGGCGTCCCTCGTCGTTCATCTGCTTGAAGAAAGCGTTGATCTTCGCGCGATCCGTGTTTCCTGCGTTCCACCGAATGTTTTCCTCGTTGTAGACCCTCGTCAGTGTATCCGCCCCTGCCGCGTTGATGACGGCCAGCCTCGGGATCCGGTCGATCAGCCCCAGTTCGTAGAGTTCGTGGAACGCTTTGCCGAACGAGCTGGAGTTTCCGAGATTCCCGCCCGGAACGACGATCCAGTCCGGAACGTTCCACCGCAGCGCTTCCAGCACGCGCAGCATGATGGTCTTCTGGCCTTCCAGACGGAAGGGGTTCACGCTGTTAACGAGGTAAATTCCGAGTTTTTTGGACACTTCCTTCACGCGGGCCATCGCATCATCGAAATCGCCGTGAATCTGGAGCGTCAGCGCCCCGTAGTCAAGCGCCTGGGAGAGTTTCCCGTACGCGATCTTTCCGTCACCGATGAAAATGACGGCCTTCATCGTCTGGAGGCAGGAACAGTAAAGCGCCAGCGAGGCACTCGTATTCCCCGTGGACGCACACGCTGCCCGCGTCGCGCCGACCATTCGCGCATGTGTCGTCGCCGCACACATTCCATTGTCCTTGAACGAACCGGACGGATTCATCCCTTCATACTGAAGGAAAAGATTCCCCTCATTCACGCCGGCGTACTTCGCGACTCCCGCGGAATTCTGCAAAATGGTCTGCCCTTCGCCGACCGTCACGCACTTTTCCAGCTCGGTAAACGGAAGCAGATCGTGGAATTTCCACACGCCGCTGAACCGCTGCGGCACATCTCGCATCGCCCAGTACTTCTCAAAATCCTTAAGCGATTTCGGAACGGGAAGTTTATCCCAATCATATCGAATATCAAGCAGATCTCCGCATTTCGGACACGCAGTCAAAACTTCTTCGACGCCGTACTCCGCGCCGCAGTTCGGATCAATGCATTTCTGGCAAACATGCTCAGCCATTTTTCTCGCCTTCCATAAAACGGATCAAATTCAAAAAATCAAAACAAGATCTTTCATATTTTATTTTATCAGAAACGGAAGAAATTTCAAGCCCCACCTAACCATGTCAACAAATATCGCCATTAAAAACCTAAAATTTTCGGTCCATCCGGGAACTGCGTACAGTTTCACCACAGAATCTACTGAAGAGTTCACAGAAAGGCGCTGAAAGGAAACACGAAAAACTCGAAAAAATGCGAATTTCACCAAAAGGAGATCAAAAATATTTTAAATCTTTCGCGTCTTTTCGGTTTTTTCGTGAATTTCGTCTCAGAGCACGTTCACTCCCTTTTTCGTCTTTCTTTTCAGTGCTCTCAGTGGTGAGATCAGAACCTAGATCGGAACCTAGATCGGTACGCACGTTCCGGAAGAGCCAAAATTTCACAATATCGTGAAAACTTAACACGCGATGAGCCCAAATGGATACGTTCCAACTCTTTCCCGCGGAAAATCGCTCTGTTTTTTGAAATTCCGTGAAAAACGGCTGGATTTTTTTGCGGGGAGCGCCTTGACTTTTGTTTCCGCGTTTGATATAATTACCGGCAGGAAGAAGATTCAGTAACATAAGGAAAACAACATGTACACATCCAGCGGAAGACCTTTTTTGCCGGCAGCGGCAGACATCGTGTTTCAGTATATTTTTTCCTCGAAACACTCCGAAGAATGTCTCCTGCACTTCATCAATGCGGTTCGAATGAGTGCGGGAAGATCCCTCGCGAAAGAGGTCATGATACGGAATCCGTTCAATTTGAAGGATTACGCAGCAGACAAAAAAACGATCCTCGACATCAAAGCGACTGACGAAAGCGGCAGAACGTATGATGTTGAGATACAGACGGCCAACGAACTGGCATTTCCCGAAAGAATGCTCTACTATTGGGCACAGCTTTTCGCGGGGCGGCTCTCTGCCGGCGAGGGATACGAACAGCTTCGGCCCGTCGTTTCCATCATCCTGACGCGGTTCACGCTTTTTGATCATCTGACGGACCTTCACAATGTGTTCAATATCGCGGCGGAAAAGGATCCGAAAGTGCTTTTGACGAAGCATTTTGAGATGCACACGCTGGAACTGACGAAGCCGAAATGGGATCGGTTCATGGAGCAGATCTCTGCGGTGCCGGAAGGACAGAGACTTTTACGGAACTGGATCGATTTTTTACTTCACTCCAACCAGAAAACGGAGGCGGAAATGGAAACCCTAACTTGCGGCACGCCGGGCCTGGAGCTTGCATACCAGAAGTTCATGGAAGTAAACTCGGACGAACGAATGCGCGAGATCGCGTGGGCGCGTGAAAAAGCAGCGCGCGACGAACACGGCCGTATCCTCTTCGCTAAAGAAGAAGGCAGAGAAGAAGGCAGAGCGGAAGGCAGAGCGGAAGGCAGAGCGGAAGGCAGAGCGGAAGAACGCGCTGAGAATCGAGCGTTTCTCACCCAGAGTCTTCGGAGAATGCTTCCTCTATTTTATCCGGAGTACGCGACGGCGGAGACGCTTGAGCGGATCGAGAACATTGAGGAAACGGAGCGTCTGCAGGAACTAATAAACGCGATGCTCGAGCAGATGTCATTTGAGCGGATCGCGGAGCTGCTTTAATTTTAATGAAATACGAAGATCAGAATTGAAGATGACTTCAAGCAGTTACTCGGACGAACGAGCGCGTGAACTCGCGTGGGCGCGTGAAAAAGCAGCGCGCGACGAACACGGCCGTATCCTCTTCGCTAAAGAAGAAGGCAGAGAAGAAGGCAGAGCGGAAGGCAGAGCGGAAGAACGCGCTGAGAATCGAGCGTTTCTCACCCAGAGTCTTCGGAGAATGCTTCCTCTATTTTATCCGGAGTACGCGACGGCGGAGACGCTTGAGCGGATCGAGAACATTGAGGAAACGGAGCGTCTGCAGGAACTAATAAACGCGATGCTCGAGCAGATGTCGTTTGAGCGGATCGCGGAGCTGCTTTAATTTTAATGAAATTACGAAGATCAGAATTGAAGATGACTTCAAGCAGTTACTCGGACGAACGAGCGCGTGAACTCGCGTGGGCGCGTGAAAAAGCAGCGCGCGACGAACACGGCCGCCTCCTCTTCGCCAGGGAAGAAGGCCGTGCGGAAGGGCTTGCTCAAGGTCGTTCGGAAGGTCTGACGCAAGGTCTTTCTCAAGGCCGTGCGGAAGGTCTGACACAAGGTCTTGCACAAGGACGCGCATTTCTTTCGCAGAGTCTTCAGCGGATGCTTCCTCTGTTTTACCCGGAGTTCACGACGCAGGAAATTCTTGAGCGGATCCGGAATATTGAGGAAACGGAACGTCTGCAGGAGATCATGAACGCGATGATCGAACAGAAACCATTTGAGGAAATCGCGAAATTACTTTAATTCCTGCAGGAAACGGGAAGGAGGTCCACGTGAAATATCCGCTAAAGAAAAAACTTTACGATAGTTGGAATATGCACCCAACGTGCGTCGAGTGTCATGCCGACTTGACGAAAGTCCCGCGTAAATATTGGTTTGATTGGCAAGGCATGCTGTTAGGGAATGAGGGAGGAAGTGCGATCTCAGATCTCCTGCACGTTGGTATGCTATGGGACATCGGGTTTCATGGAGATGAGGCCAAAGGTGAGTATATGTCGGTAGAGATCGTCGACGATGACCATGAAAGTATGATCGATTTCAAATTCTGTTCCATGAAGTGTATGCGTATCTGGCTCAATAAGATATTAGACGATTGCGAAAAGAAGTTTCAGAAAAAATTGGAAAAGATACACAAAAACAGCGAAACACAAAACGCGGACGAACAGG
>SUVI01000215.1 GCA_015062085.1 Planctomycetaceae bacterium
TTTAGAGGACAGTCGGAGAAAGGTCCCGTCTGTGCCCCCATTTATCTCAAGTTTTACGAGGGAAGCCATGGCAAAACGCGAAGATATTAAAAAAGTGCTCATCATTGGTTCCGGTCCGATCGTGATCGGTCAGGCGTGCGAATTTGACTATTCCGGAACGCAGGCCTGCAAGGCGCTCCGGGAAATGGGATACGAGATCGTTTTGGTCAACTCAAACCCGGCGACGATCATGACCGACCCGGGAATGGCCGACGCGACGTACATTGAGCCGCTAACGGTCGAATCGCTGGAACGAATTATTGCCAAAGAACGCCCCGATGCCCTTCTTCCGAACCTTGGAGGACAGTCGGGGCTTAATCTTGCTTCCTCGCTGGCTCAGGCCGGAGTTCTTGAAAAATATGATGTGAAGGTCATCGGCGTTCAGCTCGATGCGATCGAACGCGGTGAAGACCGTCAGGCATTCAAGGACACGATGGCAAAACTCGGCATCGATACTCCACGCAGCGAGATCGCGACAGACGTGGAACAGTGCGAAAAAATCGCGGAATCTCTCGGCTACCCGGTCGTCGTCCGTCCTGCGTACACCATGGGCGGTACCGGCGGCGGGATCGTATACAATCAGGAGGAACTCCGCACGATCGCCAAACGCGGTTTGGCCGCCTCCCTTGTGCATCAGGTCCTCATTGAAGAATGCGTCATGGGCTGGGAAGAGCTGGAGCTGGAAGTCGTCCGCGATGCCAAAGGCCACATGATCACGGTCTGCTTCATCGAAAATATCGACCCGCTCGGCGTCCATACCGGTGACTCATTCTGTTCAGCTCCGATGCTGACCATCTCCCAGGAACTTCAGGACCGTCTCCAGGACTACGCCTACCGGATCGTCGAAGCGATCGAAGTCATCGGCGGCACGAACGTCCAATTCGCTCACGATCCGGTCACCGACCGTGTCGTGGTCATCGAGATCAACCCGCGTACTTCCCGCAGTTCCGCGCTGGCTTCCAAAGCCACCGGTTTCCCGATCGCTCTGGTCTCCTCATATCTGGCTGCCGGAATGACGCTGGACGAAATGCCGTACTGGCGCGACGGTTCCCTCGACAAATACACGCCGTCCGGCGACTACATCGTGATCAAATTTGCCCGCTGGGCGTTCGAAAAATTCCACGGCGTCGAAGACAAACTGGGAACGCAAATGCGTGCGGTCGGCGAAGTCATGTCCATCGGCAAAACTTTCAAGGAAGCGATGCAGAAAGCGATCCGCTCCCTGGAAAAAGGACGCATGGGCCTCGGTTTCGCGAAAGACTTCAACAAACTGCCGCTGGAAGAGCTGATGCGCCGCCTGAACTTCGCAAACAGCGAACGCTACTTCCTCATGTACGAGGCGATGCGCAAAGGCGCGACGGTGGACCAGCTCCACGAAAAAACGAGCGTGAAGAAGTACTTCCTTGAGCAGATCAAAGAACTGGTCGAAGAAGAAGAAGCGATCATCGCCGCTGGTGTGAACATGACGGATGAAATGCTCATCCAGGCCAAGAAAAACGGTTTCGCCGACAAATATCTCGCGCAGCTCACCGGTCTGAAAGAAAGCGATATTCGCCGTCGCCGTATTGCGCTGGGGGTCGTTCAGCGCTGGGATGCCGTCCCGGTCAGCGGTGTGGAAGATGCGTGCTACTACTACTCCAGCTACAATATTCCGGAAGGCAAAGAAAACTGCCCGGTCTCCCCAAACAAAAAAGTTATGGTCTTGGGCGGCGGCCCGAACCGTATCGGGCAGGGGATCGAATTCGACTACTGCTGCGTCCATGCGTCCCTCGCGCTGCGCAAAGCCGGATATGAAACCATCATGGTAAACTGCAACCCGGAAACAGTTTCGACGGACTACGACACCTCGGACAAACTGTATTTCGAGCCGTTGACGGTCGAAGATGTCCTGAGCATCTACGAACATGAGAAACCGGACGGTGTCGTTTGCCAGTTCGGCGGTCAGACTCCGCTGAATATCGCGGAAGAACTTGCGGAAAACGGCGTGAAGATCCTTGGAACGCAGCCGCAGACGATCGCTCTTGCGGAAGACCGTGACCTGTTCCGCAACATGATGAAAAAACTCGGCATCCCGCAAACTGAATCCGGAATGGCCAGCACGATCGAGGAAGCACTTGAGATCGCAAACCGCCTCGGTTACCCGCTGATGGTCCGTCCCTCCTTCGTACTGGGAGGCCGTGCGATGGAAGTCGTTTACGATGAAGCTCACCTGCGCCGTTACGTTGCTGCGGCAGTCGATGTCTCTCCGGAACGTCCGATCATGCTCGACTGCTTCCTTGAAAACGCGATCGAGACGGAAGCAGACGCCATCTGCGACGGAACGGATGCTTTCGTCCCGGCTGTCATGGAGCACATCGAACTTGCGGGTATCCACTCCGGCGACTCCGCCTGTGTGATCCCGCCGAAGAGCATTCCGCCGAAGCACGTCGACACGATCATCGAGTACACGAAGAAGATCGCCATCGAAATGGGCGTCGTCGGGCTGATGAACATTCAGTACGCCATTGCCCGCGACACGGTCTACATTCTGGAAGCGAATCCGCGCGCGAGCCGTACGGTCCCGCTCGTCTCGAAGGTCTGCGCGATCCAAATGGCAGCACTCGCGACGCAGTGTATGCTTGGCAAATCGATCCAGGATCTGAACATCCAGAAAAAGCACATCACGCATTACGGCGTCAAGGAAGCGGTCTTCCCGTTCAATATGTTCCCGGAAGTTGACCCGATCCTTGGTCCGGAAATGCGTTCGACGGGCGAAGTGCTTGGAATGTGCAGTTCGTTCGGCCTTGCGTACTACAAAGCGCAGGAAGCCGCGAATGCGTGTCTGCCGCGTAAAGGGACGGTACTGATCACCGTCAACGCAAACGATCGCCCGGCAGTTGGAAAAGCGGCCTCAATGTTCGCGAAACTTGGATTCCGGATCCTGGCTACTGGAGGAACGTACGATTTCCTGAAATCGCAGGACATTCCGTGCGAAAAGATCCAGAAACTCTACGAAGGCCGTCCAAATATCATGGACGCACTGAAAAACGGTGAGATCCAGCTTGTAATCAACACGCCGGCGGGTCCGACGAGCCAGCACGACGACTCGTACATTCGCAAGAACGCGATCCGCCTGAAGATCCCGTACCTCACGACGCTTGCCGCTGCGGAAGCTGCCGCGCAGGGAATCGAAGCGATCAACTCCGATTCCATCGTCGTGCAGTCGCTCCAGGAATTCCATGCGGCTCTGAACTAAACGTTTCCCGCATCCGTAATAGAGTTCTATTTCCCGTCCAGAAAATAAACTGGACGGGATTTTTTATGCCTTGAACTTCCCCAAAAAAATCAAGGTCAATAAGCATATTTTATGCAGCTCTTCTATGTGGTTCATCCGGGAACAGCGTACCAGTTTCACCACTGAAGAGACAGAGGTTTCCACAGAAAGCCCCAGAAGGGAAACACGAAAAACTCGAAAAGATGCGAAATACACCCAAAAGCTAAAAAATATTTTAAACCTTTCGCGTTTTTTCGTGTTTTCTGTGAAATTCGTGTCAGGGCACGTTCACTGCCTTTTTTCCTCTTTTCTTTTTCAGTGTGTTTCTGCGCTCTCAGTGGTGAGATCGGACCTGCTCGGTACGCACTTTCCGGAAGAGCCTTCTATGTTTTCAGTAGTAAAAACCTCTGCATGGACCGACAGACACTTGCCGAAAGAAAGAAATAAAAAAAGGGCCAGATCACTCTAGCCCTCGGTATGCGTGCGAACTAAATTATTTGTTCACGATGCGCAACATGGCTCTCGCCGACTGAAGCGCCGCGTTTCGCAGCTCAACCTCTTCCACCGTGGAAGCCGGTTTTGCGGATGCTTCGGCAAATGCCTGTTCAGCAGTCTCCTTCGTGATCTGAGAAACCGGAATCGCACGGCTCGTCATCAGCGTGACGGAATTGTTCAAAACCTCAACAAAACCGCCCGATACAAAATACGAATCCGTGGTCTCGCCATCCCTGATACGAAGTTCACCAGCTCCCAAACGACCAATGACCGGAGTGTGATTGAATGCGATACCATAGTCGCCATCATAAAGCGGCAAAGAGACGAATTCAGCACTCTTCTCCAAAACCACCTTTTCAGGCGTGACCACGATGCATTTGATTTCCATTTTAGACTCCAATTCCCGTCACGGGAGTTCCTGGGTTCTGCGGGAACTGCCAACGACAGTCCCCGCCGGATTGAACAACGAAACTATTTCTTCGCCGCCGCTTCCATTCTTTCAGCCTGTTCCGCAGCCTGTTCGATACCGCCAACATACATGAAAGCGGATTCGGGCAGGTGGTCCCATT
>SUVI01000020.1 GCA_015062085.1 Planctomycetaceae bacterium
AACTGATCCGCCAAAGCGCAGAACTGATCCGCCAAAGCGCAGACTGATCCGCCAAAGCGCAGACTGATCCGCCAAAGCGCAGACTGATCCGCCAAAGCGCAGAACTGATCCGCCAAAGCGCAGACTGATCCGCCAAAGCGCAGACTGATCCGCCAAAGACGAGGCAGGTTTGCTTGAGTGCAATTCCGTCTGAACGGTGACTTTTTCCCCGCAGCCGGTCCTGAAACTCTCTCCATTTCGAGACTCTTTCCGAAACGCAAGGTTTTCGAAATGGGGAGCTCCATAAAATGTGCGCATTTTTGTGAAAAGCACAACAAAAAAATTTTTCTTTGGGCAGTATCCCCTCTTGACAGGCTGCCGTGCGTCGAGTACAATAAAAAAGTTGGCCGTTTCAGGAAAAGGCGGTATTTTCCACCTACCCTATCTTTTAAAAAGAAATGGAAGAGTTCCCATGATACCAAACGAAAAATGCACAGGAACTGGAGCTTCTCGCGCAGCAGAGCAGTCTCCGTCCGAAGCCGTACACGCAGAGACCGTAAACAGTACCAAGACGGACCCCGTGGTCTCGTCTCGGCGTGACGCGCTGCGGAAACTTGCAGTCATTCCGGTCCTTGGTTCTGCGGCGGCTGTGAATGTTTTACACAGTTACGAGGAAAAATGTCTTGCGGAAGAGAGCCGTAAAATGTCCGGTGAAGACGCGGAGACGGTCAATTCGGGAAAAAAAGACTCGATCCAGGGGGAATCCGGCGCGACGCGCACGACGTTCACGCCTCCGAAACGTCCGCGTTTGAAGGAAAAGATCCCGATGTCGAAGATCGGCGACCTGAACGTCAGCCGAATGATCCTTGGCGGCAATCTCATTGGCGGCTGGGCGCACGCACGCGATCTGATCTACGTTTCCGACTTGGTGAAGGCGTACCACACTGAGCAGAAAGTCTACGAGACCTTTTATCTTGCGGAACAGTGCGGGATCAACGCATTCCTTGGGCACTGGAGCTTGGGGAAGCTGGTGGAGGGGTACTGGAAATGGACGAGCGGCAAGATCAAATTCATCGCGGACTTGGGATGCCAGCCGGACCAGCTGCTGGATACGATCAAGCGCGTTTTGGAAACGGAGCCGGCTGCGTGCTACATTCAGGGGGAAACTTCGGACCGGATCGTGCGCGAGAACGCAGATCTGGACCTTTTTGCCAAAGCGATGGAGCTGATTCGTTCCGCGGGGATCCCGGCAGGCATCGGCGCACACCGCATCGAGACACTCCGTGCGGTCGAGACAACGGGGACGGCTCCCGATTTCTGGATGAAGACCTTCCATACGCATGACTACTGGTCCGCGAAGGCTGAAACGGAGCACGACAACATTTTCTGTAGAAAACCGGAAGAAACGAAAGCCTGGATGGAGACGCGCAAAGAGCCGTGGATCGCGTTCAAGGTCCTTGCGGCAGGAGCGCTGCGTCCGGAACAGGCTTTTCGTACGGCTCTTGAGGCCGGGGCGGATTTCCTTTGCGTCGGAATGTACGATTTCCAGACCGTTCAGAACGTGAACACTTTCTGCCAGATCTGGAATTCCGAGCTGAACCGTTCCCGTCCGTGGATGACTCCGAACGTGGATCGGAAGGAACTGCTCCGCCAGGAACGCGAAGCAAGCCGAGCTGCCGCGGAAAGTGACGGCTGAGAGGATCGCGTCAGATGAAAGAACTCCTGCCGTTTTGAATGGGATATCGGCCGCACTTCTTTCGTTCATGGCGGGGAAAGACGAACGCGCGATTTTCGCTCTTGAGAAAATTTTGGAAGATGAAAGCGTACTTTCCTGGCAATTCACGGACGGAATGTGCGCTCTGATCGCGAAGTTGCCCGATCGGAAAGTCGTGCGGCATTTTGCGGAAAAGTATCCGCTCAAATTTGCCGGAGCACTTGTACCGTACATTTTCGACGGCAGCGAAGATCCCGATCTGATCTTGGAATGGCTTGGTGCCAGACGCGCAGAGTGGGTGACGCTCCAGGAGATCGAAAAAGAAAAAAACGGAAAAGCACGCCTTCCTTTTCCCGACACGAATCCATGGGATCCGTCGTACTTTCAGGCACTTTTCAAGGCGGGTCGACTGGAAGAGCATCTTGGATCCCTTCAAAAAACGGTCCAGAATGCACAGGAAACGCATTCCCTGCGCGATGCGGCTCTTTGGGAGTACCTGGACATTGCGAGGAGGTTTAGGGGGCAGATCAAACTTGAATTGGACTGGATCCGTGCTTTTCCGCCGTCTCAGGCCGGAACGCTGATCCGCGTTTCTGAAACGCTCTGCAGTCTCCAGGAAACACAGACCGCGCTGGAATTTGCGCTCTTGGCGTACGAACATCCTGTGACGGAGGTGGAGGTTCAGCAGATCATGTACTTTTCTTCCATGATGCTGACGGAAGAAATGGCAAAACGGCACTTTGAACGACACGTGCTTCACCATATCGCCGAGTGTTTTCTTGCTGCCGAGCAGCCGGAAGAGGCGCAGAAGTGGATGCTTCGCGAGAAAGAATTCGCCGAAAAACACGGTCTGAGGGTGGCATTCCAATTTGCGGGGCGTGTGCAGTCTTTCAGCGGTCAGTACGTCGTGGAAAATGAGATCCAAGAGGAAGAAAAGACCGAGTCGCTCAACTCGCCGGAGTACTGGCTCAAACGAATGGAGTACTATGCGGGCCGCGGTGCAGATTGCGAGGCGGAGCTGGAAAATGCGTGTTTTAAGGGACTGAAATTCGGCGAGACGCCGCAGCGCCAATGGTTCCTGCGCCAGTTAGCGGATCACTGGTACCGAAAGGGTGAAAAGAAGAAAGTTACGGACCTGCTCTGCACGGAACTCCGCACGATGCCGAAAGGATCTCTATCATACCAGAGTGCCGTCTGGTACATGATCGACTCAACTCGAGACGGAATTCTGGACCTCTCCCGGCCGGAGCTATGGCAGGTGCTTGCCGAGATGGAAAACTGGCAATTCTCCGGTGAACGGCTAATTCGCCGCATGGTGGAATGTGCGCTGGAGGAAGACATTCAGGCACTTGGACGCAGGCCGAGATCCCTGGAGGAAACGAAAGGAGAACGTTTCCGCGAAGTCACCGCCCGCATCGGGGAACTTGCCGACCGTCCGGAACGTGCGGCATACTGGGGCTGGGTGCTGGACCGTAAGGGGGAACCGCAAGCGGGCGTGCCGTTTCTGGAACTCGGAATGCGATCGAAGGATGAGCAGATCGCTGCCTGTGCCGCATTCACACTGATGGAAGTCCGGGCAAAACTTGGCGAGTGGGAGAAAGCGGAATTGCTGTTGCCTGCCGCGTCAAAACATCTGACGCTCCGCGAAAAAAAGGATTGGTTTGGCCGCATTGCGGAAGGAGCGCGAAAAGCGGGAGCGTCTGACGTTGCCGAACGCTGCGAACGCAAACTTAAAAATCTTGGAAGATACTAAAAGTGCGAAAATCGAAAAAGTTTTTTTGAGAGAAGAGCGGAATGGAAGGAAATTCCGGAGCATTTTCTGATTTCCTTCCCACGCGAACGTCATGACCTGACGGCCGCGCGCCGTGACGGAACGGACTGCGCAGCCAGTCGGATCAGCCTGTCGTAGATCAGCGGTCAAAAGGTCAGCAGTGCAGTTCCACGATGTCGCGGTCATTCAGCACATAGTCGCCTTTCATTGGCGTACCGTCATGGACGGCAGTTCCCCAGATCCGTGCGTACTTGAGCTTTTCCAAGTAATCTTTGTGGACCAATCCGGCCAGATCAAGCAGAGTGCTCCCTGCCGGCAGCGTAAACGGCCGGTCCATGTCTGCGGTTTTTGACGTCGGGAGTTTTGTGTAGACGCGCACGACGTTCAGCGCATGGTAGATCGCGTCACGCAGCGGTTCCACGCCCGTCATTTCCGTCGCACTGATCGGAAACTCCTCAAATCCCCAATCTGTGAGCTCATGGAAGATCTCCAGCCGATCCATCGCACCGGGAACGTCGATCTTGTTCGGCACCAGAAACGTGCGCGTGTAGGAGAGTCCCACATCGTCTTCGTCCAGGCAGGATTCCTTTCCCAGGCGCGTCCGTGTGGAATTCAGCCGGTCCATCAGCGCGATGCAGTTCTCCACGCCGTCATCGTCTCCGAGATCCAGCAGAAGGAGCGCCAGATCCGCACTTCGGATGAAACTGTAGGTGCTCGGCTCGAGAAAATCCGGAGTAATGGGCGGCGTGTCGATCATCTGTACCAGAACGTCCTCCCACGGCATCATTCCGGGCTGGGGAAGCTGGGTCGTGTACGGATGCGGCGCGATTTTGGGAGTTGCGCGGGTCATGCTCGCCAGAAGCTGACTTTTTCCGGCATTCGTCCCGCCTAGGATCACGACCGTTCCTGCCCCCTGCCGAGGGATCCGGATACTCAGACCGGATTTCTTTCCGGAAGCCCGGTCCGCCTCCATGTCTTTTTTTGTTTTGGAGATCTTGGCTTTAAGTGAGGCCTGAAGGTGGTCCGTCCCTTTGTGCTTCGGAATTTCCTGAAGCATCACCTGAAGGCAGCGCAGCTCTTCCTCGAGCGACTGAGCCTGACGGTACGCCTGTTCTGCTTTCAAGTAGACGGGAGTTAAATTCGCGGGCATGAAAACCTCCTGAATAGGTGCCTTGCGGGTCTTTTTGAGTCAATTTCTTTTACTATCATAGCACAAAACGCACTTTTTTTCAAGGGGAACGATGCAAAATCGGAAAAGAAATGCCAAGAAAAGCGACGCCAAAAGTCCCCAAACGCCCGTTTTCCGGAAATATTGACGCATTCGCTAGACGCACGCCATTTCTCACCGCGATTTTTGTCGCAGAAAACGCGGTGAGGATAGTTCTTCGCTCATTGGACGAATCGAAAAAATCGACTCACTCGAAAAGAGCCGACCCGATGCGCACCATCGTCGCGCCTTCCGCGATGGCGATCGGAAAATCACCGCTCATTCCCATGGAAAGTTCGCCGCCTGGGAGGAATTCATCCCGGAGTTCCCGAAGCGACGCGAACTGCCGGTGCGCCTCCGATCCATCCGCGTCTAGAGACGTCATTCCCATGAGCCCCGCCAGCTCCAGATGCGTGAAAGCCTGGATTGCCGGAAACGCCTCGCAAAATTCCCTGTGCGAGAAACCGTGCTTGTTTGCCTCGCCACCCAGATTGATTTCCGCGAGCACACGCCGGCGCACGTTCAGTTCCGCACTGATCCGGTCCAGCGTCTGAAGGAGTTCCAGGCTTTCCCCGGAATGGATCACGTCTGCCATCTGCAGGATCTTTCGCGCTTTATTTCGCTGAAGCGGTCCAATGAAATGCCAGGTGAATGCCGAAGCTGGATCGTCCTGCATGGAACGCAGCGCCTCAAACTTCGGCTGAAAGACCGGAAGGCGATTCTCCGCGAAATCCCGGCATCCCGCTTCGTGCAGGTCCAAGAGCTCCTGAGTTCCCGAAAAGTACTTCGTCACGCCGATGAGCCGGATCTCTGACGCCTTTCGGCCGGACGCCGATGCTGCGCGTTCGATCTGCTCGAGAAGTTTGGCGTAGTTCGGATTTTTCATTTTCGTTTTCCTTGATCTTTCAAAAAATTACGTTCCATCCGGCAAGTGTGTACCGGTCCTGCTTCTTTTTTCTGGCTCTTCCGGAAAGGGTGTACCTTCCGGAATAGCCGATTTTTTAACTTAAAGTAAACCGTACTCCGCGAGGACCTTCCGCGCCTCCGAGGCCGTGGAGAAAAGTTCGGCATGGAAACCGACTGCCCGCGCTCCTTCCACATTTTCCGGCCGGTCATCAAAAAAGAGGATCTCTTCCGGACACACACCGGCACGTTCTGCCGCACGAAGGTAGATCTCCGGTCCCGGTTTTCTTGCTTTCAGCCCCACACTGGAAAGCGGAACGTCGAAAAGCTCGAAGAGTTCCGGGAATTCCGCTTGACAGAAATCCCAGTGGACCTGGCAAATATTCGAGAGTATCCCAAGCCGAACGCCCTGCTCTTTCAGCTCGCGCAGCAACTCCCAGGAATCGCGCATCGGCGTGAAAATGTCGCGGTGCGCCGCTTCAAATTCCGCGCGGGAGAGCGTGAGTCCAAACTCAGCACACACCTGCTCGTAGAGTTCCTCGGAACTCATGGCATCCGTCTCGACCGCTTCGCAGAGCGGAGTCGCTTCCGCCAGCGTCGCGTTCATCAGTGCCATGCCGTCAAGCCCGGTCAGCGAGTGAAGACGTTCTGCCGCGATCGAAAAATCAAAGTGGAGCAGGACTTTGCCCAAATCAAAAAAAACGAATTGGATCTTGGAAGGCATTTTGGTATTTCCTTTTTTAAATCAACTTAAGCTCCGACCGGCAGCTGCGCGAGCCGTGCCTGTGCCTCTAAGGGGAGGGACTTGAATCTCTTAGTCTCTCGCTTCGGGACCTGAACGCGGTGTGGCGGAAACGGGTGTGAACGCGGTGTGGCGGAAACGGGTGTGAACGCGGTGTGGCGGAAGGGGGGGCGCCTTTTTTACGTGTGTTTTCCCGTACGCTTTACTCTTCGCTCCGTCCCTGATGGACGGCAATGTCGAACTCGGAGATCGCCGGAATGAGCATTGCCGCGGTCGTGAATCCGTATGTGACGGCAACCACGAGAAAAACGCCGAGCGTGTAGTCCATCATGAGTGCGCTCATTGCGTAGAAGGTCGCAAATGGGCAGCCGAATGATGCGAGTCCAATGGCAGAAGACGGATTGCGCGCACCGAGTGCCAGAAACATTGCGAGTCCTCCACCGGCCATGAATGCAAGGAATGGCTGGATCTGCGCGTGGAAGGCACCGCCCATGGAGAGCATCATGCGCAGACAGACCGCTACGCCGACGAAAAGGAAAAAGAGCGTTCCGAGACTCACGCCGATCGCACTTCGGCTTCCAGCGTAGGTCATTCCGGAGTGGATCCCCAGCATCGCGGCGAAAAGGAAAAGGACTGCGAGTCCGCCGGACAGGTAAAACACGATCTCTCCCGACGCAATATTCTGGCTCCAAAGGTAAAGTGGAAAGAGCAGCGGCAGAAACACGATCTCGCGTGTGTTCCAGAAGACCCCGCCCAGCTTTCCGAAAACGATCTCCTTCGGCGAAAGGTCCGTCACGCGCAAAAGATCGAGCGCCCGGCCGTCCCGTTCTCCCGTGATCGCCGTGACTGCCTGCGCATTGACTAGGACCAGCGCCAGGAGCGCAAGCGGAAGGAAGACCTTCATCGAGAAGAGAAGCACGCCTGTATTTTCCGCAAGAAACGAAAGATCCAGCGTTTCGAAATGCAGGTGAACACACCAGAACGTCAACGCAAAGAGCAGAACGTAGCTTAGACGCACCAGAAACGCACGTTTTCCGTACGCTTTCGTGCAGATCTCGCGCCAAAGGATCGGATTGTCCCACACGATGCGTGAGCGTTTGGCGTTTTTCGCAGAGTGGGAGGCCTGTGCGTCAGTCTGCGCGCTGGAATTTGCGTCAGTCTGCGCACTGGAGTTTGCGTCAGTCTGCGCACTGGAATTTGCGTCAGTCTGCGTACTGGAATTTGCGTCAGTCTGCGCACTGGAGTTTTGTGAGGGGTTGGCATCGTGCGTTTCGTCTTCTCTGCGGCGTTCTGTGGAATTCCAAGCGCGGACACGTAAAATGGTCCAGAATGCCAAAATGACGGAAATTCCGGCTGCGAAAACCGGGAAAAGAAGCGTCGGTGCCGCAAAACGCGTGATGCTCAGCACGGCACGCCATGGACTCACGGCAGCTGCGAGTTCCTGCGCGGAAAGCGTTCCGGAAGCCATCGGGAAGGTGAACGCCGTTCCGAAAAGCCCAGACGCGAGACACTCTCCCAGCGCGAGCCAGACGACGAGCAGAAGCGCAGTCATCGAGACGGCTTGGAAAGTCTGTTCGCGCCAAAACGCGATCAGCGTGCCGAGCGTTCCGCAGAGAAGGACGGTCGAAAACGTGATCGCGAGGCACTGAATGACCTGTGCGAGACTCACGCCGCCGAAGCAGAGGACCATGAAAAAGACCGGGACTGCCGCCAGAAGATTCACGAAAAGGTGAAGGAGCGACGCGCCGAGTTTTCCGAGTACGAGCTCTGAATTATTCATGCGGGTCAGGAGAAGGAGGACCAGCGTGTTTCGGTCTTTTTCCTGTGAGACGTTTCCGGCTGCGAACATCGCGGAGAAAAACATCGCGAGCACCAGCTGAAGCGGAGCGAGTAGCGAAAAGAGCGAGTTCCCAAACCGCGCCATGTCCCCAATGTCGGAGATGAGCTGCGATCCGGAAACGATGAGCCATGCCGTGGCCGTGAGGATGAGGAGGGCCGCAGTGTACGCTGTGCGCGAGGCGTAAAGTTTGGTACGCCGCGGAGCGATCGCCGCTTCCCGATGAAAAATTGGACCCAAAATCATTTTTCTGCCTGACTTTTTCCGCACTGGAAGAGAGCCGAATTTGCGAAAAAAGAGGAAGCTCCCGCAAGGAGTTTCCTCTTCCGGAACGGGACGCTAAGGTCCCAATTCTTTAATTTAGCCGCGTTTCCGCATTTGTCAAGGTCCCGCATCCTCTTTCTTTTCAATTTTTTTAAAATTCGAAAGAAAATGCCGCCAGTTTCACGGATTTTATCTACTTTTGCGCCTTTCGCCAGACGTCCATCGCCTTGAGTTCCGGAGCCAGGCGTTCAAAGATCGCGTTGGTGTCTTCCGGCGTACCGTTTCCGTATTCCGGGAAATTTGCTTCCGCACAGAATCTTGCGATCTCAAGTGTCTTGCGCATCGGTTCCAGGTAGACGATCTCCAGCCGTTCGGCATCCAGAGAGGTCAGCGACGGCGCAGTCTTCTGGAGCTGGGCGCAGAGCGCGTCCATTTCGTCCAGCAGCGCGAGCGCTTTTGCACGGTTTTCCGCAACGTTTCCCTTCAGACGCGGCGGGTAGTTTACGCCTGGATTCACTCTGCGCGGCGAAAGAACGTAAAGCGACTTCAATTCTACGAGTTTTTCGTCAAATTTCTGTGCCGTTTCCGCATTTTCCGGTCCATAGATCCAGCTATAGACGGCCTTTTGGCAGCGTGTCCAGTCAAAATTTTCCGGATCCCACGCCCAAAAACCGAATGCCGTGACGAGATACTCTTCCGGAAAACCGCCTCCGATACAGAAAAGCATGACGGTGTCGGTCACCTGCGGCAGGTCGCGGAGATTTTCGTATTTTGGAGCGTGCCAGCCGGCAGAAAGCGGGTGAAGCTCGATGTATGCCGGACGCGGGATCCGGTCTTCCGGTTCCGGATAGGAGGCGCCAATGTGGCAGAAAGTCGGTGAATCGACGTACTGCGAGCGCATGGAGACCGCGATGTTTGCATTGTTCAGGAAGCCGCTGCGCAAGTGGATCAGATTGTGCCACCATGCCGGTTTGAGCTTGAGCCCGTACTCCGCGCACAGTTTCGTGTCTGCCTCGCACGGAACGCTGGTGAAAAACCACTGGACTTCGTTGAAACCTGGGAATTTACTGTACTTGGCGTTCAGCGGGTGACTGACCTTCTGGTACGCCCCGATCGGAGGCGTGAAGGCGAGCTGCCGTCCGGAGAGTCCGCGGCTTTTCGCAAATTCCATGAAATTCCCGATCGCTTTTTCTGGATCCGTCCCGCTCCCAATATCGTCAAAGGAGAGCCAGAGACCGTCCGCGCCGAGTTCCAGAAGTTCCGAGAACGTTGCATTCACATTTTCGTAAAAACGGCTTTCGTCCAGCTGATCGAATCCAACGATGATCCCGTGGGCTTTTTTAGTCGTCGCAGCCGCCACGCACGCATAGACGAACATTCCGCGGCGGTGCATCTCCTCGATCACACGGGCAGTATTTTTCCGGTCGATCGCGATCCCTGGCGCAAACCCCATCGGGGCCGCACGATCCGGGTAGGTCAGCCTTTCCGGGATCTGCGGATTGTCGCGCACGTCGCCAAAATTGATCCTTCCGCGAGCGTAAGCGTCCAGCGCCCCCGGAACCAGATTCTGCATCATCACGAAATGCGGTCTGCCGCGCCATGGAAACGACGGCCAGTCCGTGACCTGAAATGCCTGGATCTCCAGCTCAGCGGCGGTCCGGTCTGCTGAATCTTTGCGGATGCAGAGGTCCAAGAGCGCGAAGGTCCCGTAAAGGACTCCGTTCGCATCCGTGCCTCTGACGTGAACTTGATTTTCTCCAAAACGGAGCTGGAAAGCGTTCGGGTGCGTCTCCGCTTTCAGCTGCTGTTCTGGACCCGGGAAAGTCTCGGCTGTTTTATCCAGCGGTCCAACTTCAAGATGAATGCGGAATTTCCACTCGCCCGCGTTTCCGTCGCTGCCAGAAATTCCATCGCTGCCAGAAATTCCATCGCTGCCAGAAATGACTGCGGGAGCCGTTCCGAATCGGTTTTTCAGGGTCGTCTGGAGAATTTCTGCGGCGTAGGCGACCGGTTTCGGCGCATCCTCGGTGATGAAGACCGCAAGCTGTTCCGGAGTGCAAGTGTATGATTTTCCAAGATCCGCCGTCAGTCGGGGCGTCGGGAAGATCGGGCACTCACGTGGAACGGTATTTTCAGGGGTTTGAGCGGTACACATGACCGAGTCTGTGCAGAGCGTCAGAACCAGCAGACAGAAAAATAGACAGAAAAATAGACGGAAAACCGGACGGAATGTTGAGCGGAAAAACAGACAAAAAAGCTGCGTTCCGCCGAAAATCGTTTTGGATTTCAGCATGGGGATCCTTTCTGAGATCATTTGGGGTGGGAGAGGGAGTTCCGTGAAAACTCACGGAAAGAGAGAAACAAACGTGAAGGCTGCAGTCAATGGAAACGAAAAACACGAAAAAAATCTCTAAAGTGCGTTAAGGGCACTTTGTGGATCTTGAAATTTTCGTGTTTTTCGCAAATTGCTTGAGTTTTGCGTTAAGTTTCTATTTTCGCGCGGCCTGCGGGACGTAGGCATCCAGTACCTTTTCGGCATAGATCGGCGCGAACTGAGTCAAACGCTGGCGTCCGTCGACCATCGGGAGCGTTAGCATTTCGTGTCCCACGAGCGGTTTCGCATACGCGACGAACTCGTCGGTCACGTCGCATCCGTCGTCTGTGATCCAGGCTTTCGGGAAGGTGCGTTCGCTGTTTGCCACGACGGAAAGCGGCACTTTGTCGTAGCGGACATCGTAGATCGGACCGGGATTTCGGAGGATCGTGCTCATGAAACCGCTTTCACCGGCAGCAGCCAGCGCGCACGCTTTCTGTCCCAGCGCGAATGCTTCATCCAGGTCGGTCACGGAGGCGTAGGCCATACTGTGGCGCTGATCCGTTCCCGGGACGTTTCCGCGGGCGTTTCCTTTGACGCAGAGACCTTTTTCGTTCAGGTAGTTCACCACCTTCTGGGCGACGGTCATCTGGGAGCTGCTGAAAGTCGTGTGGCCGAAGGAGTCTTTCAGCTCGCCGAGAGATCCGACGTTGAATCCTTCGCTGATGACCACGACGCAGCGTCCGCATTCACGCAGTTTCGCGTTGACCTGTTCGTGCAGCTGTTCAAGCGAGCATGGAGACTCGGCCATGTAGATCAAAAGCGGCATTTCGCGGTTGGGATCTGCCAAACGAGCGGCTGCGGGAATGAAACCGATCTTGCGTCCCATCGCCTGCATGACGAGGACGGGGTCCGCCGGGCAGGAGCCTTTGTTTTCCTGGTTGGCGTACTGGACGGTGTGCATCCAGTACTTCGCGACGGACCCGTAACCGGGCGTGTGGTCCACGAGTTTGAATTCGCTGTCTCCGACATCATTGTCGATCGTCTTCGGAACGCCGACAGCCGTCAGATCCAGACCGCGGACCTTCGCCATTTCCGCGATCTTGTTCGCAGTGTCCATCGAGTCGTTTCCGCCATTGTAGAGGAAGTACCCGACATTGTGGGCTTTGAAGACCTCAATGACACGGTCAAAATCTTCCGTCTGCCATTCCTTCAGCTTGTATCGGCAGGTCCCGATCGAACCGGCGACCGGCGTGTAGCGCAGAAGCGAGATCTCCTGCGGATCCTGTGCCGAAAGATCGAGCAGATCTTCCGTCAAAACGCCTTCGATTCCATGAACTGCGCCGTAAACCGTTCCGATATTCTCAAAACAGCGCGCAGCTTCCACAACGCCCTGAAGCGAACTGTTGATGACGCACGTTGGACCGCCACTCTGAGCGACTACGAGATTTCTTGCCGCCATAAAATTCTCCCTTCCCTGCTGACGTATGGTGTTTTCAGGGACAAAAAAAGGATCGGATCTCAAAAAAATGTTCCAAAAGACCACGGAACCCCCGCGTGTTACACGGAGTTTACGGAAAAAGTTCACGGATCTTCTGCGTTTCGATTTTATTATACTCAAAAACGGTGAAAAGAAAAGCCCCCCCCGGAAGAGAAAAGCCAAAAAATGCCCGAGCAGCTCTAGAGGCCGTTTTAAGGGCACTTTTCGGTGCGTCTTTCTTGGAGTCTGAGGTCACTTTCCGATACGCGTTTCGAGTTGCTCTTTCGCCATTCTATCCAGTTCTTCCATCTTGAAGCGTACTGCGGCGATGGAGTGTTTTGCCTCTCCGGGTCGGTATTTGATGTACGTCAGCGCAACGATCGTGCCGTCAGCTGTGTTCACGACGCCGGGGTATCCGCAATCCCAGCCTGCGTGGGAGTGGAGGAGCTTGACGCGGTACTGGCCGGGCCGTTTCTGGCGAATGTCCTCGTAGGTACCGACCCATGCGACGAAAGAACCGAGCGAGGGCGAACCTGGGGCAGTGTCGCGGAAAGCGAAGATCAGGCGTCCGTCGTCCGTGTACGTCCCGATGTGGCGGTGTCCGGTGAGTTCCCAGGAAGTCGTTTCGGGCGTCGTCCAGGTCTTTCCGGCGTCACGGCTGAACATTTGGAGCGCACGCCGGCCGTCCCCCTCTGCTCCGCGGTTTTCACGCATCAGGACGCAGATCTCTTTTCCGTCCGGACTCCAGAACGCGCACGGTTCGCACGGGTCTTTTCCTTCCACGTCGGCGACCATGACCGGCTCGCTCCAGGTGGATCCTGCGTCGGACGTTTCGCTCATCATGACCGCCAGAGTGCCGTTTTTGACCCGCGGTTCAAGATTCAGAATGTTTTTCTCCTGATCGAGGCGCACGTGGTAGAATCCGAGGTACTTTCCGTCCTGCACACCGGGAGTTTTGGGGATGATCGTACTGAACGCCATCACGTTCGGGAAACCGAGCGGCTCCTTTTCCTCCCAAGTTTTGCCGTCGTCCGCACTTACGATGCGCGCCATCATCGGCTGCGACGTGAAGACCCAGAGAAACGCTTTCCCCTCGGCATTCACCATGCGGTAGATGCTCGGGCAGTTCTTGTGCTTCCAGAATCCCTTCGGCATCCGGCCGTCAATGCGCTCCCACGTGAGTCCCGCGTCGGTGCTTTTCGCCATTGGGCCCGCAAAACCGCCGTGGTTCAGACACCATGTCGTGAAGATCGTTTTGCGGTCTGGAAGCATGACCGCGTACGGATGACCCTGGTAGATCTCGGCCGTCCCCTGCGCGATGACCGTCTGACGCGCAGTTTCTCCGGAAATGTCCAGAAACTCCGCATGCTCCTGCGCGAAAACCTCTGGAAGTCCAGAAAACACTGAAAATTCTGAAAATTCTGAAAATTCTGAAAGTCCTGAAAGTCCTGAAAGTCCGGGAAGTCCGGGAAGTCCGGAAAGTCCTGAAAGTCCTGAAAGTCCTGAAAGTCCTGAAAGTCCGGGAAGTCCGGGAAGTCCGGGAAGTCCGGGAAGTCCGGGAAGTCCTAAAATCGCCGCCGCAAGCGTCAGAGTGCGAATGGATCTCGAAAAGAGGCGGGGATGAGATGGAAATGAGGTAGGTTTTTTCATGGTTTTCCTCCAAAAAACAAAATTGAAAGTCTCTCCTCCAGAAGCGGCTCGCGGCGTGAGACGAAACGGGGCGGACCGCGCCTCAGAAAGACTTAAAGTCTGTGAAAAAAGGCGCGGCTTCCTTCCGTCTCACGGCGTTCTCACCTTCCAAAATGGTGAGGCGGAAAAGATTCGATCCGCCTCACGAAGACTCACTTCTTCAGGTTCAGGACGCCTTTTTTCAGGCCGTCAGCACGGACTTCCAGGCAAATATCTCCATTTCCCGACTGACTGCGCAGCACGAGGACGGCTTTTCCGAAGAAAAGAGAGTGTTCCGCATCGGGGATGGTCTCGAAACACATGGGGTTTCCTGCGTCGATCCCGACCAGTTCAGCAGGTCCGGTGACGGACGCGGTGACTTTTCGGTCGTCCCATGGACAGAGCGTTCCGTTTTCGTCCACGGCTTCGATCTGGACGTAGATCAGATCGTCATCGCTGCGGAACTCTTTGAGATCTGGAGTCAGCCGGAGCTCTGCGGCCTCACCGGCAGTCCGGACCGTCGTGCGTCCGATCTCTTTTCCGTCTCGGTAAGCGACGGCTTCGAGCGTTCCCGGAACGTACGGCACATTTTCCCATCGGAGTCGGTATCGGTCCACCTGCGCGTAGTAGTGGGGAAGAGCATCCGGATCCGGTTTTTTGCCGGAGAGCGTCCACTCGCGCACCGAGGCCCAGCCGCCAGTCGTTTCTTCAAAGAAAATGCGGAAAAATCGCGCATTCCACGGTTTCTCGCCGGCATGAAAGGAGACCGCGTCGCCATTTCCTTCGCCGTCTGCAAATTCATGACGGAAGACCGTCTTCCACTGCGTGCCGTCGAGCGAGGCTTCCACGCGGAAACGGTACTCCGAGGCCTTGCGCTCCAGTGTGAGTTCCTGCGACCAGACCGAAACGGCCTTTCCGAGATCGATCTGAAGCCATTGCGGCATGGAATCGTCCGAGGCGCACCAGCGGGTCCGGAACGTGGAATCGAACGCTGCCGAGGCGGTGTTTTGGCGTCCGTCTTTCGTTTCTTCCGAGCTGGCGGTGAACTTCACGCCGTCACGGTGCACGAGATCTGAATGCGCACATTCCGCAAGGGAACGGACTTTCGTTCGGTATCCGAGAGACTTTCCGTTGAGGAAAAGTTCCGCAGAATCGCCGTTCGTGTAGAGGTAGACGGGGATGTTCGTCTGTTTCCCTTCCCAGTTCCAGTGCGGGAGCAGGTGAACGGTCGTTTTTTCGGGTGCCCAATAGCTGCGGTAGAGGAAGTATCGGTCTTTCGGCAGGCCGCAGAGATCCACGATGCCGAAGTAACTGGAACGTGCCTCACGGTCAAACGGCGTCGGCTCGCCAAGGTAGTCGAAACCGGTCCAGACGAACTCGCCGGCGACGTAACGGTCGGTCTCCATCCGGAAAAAGTCAACGTCCGGAATGTCTCGCGGGCCGCTCGCAGAGACCAGATCGTAGCCGTCGACTTGGAAGGCCTCGCGGTCGTACGTTTCCTTGGATCTTGGGTGCGGAAGCTGGAAAAAACCGCGGGTCGAAAGTGCGGAGGCGGACTCGGTATAGACGAGCGGCATCTGCGGGTAGCGGACGCGGGCTTCACGGTATTTCGCGCCGTAGTTCCAGCCCGTCAGGTCGAGCGAGTCGCGCACATGGTTTTCCGGCCCGCAGGTCCCTTCTACGAAGCAGCCGAGGCCCACGGGACGCGTTGGATCGCATTTTCGGAAGCATTCAGCAGCGTGAGTGACGCGGCGCTGTGCGTCGTCGTTTGGATTGGAACCGCCGCGCTTGTCCGACTCAATGTCCCAGATCTCGTTTCCGATCGACCAGACGCAGACGCACGGATGGTTTCGGTCGCGCTCGGTGAAACGGCGGACTTGGCGAAGCACGAAAGCGTCAAAGTGTTTCTGGTCAAGCAGATCGGCGGTCGCGTTCCATTTGTCGAACAGTTCGTTCCAGACGATCAGACCGAGCTGGTCGCAGAGGTCGAGAAACTCACGCGAGGACGGGTCATGGGAAGTCCGGATCGCGTTCACGCCCATTTCCTTCATGATCTTCAGCTGACGCTCGACCGCAGCAGGATGCGCAGCCGCGCCGAGGATCCCCTGGTCGTGATGGAGATTCACGCCGTAAAGCTGGACCCGGCGGCCGTTAAGATGGAAACCGTCATCTGCCGTCCACTGAAAGGTCCGGATCCCGAATGGGACGGTGAGTTCATCGTCTGGCAGCACGACGCGCAGTCGGTAGAGACTTGGTGAGGTCACGTCCCAGAGCGCAGGTTCGCGAAGCGTCATCCGTACGGTGAATCCGTCTGTTTCGACGCGCGGAGTGCCGGTTTTGGCGAGCGCATCGGAGTCTGGAGCGGAAGCCGTTTCCAGCGGTTTGCCTGCATCCTGCGTGAGGGTCAGCGATTCCGGGGTCACGCGTGAGCCGTCCGGTGCAAAAAGTTCTACGCGGAGATCTTCGGTTTGGAGCGGACGTCCGGAAACGGTCGGGCAGACGCGAACTTCCACGACGGCACGTTTTGCAGACGGCGTTTGGAGGACGTTTGACTTTACTGCGTCGGACTTTACTGCGTCGGACTTTACTGCGTCGGACTTTACTGCGTCGGACTTCACTGCGCCAGAGTTTACTGCGGCAGAGTTTACTGCGCCAGAGTTTACTGCGTCGGACTTTTCCAGAACGACTTCCGGAGTCGAAACGGTGACGGAACCTTCGGGGAGCCACGCATTTTTGGACGTGAAAAGGAGTTTTGCGGGTCGGTAGATCCCGGCGCCGGGGTACCATCGGGAACCATGAGGGCGAGTGTCGCACCGGACTGCGAGCGAATTTTCTCCCTCACGCAGATACGGAGTCAGATCGACCTGGAAACTAAGGTAGCCGTAATCCCACCCGCCGGCGTAGATGCCGTTGACGTAAACTTCAGGAAACGCCATGCAGCCTCCGAGATCCAGGACGATCCGGTGCGCAAGTTCCTCTTTCGTGAGTGTGAGCGAGCGGGAGTACCAACCAACACCGCGCCATGGGAGTTTTCCCTGCCCTCCCCAAGTTTCCGGGTCCGTGTCAAAAGGCCCAAGGATCCCCCAGTCGTGCGGAAGGCGGACTGGAACGGCAGGGAGCGTCTCTTCAGAAACCATCGATGTTCCGGGACGCTGTGCATCGGGGGACTCAGGATTCGTGACGGCAAAGGAACGCTCACCGCCGGGCTTCACCAGAGCAAAGGACCAGCCGTCGTTCAGCGGAAGCTCCTGCCGAAGTTTTCCGGAGGGAAGGTCTGACGGCGTTTCCGTCTGCGTTTCGGTCTGCGTTTCGGTCTGCATTTCCGCTGGAGTTCCCAGCGAAATCGCGGCGCCGCCCCACAGGATGAGGAGGGAGAGAAAAAGGGAAGATCGTGTCTTCATGAAAGATCTCCTTGGATCTGCGGGGCCAAATTACTCGATCTCGAACTCAAAGGCATTGATCGGTGAGGTCTCAAACGCCTTTTCGGCCGTTTCGGGATCCTGCGCGAAGTAGGGTGAGTACGTGTACGCTTTCGCGTGCTTCATGTCCGGGGTGAACTCGATCAATCGGAGCCATCCGTCGCCGCCGTTTCCGCCGAAACCGCCGCCGAGCGCCTGGGTGTCGAAGAGCATCTGGTAGACCGGTTTCCCTGCGTCATTTTGGTCGATGCGCCAGCCTACGCAGCCGGTGAAATCATCCGAAGCCGAAATGTGCCCGGAAATGACCATCCGGACATTCGGCGTCTTTTTCACGAATTTCTGCCAGATCTCCTCACCGTTCAGACCGTCTACTTTCATGACCGGGTACGGATGATTGTTCGTCCGTATGTCGCCGCGTTTGTGCGAGTGCATGTAGTTGTGCGTCAGAAGAATGACGAAATGATCTGCGTATTTCCCAGTCGCCAGCGAGTGCGCCCAATCCAGGAGCTTTTCGTTCGGCGCGAACTGGAGCGAGATGACGAGCAGTTTTTGTCCCTGCGGTCCCTGAAACTGGTACGCGGTATTTTCGAGCGTCTTTTTGCCCGCGAGATTTTCTCCGACTTCGACCAGCACACCGTCCCACTTGGGATTTCGATCCACAGGGAAGTATTTGTCCAGATTCGATTCCCGTGTATTGGCACCGCCGCTTCCGTAGTCGTGATTTCCCGTGCACAGCACGTACGGGATCTTGCCGTCCAGGAACTCAAACGCTTTGGAGGAGGCCTTCCACTGCGCGGGTTTTACGTTGGAATTCACGATGTCGCCGACGCACAGGACCGTTTTGACGTTCAGTGTCTCCAAATTGTCCGCGATCCAGCCGAACATTTGCCAGTAGCGCTCATGATTCCGGGGATTCGTGTACTGCTGCGGGTCCGGAACGACGACGATGGTCCAGTTTTCCGGGGACTCCAGCTTCGGATTCGGAACTTCTGCCGCGGAAAGGCTTGCGGACGGAATGCTTAGCGTCAGCAGGAAAAAGGACAGTAGGAAAATACTGAGAGAGGCAAGGATCTTCTTCATAAAAACTCCTGAAAGGTAAAAGGTAAATGGTTAAAGGGGTGGCAGGTTTGTACCAGATCAGCGGCGTTGTACCAGGTCAGCGGCTGGTGTAAAATTTCGCCTCTGTTTTTTATATTTTATCAGATACTATCTCTTTTTTCAACTCCCCCCGGGACGCACTTGCCGGATCGGACGCAAAATTTTTGAAAAAATCCCAAAAAAAGAGCCGACCCACTTGACAATCGCGTCCAAATGGTATAATCTAATCCATTAGGATCTTGAAGCTGCGTGAAAAAAGCGAAGTTTGGTGAAGATCCTAGAAAAACGCACATCCGGAAAATGGTGAACGGGCTTTCTTTTTGCCGTTTTCCTCAAAAATGCCTGAGAAAGGAGAAATACTATGGACGATCTGCATATGTACTCGCTGATCTACCTTCTGATCATGAATCTTGCAGGATTCTTTTCCATGGGCTTAGATAAAGCGAAAGCCAAACTCAATGTCTGGCGGACGCCGGAAAAAACGCTTTTCCTCATCGCGCTCCTTGGCGGAAGTCTTGGCTCGATCCTCGGAATGCAGCTTTTTCGGCACAAGACGCGTCATGTGTCCTTCGTCGCCGGCATGCCGCTGATCCTGATCCTTCAGATCGCCGTGCTCGTTGGGATCCACTTTATTTAGGGTTTTGGAGGATCTTATTCCTATCAGCATTTTCATGCTATCAGCATTTTCAGCCTTAGGAGAATGTCATGCGCATTGATTTTCGTTCATTCGTTTTTTCCAGTCTTCTATTTTCCGGAATCTTTTTTCACTGTTTCCAGCCCCGCTGCGTGTCGGCAGAGTACTTTACGCAGGATCCCGGCGAACCGATCGTAGGCGAGGCTCTGACGGAATCGGACCTTTCCGGCAAGCTCGTCATCTGGGTCTTCTGGGGGATCGAGTCTCAAAAATGCCGTGATGGTTTGAATAAAATGACGCAAGTGAAGGCGTGGCTTCGAGACTCGGACGACATCGTCATCGTCGGGAGCCATATGCAGGAGACACCGGAGGATCTCGGTGCGCGTTTGGAAGAGCTTCAGTGCACTTTCACCGTTTACGATCATTTTGTACCGGAATGTGCGGAACTTTCGGAAGAGAGTCTGAAAAAACTGCCTGTGATCTGTCTTTTCGATGAGGAAGGGAAACTCTCAGCCCGCGGTACGCCGGACGAGATCTTGCAGCAGCTGCCGGACGCATTCCGAAAGCGGATCGAAGCGCGTGCGCGTCAGGGATTCCGCTACTCGCCGATGGAAGAGGCTGTCTTTTCGGAAGAAATGGCACACGCGAAACCGTATTTCGCGCCGGATCGTGTGTGGCGGACCGGGTTTTTGTATCTGGAGTACCTTTCGGAGAATGAGGAGTACGAATTTGCGTCGGAAGCCCAAGTGCTCAGCGACCAGCTTCAGATCCTGATCTATGATGAGCTGGAACGTTTGGAGGAACTTGCGAAACTGCGTCCCGGAGAAGCCGCCTACCGACTTCGGTTCCTGCGTCGGAATCTTCAGGGACTGGAGGCGGACGAAGATGCCGCGGAACTGTGGGAGGAATTGAGCGCTCGCCGCGGTGTTTCTGCCATGCTTTCGGTCTACACCCGCCTTGAGGATCTCAAAAATGCTGTTCAGCGTCGGGAGATCCGGCCGCTTCGAATGCGGTCTTCTGCCGAGAATGTCCTTTCCTGGCTTCGTTACCTCTCACGCAGCCCGCAGTATGACGAAATGCTCCGTTCGGAAGCCGCTTTCCTTTTGCAGATCGCGGAAGAAACGATGGAACGGCTCTGAAGAAACGCGGTGAGTTTCTCTTGAGAGCACAGAATCAGGCACAGAAAGCACGAAACACACTGAAAAGAATGGGAAAATTTTCCTGATTCGGATCTCACGAAAAACGCGGAAAGCACACGAAATGGATCTTAAAAGATTTTTAAAACATTTCGCGCGATCCGCGTTTTTCGTGTTTTCGTGTTTTTTGTGTTTCTCCGTGTAAACGCTATGCTCTCAGTGGTGAAACTGGTACGCAGTGTTTTTATTCATCGCCGCACGGATCCGGAAACGCTGCGAGTCCGAAGTTCAGACCTCTTTGGTGACTCCCGGGATCGGGGCGTCGTAGAGGCCGTCGGCATTCGGGAGGACCGGCGGGTCACTTTCGAGCGTGAGCGCGTCGTGGTTTTCATAGATCATGTACGTCTTTCCGTGATTCACGGCTTCGTCCCAGGAAATGACGCGTCCGGAGTAGGTCGCCATTCGTCCCATGATCCCGATCATGCTGGCTGTTGCACCGGCCCAGCCCTCATTGTACGGCGTGTTTTGCTTGATGGCATTGATGAGATCCGTGTGCTCGACATCGTAGGGATCCAAGAGTTTCTCGCCGCGTACCCTTGCCCGAGCGACCTGCCCGCCGCCTTTTGTTCCGTAGACGAATTCATTCACGCAGTTCCACGTGCCGCCAAGCTGACGGCTTTGGCTGTACATTCGGCGTCCGTCGCCGTACTCGAACTCGACGAAATGGTATCCGAAGATCTCGCCGACTCGCGGAGTCGCGCCCCCAAAGTACCGCGGAGCGCGTCCGCCCATGCCGTTGCACTTTACCGGATGGTAGAGCGGGTCCCAGTTTCCGAGGACGATGTTTCCAATGTCGAGATTGTGCACGTGCTGCTCGAGGATATTGTCGCCGCAGAGCCAGACGAAAAAGTATCGGTTACGGATCTGGCGCTGCATTTCCGTCGGTTCTTCGCCGGTTCCGCGGACGGGGATCCCCCCCATGTTCCAGTAGACGTTGGCGTACATGATGTCGCCGTACTTTTTCTCTTCGAGGATCTGACGCAGACCATCCAGGTAAACTTTTTGATGACGGCGCTGCATCCCGACGCCGACTTTTAGGCCTTTTTCGTCCGCGAGTTTGTTGACCTCCATCAGCATCCGGTAACCGTAGGAGTCGACGCAGCACGGTTTTTCCAGGAAGCAGTTGAGTCCCTTTTCTATCGCGTATTTGTAGTGGATCGGACGGAATCCCGGCGGTGTGGTCAAAATGGCGTAAACGGCTCCGTTCGCCACGGCGTGATCGATCGCTTTTCGGTAGGCGTCGAACCCGGTAAATCCAGCTTCCTTCGGCAGACCGTAGCGTTCGACCGCGCGTTCGGTCTGGTCTGGAAAAACGTCGCCGACCGCGATGATCTTCGTGTTTGGATTCTTCAGGAAGTTGGCGGCTGCGCCTGTTCCGCGTCCGCCGCAGCCGATCAAGACGGCTTTGATGGTCTCGTCCGTTCCGTTCGCGTACGCATTGGAGACGGCAGAAACGGCAGAGACGGCAGAGACAGCTGAGACAGCTGAAACGGCTGAAACGGCTGGAGCGGCTGGAGCGGCTGGAGCGGCTGGAGCGGCTGGAGCGGCAGCTGTTCCGCTGAGAATGAGTCCGGATCCCGGCACAAAATTACGTCTGGTCATTTCTAACTCCTTGATATTCAGTCTTCAGGAAGGCAGGATGGATGGAAAGGAACGCGGGAAAACGGAGATGCAAAGCGAGTCAAAATTCCCGCGCTCCATTCTCCCTTTTCGCTCTTAGTTTCTCCATCATACCACAGACTCGTAGAAAAATCAATCGTGTTTTTCCGCAAATCCTGATCTTTTTTCCGCAATCTTCAGAAGGTGGTACTGAAAGCGGCTCTTGAACACACTCGCCAAACTCTCCATTTTTTGCAAATGGAATATTGGCGGCTGTTTTTTCGCTTTTTTCGTCAAGATCCCACCTTGGGTACTTGACCTTTCTCGGTGTGCGTGTAAAATAGATGGGAATTTTGCGCGTGTTTATGTCCCGCTGCCGTCTTCATTCCTTGAAAGGGGCCAAACGGAGAGAGGTAAATCATGAAAAAGATCCGCCAGTCTAAATTTACGGAAAGAAGCTCTTCTGCTGTTTTTTTGCCTTTTTTTCCGTATTTTTTTTCGCATTTTCTTTCTTATTTTTCCGTTTTCTTGATCCTCTTGATCTTCACTGGGTGCGTCCGTCGGGAAGATGACCGGTCTGGAGCGTTGACTTTGAATGGGAATGTTGACGATCGGCAGATGAATCTCGCGTTTCTGATTTCCGAACGTGTTGCGGAAATTTACGTTGAGGAAGGGAGCCGAGTCGAAAAGGGAGAGCTTCTCGGTACGTTGGAGACTGTGCGCCTTGAGAAGCAGGCAGCCGAGGCAGAAGCGGATGTTGAAACGGCTCGTGCTGCGGTGATGGTTGCCGAGGGGGCGGTTTCGGTCGCTGAAAAGGGGATCCAGGCGGCGGAAGGTGTGCTTCTTGCTGCGAAAGCGGAGTTGGAAAAGGCGGAGAACGGCAGCCGTGCGGAAGACATTCAGCTCGCGGAGGCTGCGCTGGAGATGATCAGCGTTCAACTTCCTGCCGTAAAGAACTTTTACGAGCGCAATCAGAAACTCTTGGCCGATTCTAATGCAGTGTCTGCGCAGGATTTTGAAAATGCGCAGTCCAGTTACCAAAAACTGACGGCAGAGAAGCATCTTGCGGAAGCCAATCTCGAAAAAATCAAAAATGGTCCGCGCCCGGAAGAAAAAGCCGCTGCCAAAGCTGCCGTTCTTCAGGCTGAAGCGCAAGTCGCGCAGACGAAAGCCCAGCTATCGCAGGCGCAGGCTCAGGTCGTGCAGGCGAAAGCGTCTTTGGGGCGTGCTGAAGCGATCCTGGCGATCCGGAAACAGGCGCTTGAAGACTGCCGGCTCATCGCTCCGTGCGGCGGGATTATTCGAAACCGCATTCTGGAACCGGGGGAACTTGCGTCGCCGCAGCTTCCCGCATTCACGCTGGCGCTCGTGTCTCCGAAATGGATTCGTGTTTACGTCGAGGAGCCGGAATTGCCGAAGATCCGGATGGGAATGAGTGCCGAGATCCGCATGGACGGCCGCGAAACGCCGTGGACCGGCTGGGTCGGATTCATTTCTCCCAACGCGGAGTTCACGCCCAAAACCGTCGAGACGCGGGAACTCCGCACCTCGCTCGTTTACGAAGTCCGCGTTTTTGTGGAAGATGAGGACGACATTTTGAAGCTCGGCGCACCTGTCAGCGTGAAGTTTAGCGAGTCCGCGTCCGAAAAAAACGTTTCGCCGGCAGTTTCTGAAACCGTGGAAGTACCAGATGCCGGTGATTTGGAAGTCACCGCGACAGACGCTGCGACAGACGCCGCGACAGACGCCGCGACAGACACTGCTGCCGCAGAACTCGAAGTTGCCGAGGGTGAAGTTGCCGAGGGTGAAGTTGCCGAGGGTGAAGTTGCCGAGGGTGAAGTTGCCGAGGGTGAAGTTGGTCCCGCTCATGGTGGAACGCAGAAATGATCGAATGCCGAGAGCTCACAAAAACGTTTGGCTCCGGTAAGGAGAAACTGAAAGCGCTTGACGGCGTCTCGTTTCGGATCGCGTCTGGCCAGATCGCGGGACTTCTTGGGCCAGACGGTGCCGGTAAGACGACGCTGATGCGGCATCTTTGCGGACTTTTGCGTCCGGATTCCGGAAGTGTGTCGGTACTTGGACTGGATTCTGTCCGAGACTCTGCGGCGCTTCAGAGTCAGCTTGGTTACGTACCGCAGAAATTTGGACTCTACGAGAATCTGACGATCGCGGAAAATATTCGGCTTTACGCGCAACTTCACGGCATTTCCCGGGAAGAATTGGCGGAGCGTGTTCCGCGTCTCCTCGAGATCACGCTTTTGGAGCGTTTTACCGAGCGGATGGCTGGAAAACTTTCGGGGGGGATGAAGCAGAAACTCGCGCTGATCTGTGCGTTGATCTCGCGTCCGCGTCTCATGCTTCTCGATGAACCGACGGTGGGGGTGGACGTTCTCGCTCGGCGTGAAATGTGGCAGATCCTGCGCCGTATCGTCGAAGAGGAAAAGATGACCGTCATTGCCAGTACGGCCTACCTTGACGAGGCGGACTACTGCGATCAGACGCTGATCCTGTTCGAGGGCCGTCTTTTAGCGCAGGGAACGCCGGAAGAGATCCGCAGGAAAGCAGCAAACTTTACGGAGTCTCCGACTTTCGAGGAGGCGTTCCAGGTACTCATTTGCGGTTCCGTTCCGCAGCGTCTTACCCGGAAAGCTCCAGTCCGCGATGACGCACCGGTCCGGATCCGCGTGGAAGAGCTCGTTCAGCGTTTCGGTAATTTCACGGCCGTGGACCGGATCTCTTTCCAGATCCGCAGCGGTGAGATCTTCGGACTTCTCGGAGCCAACGGAGCGGGCAAAACGACCACGTTCCGGATGCTCTGCGGCCTGAACCGTCCGACGGAAGGAAAGATCGAGGTCGACGGAAAGCCTCTGGCTCAAAATCTTGAAAAGATGCGAGCTCAAACCGGTTACGTCGCGCAGAAATTCTCCCTCTACGGCGACCTTTCCGTACGGCAGAACATGGAATTCTACGGCGGAGCGTACGGTGTGCGCGGGAAACTCCTTCAGGAACGGATCGCGTGGGCGATGGACGCATTCCAGCTTGGGCCTTTTTCCCGGATGAATGCCGAGAAACTCTCCATGGGCTTCAAACGCCGTCTGGCAATGGCGTGCGCACTGCTTCACGAGCCGTCGATCGTCTTTCTGGATGAAGCGACCTCCGGCACCGACCCGATCTCCCGGCATGAATTCTGGAAACGGATCCTGGAACTGGCGGATTCCGGCGTCGCAGTCATCATCACGACGCATTTCATGGACGAAGCGCAGTACTGTGACCGGATCCTCATCATGCGCGACGGACGCTCGATCGCACTCGGCACGACAGAGGAGATCCGGAAGATGGGAGGGAATGTGAAAACGCTGGAGGACGCATTCGTGAACCTCGTTTCTTACGGTGAGACCGGTACGCAAACTTCGGAAATCTCCCCGCACACAGACGAGCGCGAGCCGGATCCAGCGGCACATCAGGAGGAACGCGCATGAGTCTATCCCGAATTTTCGCTTTGATGGGAAAAGAGTTTCGACAGCTCGTCCGTGACCCGCTGAGCATTTCGATGGGGATCCTTTTGCCCATCATTCTGCTTTTGATCTGCGGGTACGGCATCTCTACGGACATCCGGAACATCAAGATGGCCGTCGTCGTTCCTGAACCGTCACGTGAGGCAAATCTCATCATTTCCCGCTTTCAGTCTAACGGCTTTTTTGATTCCGTGACCGTTCGTTCCACACGCGAGGCGGAGGAACTGCTCCACCGTCATGTCGTGGACACGTGCCTGTTTCTCCCGCATGATCTGGCCAAAAAATGCAAGGAAAAGAACGTAGAGCTTCTCGTCGTGGTGAATGCGTCCAATCCCAGTCCGGCCTTCCTGAAGAAAGGGTACATTCAGACCGTTCTTGCGGGGATCGCGCCGCAGCTGCTGAGCGAAACGCCCTCGGATCCGTCCGGAAGTCCGCTTTCCGGAATGGGTTTCACGATCCACACACGCCAATGGTTCAATGAAGAAAGCCGGAGCGCGTACTCGATCGTGCCGGGGATCATCGTCATCATTCTCACCATCATTGGCGCCCTGCTGACCTCGATGGTCATGGCGAGAGAGTATGAACAGGGAAATCTCGAGAGCATGTTCGTTACCCCCATGCGTTCCTCGGAGATCCTCTTGGCGAAAATGACTGTGAATTTTGGACTCGGCATGGTGGGACTGGGGATCTCGCTTTTCATCGGCTGCGCTTTGTTTGGTGTACCGATGCGCGGAAACCCGTTCATTCTCATCGGAGGATCCTGTATTTACCTGATCGTTGCGCTGTGCATTGGTCTGCTCATTTCCAGTTTGACGAAAAACCAGTTTCTCGCAGTTTCCGGTACGATCATCACGACGTTCCTGCCGTCGTACATTCTGTCCGGTTTCCTGTTTGAGATCAAGAGCATGCCGCCGTTTCTCCAGTTTCTGACCAATTTCGTGCCGGCACGCTACTACGTGGATTTCCTTCAGACCTCGCTTTTGGTCGGCGACGTATGGCCGAACATTTTGAAAAACCTTTCGGCACTCACATTGTTTGCCGTTTTGTTTTTCATTCTTGCGAAGGTCAAAAATCCCAAACGTCTCTAGATCCATGGTGTTTCACAGAAATGGTGTTTCACAGAAATGGTGTTTCACAGAAATGGTGTTTCACAGAAATGGTGTTTCACAGAAATGGTGTTTCACAGAAATGGTGTTTCACAGAAATGGTGTTTTCGTGTAAAAGAGGGCGTCTTCGAGAAAAGATCTTTCGCGGAAAAAGGAGTCTCTGCGAAAAAAATGCCGCATCCGACTTTTGTTTTTTCGGACGCGGCCGGTGATTTTGGAGACGCGGTGAAGAGCTGCTACGCCTTGATACCCGTGACTTGGAGCAGCTCGATGTCCGGTGCGAGGAAATCCTCTTTCAGCGGCTCTTCGCGAGTGTAGTCGGTACTGAGGTACTTTTTGTTGTCGTCCACAAAAACTGTCACGACGGTCGCCTTTTCAGCTTCTTCGTCACTCATTTCGTTGAGGAGTTTCATGGCTCCCAGGAAATTCCCTCCTGCCGAGATGCCGACGCCAAGTCCAAGGTCACGTGAGAGCTTCTGCGCCATGAGGATCGCGTCTCCATCGTCGACTTCGACCACTTTGTCGAGTTCGTTGAGCTTGAGGATCGCAGGGATGAACTCATCGGAGATCCCCTGGATACGGTGAAATCCGATCTTGAAACCGGTGGAAAGCGTCGGCGAGCTGGAGGGTTCGAGCGGGTGAACGGAAGCGTTTGGATTCACGGTCTTCAGGTACTTTCCGACTCCCATGACCGTACCTCCGGTGCCGACTCCTGCGACGAAAGCGTCTGCCGTGCGTCCGATGCTGGCCAACTGCCGGGCGATCTCGGGACCGGTCGAGCAGAAATGCGCCTCGCAATTGTCCTCATTGTCAAACTGACGCGGCAGGAAGACCGTCGGATCCGCTTTCTGCATCTCCTCCGCCTGTGCGATGGAGCCGAGGAAACCGCCCTCTTCTTTCGAGACGAGCCGGATCTCTGCACCGTAGGCGCGCATAAGATTTTTCCGTTCCGCACTCATCCAGTCGGGCATGAAGATCGTGACGGGATGTCCCATGAGACGCCCAAGTGCGGAAAATGCGATCCCGGTGTTTCCGCTCGTGGCTTCGGCGATCGTCGCATTCGGAATGAGCGTCCCGTTCATGTACGCTTTCTTCAGAATATGGTAGGCCATTCGGTCTTTGATACTGCCGGTCAGATTCAGATACTCCGCTTTTGCAAAAATGGAACGCGGACGGCCGCGCCATGTAAAGTCGATTTTTAAAAGCGGAGTATTGCCGATGAGGCTGAGGATTCCGTCAAGTCGTTTCAGTGGATCCATGATTTTTGGGGAAAGTGGGAAAAAGGAAAACGGAAAAACAAAACACGGTGAGCCGCGAATCATGGTGAGATCTTGTCGATCCCAATGAGTCCAGAGTAGATCCCGGAGGATCCCGGCAAAACGTTCCGTGGAATTTGCTGAATTATAGAGCATATCGAATTTTTTTCAAGGAATCCTGAGTGAATTTGGATAAAAAAGAGACAAAAAAAGAGAAAAAAGGTTAAATTTTTCCTAATTTGCGCAGGTTGTTTGCGTAGATCGAGGACGGCGAGGGAACATGAGAGTCAAGGGGGAATTTCTGGAATATCGTGTGTGTTTGGGGAGGAAATGGAGGAGTTTCTGCGGGATTTTTGCTCTTTCTTGGGGTTTTTTGAGCTTTTTAGAAAAGAAAGTCTTGACTTTTTTAAATTTTGGATTAATCTATGAAAGGGGATTTTTGTCCTGATGGTATCCTGGCTCGGTCGCGGAGGCGGTGAGCTTGGAAAAGAAAATGATGGAAAAACGGCAGAAAAGAGTGCCTCATGTTTCAGAACAGATTTTGCCTTTTGAGATATTTAGCTTTTGGCATTTTCGCTTTGATCTTATTTTGCGGATCCGCTGCGTGTGTGGAACTTTTTGCACAGGGGGAGCCGCAGGAGAACGGCAGTACGGTGTCGGCAGAGACTGCGGTGTCGGCGGATGCTGTACCGGATGAGGGGAACGTGTCCGCTGACGGAGGGAGTGTGTTGAGATCCGAGTCTGCGGAAGGATCTGCGGAAGGTCCTCAGACTGCGCGTTCCCTTTCTGCTCGCGAACGTGCTGAGGCTGCCGTTGAGGGTGAGAATCTCGTGACGGACGTGCATCTTGAGACGGTCGAGACGCTCCAGCTTTCGGAAGAGGGGGCGAAAGAGGCTGCGCGTGTTTCGGAATCCTACCTGAAGGCGCTTCGAGAGACGGTGCGTTTGCGGACGGAGCTTGAGTTTCTGGAAAAGGAAAACGCATTTCTTCGGCAAGCGGCGGGAGAGCGTGGCGATTTCAGCCGATTTCTCGCACAGCTTGGGGCACTTGAAGACGCGGAACTTCAGGAGTACATTCCGACGGTCACGATGATCCTTCGGGACGGAACGGCACCGGCAGCTGATACGCTGGAGGGGATCCGGACGAAGATCCAGAAAAAGTCCGAGATGCAGCAGTACACGCTTCAGAAACTTCACCAGACGCTCGTGGAACGTGAATTTCTTCAGTTCGACCTTCAGTCCAACCGGCATATCGTGACGCAGATCGCGTCGATGTTCAGCATGGATAAACGGTGGTTCTGGCTCTTGGGCGTCACGGCGTTTGGTGCGCTCGTGGCGGCGGTCTGGCATGAACGGCGTCATGAGATCCGACGCTGGCTCAATGGCGGACGTGCGCGTCAAATGCGTCTTGCGCAGGTCCTGACGGTCTGCTTTACCCTGCTCGTTTCCATGACGCTCATCTCGTTTTTCATGGGAGAGTTCATCTACCGCGCCATGCTCGACATGACGTTCCATTCCACTGCGCCGAGTGCCGTTTATGCGCACCTTGAAAATGAGCTGACGAAGGAATCCAAAACGCTGGAGGCGAAACTCGAACTTGAGAAAATGGAACAGAAGCGGATCCATGAAGTTTGGAAAGAGGCGGCGGAAAAGCAGGTCGCAGATGCGGATCCCTTCATGACGGCGTGGAGTTCCTGGCGCGGTTCGGTGCAGGAGATCGCGGTCCAGGGAAAACTTTTGGCTGAGACGGACCGGCAGATCCGTGAGGATGAGAAGAAACTGCGCGAGATCAATGCTGCGATGGGAACGGTGTCCGGCGACACGCTTTTCTATTTGCGCATCAAGCATTTGGTCCGATTCCTTCTTGGGCTTTTCTTGGCGTTGGGGACGTTTTTGGGGATCGCGTGTTTCTGGAGTGAACTTAGGGTGCGGATCCAGCGGATGCAGAACACGTGCCCGCACTGTTTGTCCGTCAACACGCTGCAGCCTTGCGATGAACATGGGAATCAGCTTCCGGAAGAGTATCAGAAGAGTCCGATGGTCATCTGTACGAAAATGGTGCAGGAGACGCCTTACGAAATGTGCGGGTACCGTTTTGACCGTCGATTCCGCCCTCTGACGAAACTTTCATTCCCGACGCTCGGGATCCCGCAGGTGGGAAAGACGCACTGGCTGACGATGCTTTACTGGGAGATCCGGAATCAATACTATCCGAAGCTGGGTTTTTCGTGCGTCCAGTCGAGCGTTACGGAAGAGATGGACCGTCGTGTGGAAGAGATCATGAACTACCGCATGGGAACGGCCGCGACGCAGCGGGACAGTATTCCGCTTCCTCTCGTTTTGAAGTATCGGGACAAAGACTCGCTTGGACGCAGTGAGATCCTAGCGAACATTTTCGACTATTCCGGTGAGATCACGACGGACGCTTCGAGCGACGATTACCGGCGTGAACGCGCACTGAAGAGCGAAGGATTCCTTTTCTTCCTTGATCCCACGTTCCCTTGGCAGCCGCAGGCGGAAGCGCTTCGCCGTTTCCGGAAGGACCTGAAGTCGATCAAGGGTCTGCGCGGGAAAGAGTCGCTTCATCTTCCGATCGCGGTCTGCCTGACGAAGATCGACCTTCTGCCGCTGGTCAAAGCGCTTGGCGAGGATGCCGAGGGGGAAGCGATCCGGTTTTACGAGGCTTTGGGGCAAGTGGATCCAACTGGTCTCGAGCTGAGTAAAAAAGTCATTGAGGCGCGCAGTGCTCTGACGGATGCGCTTCGCAAAAAGATCTGGCCGGACTGGGACATGGAGGCGCAGATCAACGATTTGTTCGGCGGTCGATTCCGATTTTTCCCGCTTACGCCGGTGGGGTTGGACGGAGTGGGTGAGGCGGACCTGAGCCAGCGTACGATCGCGCCGTTTGGGTTAGTCGAGCCTCTTGCGTGGCTTTTGGAGATGAGTGGGTACCCGACGCTCGATTCCAAATAGGCGTGTGGTGTTTGGATCTTGAAACGCCGTGCAGCTGGGGGCTGTGCGGCATGAAGAGACAGACAAAAGAGATCACCGAGATCACAGAGATCACAGAGATCAAGACAGACAGATTTTTTCGAAATTTAAAAAGGTTTTATTATGCCGTGGCCGCTTGCTTCCCATTTCAGTACGATGCTCCAGAAGCCGAACTTTGCGTTCAAAGATCCGGTCTTGAAAAACTCCGAGATCCTGCGTAATGCGCAAGGTCAGCCGAAGCCGTGGGCAGGAGCTTTTGCCGTCGTGTACAAAGCGACGCTTGAAAATGGCGAGCATCGAGCATTGCGCGTTTTTTCGTCGGAATCTGCGGAGCGCCGCGAGCGGTACGAGCAGATCAGTCAGTACCTTTCGGAGCATCCGCTGAAGTGCCTAGTGAATTTTGAGTATCGTGAGTCTGCGATCCGCTCAACGGACGGGCATTGGTATCCTCTGGTCGTGATGGATTGGGTCGAGGGACATACGCTTTTTCAGTGGGTGGACACGCAGTGCCGAAATCAGAATGCGCGAGCTCTGCGCGTTGCGGCGGACGTTTGGACGAATGTCGTCCGAGAGGTGGAAGAGGCGGGTATCGCGCATGGTGACTACCAGCAGGCGAATATTTTGGTGACAGCCGCGGGGCAGATGAAGCTGGTGGACTACGACTGCATGTGCGTTCCATCTTTGGCGGGACGGCGTAATTTGGAGATCGGCGTGGAGCCGTACCAGCATCCGGAGCGAGACGGTCAGACGCTCCTTTCGCCGACTTTGGACCGTTTTTCGGCCATCATGATCTACCTTGCGCTGAGGGCGTTGGCGGCAGATCTTTCGCTTTGGGACCGTTACGTCGTCCGGCTGGACTATGACAAACTGATGTTTCGCCCGGAAGACATTCAGTCGCCGGACGAAAGCGAACTGATCCGTGAATTGCGGGCCTCACAGGATCAGGATGTGCGTGAGATCACGGAGATCCTGCTTCGCAGTGCGCATGGGCCGATGGATGAAGTCGTTTCTTTGCAGACGGCTGCAAGTCCTTTTCGCCGGGTCGTTCCGCTTCTTCGCGCGCATCTGTGGAAGGAGGCGGTCGCGATGCTTCAGGACCTTGGGATCCAGGCGGTTCCTGAGGAATTCAAGGCGCTGGTAGACCAAGCGTACGAGGAGAGTTGGAAAGAGCGGGCCTGGCGAGAGTATCAGACGCTTCCGAAAGAGGTGAATGAGCGTGCGGACCGGATGACTGCGCGGATCTGCAATGACCGATTTCTTGCAGAGTTTCCGGTCCCGCCGGACGTGCAGGAGCGCGTTTTGGCAGCGCGTGCGCGCGTCATTCTTTTGGACCGTATCGCGCAGATGATCCAGAATGCGAAACAGGCGGTCCTCCTTTCTGGTGAGCGTTCCATGGCGGCGCTCGGAGATCAGCTTCCCGCGGATTACCAGTACGCCAATCGTGCGCGTGTCCAGCAGGCGAAGAAAATTTCGGGGATCCTCGATGCCCTGCTTGAGAAGATCAACGCTCCGGAACAGGATGAGATCCAGATCGCGGAGGCTTGGGCCGTGGTGAAAAAACACCGGCTTCAGGAACTTCTGAAAGACGAGCAGCGGATCCGTGCGGATCTTGCGTCAATGCGGGCACCGCGTATTCGTGTCCTTTTGGGGTTCCGGAAATCGACGCCGCTGGATGAACTGGACCGGCAGATCCTTTCGCTTTGGGATGCGAAGTTGTTTGAGGGCTGTGCGCAGGCAATGAAGTACGCGAAACTCTACGACGTTGCACTCCGCCGCCGCGTCAAACTTTCTCAGCTTGAGGAAGCTCTTCAGGCGAACGATCAAACCGCAGCCTATGCGCTTTTGGAGGATCCGCTTCTGAAGCACTACCCATTCCAGGGGGATTTGGGAGCGCAGCTGAAATACCGTCAGGAACAGTGGGCGCACTCGGAAGGGATGATCGGGGCGATGAATGCGGGCGACGCTGCTGAGTTCCAGAAACAGTTTGACGCAAACGCGCTGATCCGGGATCCGGAATCGTACCAGGAAGTCTTTCCAGTCATGGAATCATGGATCCGGGAACTGATCCTGCCTCTGGATGTGATCGGGCTGCGTCCAGTCTTCGGCCGAGCGAGCGTCATTCATGAGGAGGGCGGTTCTGTTGCGGTCCGCTGGAACTGGATGCACCCCCGATTCGGGAATGTGTGCGTTTTGGGGATCTACGGCGGGAATCTTTTGGAAACGGATCGGCCGGAGGACATTTCGCTCGCTTTCCAGCAGGAGATTACGCGCGGAGAATGGGAAAAACGCGGCGGTTTTTTTTCGCTGGATCCCCTTCCTGCGTGGGGCGGGATGAAAGTCATCGTGTGGGGGGTCGTCGATACCGGGTTCTGCCGTTTCTTCACTCCGCCATTGGTTTTGGGAACGCTTGAAGTGCAGAAAAAGTCGTGGTTTTCATGGAAAAAGTAAACGGTCTCTATGGGAAAAAGAAGAACGTTTACGATTGAAAACGCAGAACGTTTCTGCGGAAAAAAGCACGGGAGTGCGTCAGTGACGGTCTTTCCCTGCGTTTGAGGGCGCGCTTTGGGGGACGTCTTTAGGGGACGCTTTGGGGGGCGTCTTTAGGGGGCGTCTTTAGGG
>SUVI01000216.1 GCA_015062085.1 Planctomycetaceae bacterium
CGTGGTGAAATTCCGTGGTGAAATTCCGTGGTGAAATTCCGTGGTGAAATTCCGTGGTGAAATTCCGTGGTGAAATTCCGTGGTGAAATTCCGTGGTGAAATTCCGTGGTGAAATTCCGTGGTGAAATTCCGTGGTGAAACTGGTACGCAGTTCCCGGCTGGACCGTTTTTTACTGCTTTTTGTGTCAAGATCAGAATTTCTCAGTACGTCGTGATGTTTTTGAGGTTTTTTTGTTTTTTTCCGGGGCGGGGGCTTTACTTTTCTTGAGAGTGTGCTAAATTAGAAAAAAAACGTAATGCCATTGGCATTTTCCTGCCTTTTTCCACTCTTAAAAGGAGATTTTTTTATGAAAGTCACCCAATGGACGCTGCTTTCCGTTCTTTCGGCCGCAGCCATGATCGGTACCCTGACGACGCAGGCGTTTGCCGAAGTCAAACTCACGAAAGCCTTCACCGACAATGCGGTTCTCCAGCGCGGCGTACCGGTCTGCGTTTGGGGGTCGGCGGACGCAGGTGAGAAAGTCACCGTCACGTTCAGCGGCAATACCGTCGAGACCACCGCGTGCGATACCGGCTGCTGGAAAGTCCAGCTTCCTGCCATGCCCGGCACATTCGAGGGAAAAGACCTCACTGTGAAGGGGGCGTCTAACGAGATCGTACTGAAAAACGTCGTGGTCGGCGAAGTCTGGATCTGCTCCGGACAGTCGAACATGGAACAGCCGCTCAACTCCTGGGGCCAGCCGCGTCTCTCCTGCTCCGAAGAAGAATTCACCGGCGACTACAGTTTCATTCGCTTCAACCGCATTCGGCATGAACTGAAAGCGGAAGATTCCCTGAACGTCAATTCCGACGGCTGGCAGATGTGCAAAGACAACATCCAGAAAAACTGCACGGCCTGCGGTTTCCATTTTGCCGTGAAGCTCTCGAAAGAACTGAATGTTCCGATCGGCCTGATCGATTCCAACTGGGGCGGAAGCAACATCAACAGCTGGATCCCGGACGAAGGCTGGAATAATCTGCCGGAGACTGTTGAGCCTGGCAAAAAACTCATCGCGCAGCGTACTGCGGACTTGGCGGCCGGGAAACCGTGCGGACGCGGTCACGCCGGCGGAATGTACTATGCAATGCTCTCGCCGTGGAAAAACTACACCGTGAAGGGGGTCATCTGGTACCAGGGCTGCTCCAATGCGGGCGAAGGCGAATTCTACTACTTCAAGCAGAAGGCGATGATCCTTGAATGGCGCAAGATCTGGGGCGATGTCCCGTTCTATTGGGTCCAGCTCGCCAACTTCCGCGCGAATGAAGCCGATCCGAACAGCGCGGGTTGGGGTTTCGTGCGCAATGGTCAGACCATGTGCCTGGAAGTTCCGAAGACCGGTCAGGCCGTCACCATCGATATCGGTGAGGAAAAGGACATTCACCCGCGCAATAAATGGGACGTCGGAAACCGTCTCGCACGCTGGGCGCTCGCTAATGATTACGGCAAGGAAGGCATCGTCTTCTGCTCGCCGATGATGGAAAGCGTCACGTTCGACGGCGCGAAAGCGGTCGTGAAGTTCAACAATGTGGGCAGCGGTCTCGTCGTTGCGAAGAACGTGGAGCGTAAAGGGATCGAATGCGTCGAAGGCACGCCGAACTGCTTCGCCGTCGCCGGAGAAGACAAAAACTTCAAGTGGGCCAAAGCGGAACTCGTCGGCACGGATACCGTCGTTTTGACCTGCGAGGAAGTCCCGGCTCCGAAGTACGTCCGATTTGCCTTCCAGAACAATCCAAAAGACTTCAATCTCTACTCGAAAGAAGGTCTCCCGGCCACGCCGTTCCACACGGAAAAATAGTTTTTCGGAAAGCTGAAAACTGACCCGGTCCTCCGTTTTTTTTCGGGGGACCGTCCTTTTATTTAGACGCAAAGCAGCCAGACTCGACACATGACGCAGTTCAAATCGTTTTTTCGGTCGTACGGACTCTTTTTTTCCATTACGCTAGGGTGTTTTTGTCCGTTTCTCCATGAATTTTCCGAGCGTTACTTCGCGTATCTGCTCATGCCGATGCTCTTCTTCGTTTTTGTGCGGATCCGCGCACCGTTCCGCGCGCTCCATTGGAGTCACCTGCTTCTTCTGGCCTGGAATTTCGGTTTTCCGTGCCTCGCCTTCCTTCTGGTCAAGGCGCTCGGTCTTTCTACGGAGTACGCCATGGCAGCGTTTCTCTGTGCCGTCACGCCGACGGGGACTGCCGCGCCGGTGGTCATGACGTTTCTGGAAGGAAAGATGGAGTACGTCGTCCTCGCCTTCCTGCTCACGACGCTGAGCTTCACCTTCGGCATACCGTTCCTCTTCCCGTTTTTCTACGGAGTCGAAACGCCCGGTCTGTCGATGGTCATCCTGAAAAAGGTCTCCGGAGTCGTTCTGCTCCCGATGTTTCTCGCGCTTGCGTGCCGGCTCGTTTACCCAAGATCGCAGGATTGGGGACGGAAAGCGCAGGATCTCTCCTTCCTCCTTTGGCAGTGTCTCATCATCCTGATCTGCTCGCAAATGTCGCACAGTGTGCTGGAAAACCGGAGCGTCCTTTATGCGATCCCCTCCGTCTTCCTCATCGCGCTGACGGTCTGCGTGCTGAATTTCACGGCTGGACATCTTCTCGGAGGAAAGCGCTTCGGCCGAGAATGCAGTCAAGCGCTCGGACAGAAAAACTGTTCCCTCACGATCCTCGTCGCCCTCCTTTACGCCACGCCCACGATCGCGCTTGGACCGTCGCTTTACATCATGTGCCACAACACTTGGAACGCCATCCAGATCGCACGGCACGAACGAAGCCAAAAACGGAAGGACGACCGCCCGAATTGAACCGTCTGGATCAAACTGCGTCTGGATCAAACTGCGTCAGATCAAACTGCGTCAGATCAAACTGCGTCTGGATCAAACTGCGTCAGATCAAACTGCGTCAGATCAAACTGCGTCAGTTCAAACTGCGTCAGTTCAAACTGCGTCAGATCAAACTGCGTCAGATCAAACTGCGTCAGATCAAACTGCGTCAGATCAAACTGCGTCAGTTCCTTTCACCTCTTCTCCGCGTCACGCCGGATCAGGTGCAGGAGCGAGAAAAACGAAAGCAGACCGCCGCACACTCCGCCGACCGCCAGACAAACGAGTCCCGTTCCGAGTTTCTGATCGAGCCACCATCCCGCCAGCGTCGGAAGGATGAACTGCATCCCGATGCCGGAGATCTCCCCCGCACGTGAAAAACCGACGGCCCACGCTGCGCGAAGGTCTTCTTCGCCTTCCGTGAGATCGCGTTTGAATGGCGAGACTTCCGGAGCATCTTCCGACCGATCTTCTGTTTCGTTTTTCATTTTCGCACCCCTTTCTTGAGTCAGACACACAAATAAAAACCGGTCTGCTCTCCGAAGAAACCAGACCGGTTCAAGCTCTCCGGGAGATCCTAGCGGATCCTAGGGAATTCTAAGGATCCTAAGAATCCTAGGAATCCTAGGAATCCTAGGAAGATCCCGTTCCCGGAGAACTTTTCGATTCACGCAGTCAGAGAGACCGCAAAACTTCTGGGTTGGGATCTAGTCTTCGACAGCCGTTTCCATTTCGAGCGTTTGGCTCTGGAGACCAACGGACGCGAGGATGAAGTAAAGTCCGAAACCGACCAGGAACGCAAGCAGCGGCGGGCACGGCATCGTGACCTGCGGCAGCAAGGGGCAGAGCCACTGGAAGAACGGATAGGCACCCACGAAGAAACCGAAGAACCAGGAGATCCACCCGGCCGGGTTGAATCCGGCACGCGGACCGTTCCATTTGCAGCCGGAGAGGAAGTAATCCGCCGCGATGGCACCGCAGATCGGACCGAAAGAGGCACCGATCGTACCGAAGACCGCTTCACAGTCGCCGGCGACCTGCGTCAGGATCAGGATGATCGCCGCGAGCGTTCCGAGACCGCAGGAGATGAACGGATTCACTTTTGGCAGCGTCGTCTTGAAGCTGTTCGCAGCGATCATGGAAGAGAAGCACGCCGCCGGGAATGCCGCGACGGCAAGCAGGAAGTTGAAGACGTTCCCCATCTGGTCGCCCATGATGGCGTTCATCAGAGTGGTTGTCTCTTTCACCGGCACTTCATAGCCAACGAGACCGGAACCGTAAGCGCCAGCGTAAATAGCCAGAGCCATCGTGCCGGAGAAGACCGTCGCAGCAAAAACGCCGACCAGACCGCCCCAGCGAACGTCTTTCGCGTCGCGGCTCGCCGTACCCATGTCGCATCCGGCAGCACCGGCAGTCGCGAAGAAACCAAGAACGTACGCGCCCATCAGGTTAAAGATGGC
>SUVI01000021.1 GCA_015062085.1 Planctomycetaceae bacterium
TGCGTTGAGTTGTTTGGCGAGGAGTTCGTAAACGTCAGATTCCCGGACTGTACCAGAATTGAGTTCGTCGCTAAAACCGTCGTATCAAGCGTCACCGTCACGGTTCCCGTGCCTTCTTTCGTGAGGGAATCGTATCCGGAAAGCGCGGAATTCAGCGATGCCCTCGTATATGCCGAGTCGCCGGAAGTTCCGATCGTCAGCGGTGCGCCGTACGCCATGGAGTGAAGGTCTGACAGAAAGACGTTCTCCGTTCCTTTACCGGCAAACGGCAGATCTTCCAGCGGCAAAAGTCCTGAACCTGCCATTCCGGTTAGAATGGCGGCCGCGGAAAGTACGGCTTTGCGTGCGTTTCGCTTCATTTCAATTCTCCCAAAAACAAAAACACCACAATACAGGCTAATAGACCATAGTATACACCAAAAACATGCAGTTTGTGCTTTTTTTCTTTAAAAAAAAATTAAAAATTTGATTTAGAATAGAATAAATGGCGCGATCGTATCGCTTGCAAAGGATTTTTGCCGTTTCAAAAATTGGGATACAAAAAAACAGAACGGCACAAACTGTACCGCTCTGCGATTTATATCAAAAACACAAACACAAAATTAGAGCATTTCGCGATATTTCTTCGCACGTGTGACCAGTTCCTGATCCGTGCATTCTTCGATGACGACGCTCAGGGCCGGGCCGAAGAAATCCGCATTCGGACGGCGCACATTATTGTGGTGCGCGAGATCCACGATCGCACGGTACGCGTCCTGTTCAAGTGCCGGATCTGTGATGCATTCCATCGCAAATTGGGCACTCGCAACGTCGCGGATCGCACTCAGACGGCTCAGAATGAGTTTTTTCTCATCGACACGGACCGCACGCTTCATCGCACCGCGAAGCATTTCCAGTTTCTGCGCAGAACTGGCCTGAATGCCGATCTTGTCGTCCGGCAGAGAAACAACGCGGATATACGCACGCAGAGCCTGAATTTTCTGCTCTTCCGTCATCGCAGCACTGTCCGCGACCGCCAGCATCTGGTCAGCGTGAACGGCATTCGGCAGATTGCAGAGCGCACGGACGGCAGCGTCACGATTCGCATCCGATTTCAAATTTTCGTCAATGAGCTTCCACGCAGCGTCTCCGCCGATCCGGCCAATGAGCGGCAGGACCAGCGTCAGGTCACGTTCTTTCGTCAGGACCGGAGCGATGTCGCCCGCACAGACGGCCGCGATCTGCTTTTCAGCATCGTCGCGAGCACGGCCGGCCTCGAAAAGTTCCAGCGTGTCGACCAGAGCCGGGACGTTTTCTTTCTTCGCCATACGGCAGGCCATTCGGAGCAGATCGGCACGATTCGCACAGTCTTTCGCAGACAGTGAGGCGTAGATCGTCTGGAAAACGTCCACGTAGCGGTTCGTCAGGATCTCAGCGATCGTGCGGAATTTCTCGGCATCCTCGGTGTTGAGTGCCTGCACCAGCGCAGCATCGAAACCTTCGGCTTCCACGACGCTCGCCACACGGATCACCAGTCCGCGGTCAAATCCCAATTTATCGAGCAGCGCGGGGACTTCGTTGGCCGTCGCAAGTTTTTCAAGAGCCAGGATACCGGCACGGCAAAGGAAATCCGCATCTTCCCCTTCGGCGTTCAGGACGCTCAATGCCAGCGGGAGGTACTTCCGGTCGCCGCGGACCGCGAGGGAGGCCAGAGTTTGGATCTTCAGCTCGGCGGAGAAATTCGCGAAGTCGCGCACGTATGCTTCGACCTGTGCGTCCGTTACGTACGGGATCGCCTGCGGGAACTGCGTTTCGACGGCGGTCGAAATATCCTGCGTACGCTGCGCGATCGCACTGGCAATGCGCTGTTTGTCCGCATCGTCAGCCTTCGCGGCCGCAGCGTTCAGGACGTCCACTGCTTTCTGTCCCGGAATGGTCGAGATCGTACGGATCGCTTCGTCGCGCAGCGTGTACTCCTGCGAGGTCAGGAATGGAGCCAGCGCGTCAATGTCCGCTTCCGTACCGATCCACTGAAACTGCTTCATCATCCAGACTTTCACTTCGTTCGTCGCTTCATTTCCGGCAAGAAGCGCTTTCATCTGGTCTTTCACGATGGCGGGATCCATTCCCGGTGCGGAATTGCGGTAGCAGTATTCCTGCCAGGTCTGGTACGTGAGTTCGTGCGGGCCGACGCGATGTCCTTTGGGACGCGCGAAAGTGCTGCCGTTCGCGTCCGCTTCTTTCGGACCATTGACCAAGATCGGCAGGAGGTCCGCGAGCTTCGGATTCTGTTCAAAATGACCGTCCAGCGTGGTCATGTACTGCGGAGTGTTCTGGGCTTCCGTAAAGGTCGTCGTGAATACGGCACCGGAAAAAACGGAGAGTGCCAGGATGGAAATTGCGGAATATTTTTTCATGGATCCTATCCTTGATTGGTTCAAATCGTTAAATCGTTTAAATCATCTAAATTTAATTCAGGTCAGTTTTTCCAAACGTTACGGAAGGTCTCAGTCCATCGTGATCTGGTAGGGCGCGCGCTGGACACGGCGGACCATGCGGGACGCGGCTTCGTCATTTTTGAACGTGCACGTTTCGCGGTCCCAATCCAGACGGCGGTTCAGACGGTAGCAGAATGCCATGAGCTGGCAGACGACGGCGGCGGCAGCCGGGTAGGCTACGTCCTGGAACGGACGGACACGGTGACGCACGCACCAGCCGAACTCTTCCATCAGGCGGGTCTGGCCCCCTTTGTAGCGGCGAATGTCCACGGCACACAGCGGCTTGATCTTGTCGCGGTCCTGATTGTGGCGGAAGGTCCGTTCGGAACCGACGAGCGTGATGTCGTGCCCGCCGCGGGCATGGTAGAGTTTGAATCCGTTCGCGAAAATGGCCAGAACGCCGTTCGTGTCGTTTCCTTCGCTGCGCGGGGGAAGGAGCGTGACCGGTTCTTCAAGGTCCATTCCCATGATGTAGAGCGTACCCGCGAATTTGTGCGCGCCCCAGTCGGCGAGGAATCCGTTGCCGTACTCCATGAAATTGCGCCATCCGCCGCCATAGCTCCCGGACGCTCTCCAGGAACTGTACGGCACCCACGGAGCCTGACCGAGCCAGCGGTCCCAATCCAGACCTTCCGGCTGTTCCTGCGCGGGTGTCCAGCATTCGATCGGCGGATTGCCGACGCCAACGTGCGCTTCCGTCACTTTGCCGAGCGCTCCCGACTGCACGACCGGCGCCATGTAGCCGTAGTCTTCCATCACGCGCTGGGAACCGCCCGTCACGACCCGATTGTATTTGCGGGCAGCCTTGACGATCTGACGGCTTTCGATCGGAGTGAGCGTCAGCGGCTTTTCGCAGTAGACGTCTTTGCCCGCTCGGCACGCTTCGATCGCGATCTTCGTGTGCCAGTGGTCCGGCGTCGAGTTGATGATGACGTCCACGTCTTTCCATTCCAGAACGTCTTCGTATCGGTCGAACTTCTTGCAGTCGTTCGTTCTGTAATGCTGATTAATACGATTCGCCGCGGATTCCTTCTGGAACGCGAAACAGTCGCACGCACCGATGACGCGGAACTGGCTGGAACCGAGAGCGCCGCCCATCAGTTCGTGACCGCGGTTTCCGTAGCCGATCAGAACGGTCTGAAGTCTTTCGTTGGGGGAAAGTTTGCCTTCCAGTCCCAGAACGTGTCCGGAAACGAGGTAGGGGATCGCTGCCGCAGATGCCGCGGAAGCCATGAAATGACGGCGGGTAAGTTTACCTGTGTTGGCCATAAAAACTCCTTAATGTTTGGTTGGATGGTTGGAATGAGATGAAAATCTTCTTTTATTTTAATTCACGAATGGCATTCTGTCAAGGGTTTTCGGAAGTTCCTCAAAATTTTTTATTCTTTTTTTTAAAAAAAAGATAAATGCAGCTCTTTAGGAACTTTTTCTGCAAAGCAGAAAGAAAATGGAGGTTTCTGAGCAATTTTGAATGGAAATTGTAAAACGTTCCGGTTTTGCCCGAAAATATTTGCGGAGAATGGAACGGCGTCTCTTTCTAGAAGAAAACTGCGGAACCGTCAGGATATTTGACCGTTTCGCAGTTTTGAGCTCTTAAGCGAATTCTTGAGTTTGTGTTTCTCTTCCCGAGTCAGGATGCGTCAGTTTTTCTTTCCGGAGACCGGGACGCCTTTGCTCGCCAGGTAATCCTTCATCTGCTGGATGGTGAAGATCCCGAAATGGGCGATCGACGCGACGAGGACGGCCGAGGCATGGCCTTCCGCGACGGCTTCGTAGAGATGTTCGAGTTTTCCGGCACCACCGGAAGCGATGATCGGGAGCTTTACCGCATCGGCGATCGCGCGGGTCATCGGAATGTCGTATCCGGTCTGCATTCCGTCGGCGTCCATGCTGGTTGGGAGAATGGCTCCCGCTCCGAGATCTTCGACTTTTTTCGCCCATTCCACAGCATCGATCCCCGCCCCCTGCGTTCCGCCGCGGACGACGACTTCAAAGCCTGACGGCATGGAGGGATTTTTTCGCGTGTCGATGGCGACCGTAATGCGCTCCGAGCCGAACATTTTCGCGGCATCAGCGACCAGCTGCGGATTGCGGACTGCTGCGGAGTTCATCGAGAGTTTGGAGACTCCCAGATCGATCATTCTGCGAATGTCATCCGTAGAACCGATCCCGCCGCCGACGGTGAGCGGAATGTGGATGCGTTCCACCGTACGCTTCACGGCATCAAAAAACGTTTTGCGATTTTCCAGAGTCGCCGTGATGTCGAGAAACACGAGTTCGTCTGCGCCGGCTTCGTCGTATGCGGCAGCATTTTCAGCCGGATCGCCAACCTCTTTCAGTTCCACGAAATTGACGCCTTTGACCAGACGGCCGTCTTTGGTATCGAGGCACGGGATGATTTTGCAGTAGTCCATTTTGACTCCTTGAAAAATTGTGGATTTGGAAAAGTTTGATCGTATATTTTACACAAATTGTGTTTCGCGTCAAGTCCCCGCAGGAGCAAGAGCTGGAAATTTTTCTTCCCGGGGACAGAAAAACGGCTCGAAAAGAAAAAGGGCACAGAAAGAAGGACCGGTTTCTTTCTGCGCCGCGTTTTTTAATCCAGCGTGAAGGTGTACTCGTTTCTCTCCGAGCGTTCCCAGGCCATGTGCCGATAGCCGGGGATGATGTCGAAGAGCGGTGAGAAGGTGCGCGCCTTGACCGTCTTCAGGTCTGCGGAGAATTCGAGCAGACGAAGCCATCCGTCTCCGCCGTTTCCTTCCCAGCCGCCGCCGAGAGCCTGCGTGTCGAAAAGGATCTGCGCGACGTCTTTTCCCGCGTCATTTTTATCTTTCCGAAACGACGTGCACTCCGCCCAATTATCCGCCCCGGAACGGTGTCCGCAGATGACTAGGCGAATGTTTTTCGAGGGTTTGACGAGCTTCTGCCAGATCGCTTCGCCGGCGTTTCCGCCTTCTTTGTTCAGCTGGTAGCCTTCCGAGAGCATTCGCTTGCCGTCCCCCCCCATATACGAGTGCGTCAGGACCGTGACGAAATGGTTCTCGTACTGCGGACGTGCTGCGAGTTCCTTCGCCCACGCCAGATTGTCGTCGGTCGGCGCGAACGGAAGGGAGATCGTGAGCATTTTCTGCCCTGCGGGGGTCGTGAACTCAAACGCGGCGTTTTCCAGCGTCTTTTGCCCAAAAGTGTTCAGCCCCATTTCCACGAGGACGCCGTTCCAGCTCGGATTGCGTTCCGGGAAAAAGTATTTGTGGAGGTTCGTCTCGCGATTTTCTGCGGAACGGATCCCGTAGTCGTGATTTCCCGTGCAGACGATGTACGGCAGCACGCCGTCCAGACGCTTGAATGCGGTAGATACGGCATTCCACTGCTGCTCGCTCGTCTGATTGTACCGTCCGACTCCCATATTGTTCTGCTCCACCAGATCACCGGCGACGAGGACCTGCTGAATGTTGAATTTTTTGATGTTTTCCTGGATCCAGGCGGTCATGAGTTCCAGAATGCCCTGATTGCGTCCGTATTTGACGTAAGACTGCGTGTCCGGCACGATGACCATAGTCCAGTGGTCCTTTTCTGTCGGAAAATCCGGCCCCGCGGCTTTGGGCGCTTCATTGGCTGCAGTCTGTGCGAAAGACGGTGAGACCGCAGCGGTACCGAACATTCCGGCAGCCATGGCGGCGAGTGTTTGGAGGGATCGACGTCGATTCATCATTTTTTCTTCCCTTTTTTCTTTTTTTCTTCACATTCAATAAAAAACGTTCCTGCACACTGTCTGCAGAATGAACTTTCTATGGGAGGGATCAAAGTCGGCTTTCGCAATAAGCTGATCGATGATTTTGTATTTTAATTCGGAACCCTCAAAAAGTCAAGAGGAAGAACCTTTTTTGTCGAGAAAATTTGGGAAAAAGTCTGAAAGACTACTTGCAGAAATTGAAGAAATGCGATATGATGTAGAAGTGTGCTCATACATAAAAAATCACAGTGGAGCAGAGACGGAAAAAACGCACAATGGCCTACGGAAAACCTACGGTGCTTTCAGTACTTCCGATGCTCCCGATGCTCCCAGATTTCAAAGAATACCCAAACGCGGAGGAATTTTATGCTGCGCTTCCATCAGATCCCATGCAGCTGCGGACAGATCCATGAAGTTTCCAAAACCCAGGCAGGCAGTACGCTAACGTGCAGCTGCGGTCTTGAAGTGCCTGTTCCGACTCTGCGTGAACTGAAAGATTTTCCGATCGTGGAACGTCAGGAATCGCGATCTGCCGAACTCACGCTCACCTCGAGCTCCGGTGCGCGGGAACGCCGATCCGGGCTGATCTTCGTGCTTTTCGTCGCAGCAGTACTCTTTGCCGGTCTGGGGATCTACTATCATCAGACCTGCCCGAAAGTTCCGACGGTAGAAAATGCGCAAACGCCGTTTGATGTCTGGCAAGTCTGGCAAACGCTGCGCACGGGGATCGACACGCCTCCGTCTCGCGGGGAAATGATCAGGACCGACACGATCCGGATGCACTGGCGATGGATCGTGATCTGCGGGAGCGCCTCCGGACTGTGCGTCCTCGGAATGCTTGCCGGTGTGCTTGTGCGTATCGGCGGAAAAAGAGCTGCAGAAGAGAGCCAGGAACGCGGAAATGAGTGAAGAAAACGGAACGGGGCCGGAGGCGGTTTCTGACGTGCGTGCCGAGGCGGTTTCTAACGTGCGTGCCGAGGCGGTTTCTAACGTGCGTGCCGAGGCGGTTTCTGACGTGCGTGCCGAGGCGGTTTCTGACGTGCGTGCCGAGGCGGTTTCTGACGTGCGTGCCGATTTGCGTTCCGGCAATGAGTTTACGGAACTTCAAACGGAAATTTATGTCGAAGCGGAAACAGAACCGTGCGGGCATGATGCGCATGAAGATGCTCTTCCGTGCCGCGGCGGAGATCCCAAGAAACGCTTTCCTGAAGTTCCCCCAAACGCAGACGGGCCGGGGACGGGGCCGGAGACGGCAGGACGCGCGGCTGACCTGACGCCCGCGGAAACCGTGTTTTGGGAAGACGCCTCGGGAGCGGTAAAACGGCAAGGCCGCACGGAACGGTCCTCCGCCTGTTCGGAAAGCGGCGGTTCGAAAAGACGTGTGCCGCAGGAGATCCCAGGCTACGAATTTGAGCGTTTTCTGGGAGCCGGTTCGTACGGAGAAGTCTGGATCGCGGTCCAGATCAACACGATGCGCCGAGTCGCGGTGAAATTCTACACGCACGAGACGCAGAATATCGAATCCCTGACGCAGGAAGTGGAGAAACTCTCGCTTTTGTTCTCGGATCAAAATATCGTTCAGCTTCTTGAAGTGGGCTGGGATGCCCGTGTTCCGTACTATGTGATGGAGTACCTAGAAAACGGCTCGCTCGCGCAGCTTCTCTCGCAAAAGAAGTTTTCGCTCCCGGAAGCGGAGGAAATGTTCGAAACGCTTCTGCGCGCGATGTGCCGAGTCCACGAGAAGGGGATCGTCCACTGCGATCTGAAGCCGGGCAACATTCTGATCGATCCCAATGGCAATGTACGCCTCGCGGACTTTGGTCAGTCGCGTCTTTCGCACGATATGGCCCCCGCGCTTGGTACGCTTTTCTACATGCCGCCGGAACAGGCAAAACTGAGCGCTCACGCAGATGTGCGGTGGGACATTTACGCGCTGGGAGCGATCTTCTACACACTTCTGATGAACCGGCCGCCGCACTATGCGCCGATTTTCGTCGAGCAGATCCAGGAGCAGGATACGCTGACGGAAAGGATGCAGAAATACCGTCATCTTCTGCTTGCGCGTCCAGTCCCGGTCGATCACAGGCAGCTGAAGGGAATGTCTCTGAAGGAGGCGCAGCTTCTGGAACGGTGTCTTGAACCGGATCCGAAAGAGCGTTTTCAGACGATGGAAGAACTCCTCCAAGAATGGGAAAAGGTCAAAGCACACCGTGCACAGTTCCCTCTTCTTTTGCTCGGAATGGTCATGCCGGTCCTGCTTTTTCTGGTGGGGAGTTTCTTCGTGACCTGGGAATTTCACTCCGTTTTTCATGAAGGCGAACGCGTCATCACGGAATCGGCGCTCCAGTCAGCCAACTACGCCGCGGGAGCCGTCGCGAAAAACGTGGAATCGGAACTCACCCGGCGCCGGCGTGTTGCGGAACAGCTTGCGGAAAACTGGCAGTTCTGTGATTTTGTGCAAAATGTGAAGGAAGATCCGCAATGGAACGAGTACATTCAGCGGCTCAAAAACACGCAGTATGAAGAAGCACAGCGGCTTCAGCTGCGGACGGAATTCGCGAATTTCCCGAAACGTCTTGAACTGCAGAAGCTCATGGAAGACGTTCTTCCGGAAGATTTTCAAGTGGCGATGGGAGACGATTTCTTCTTCTTGGACGCCAACGGGATCGCGTGTGCCCGAGTGCCCTTTTCGGAGCAGGTCGGAAGAGATCTTTCACCGTTTTTTCAAGGAAAAGGAAATGAAAAAACGCCGCTGATCCGGTACGAGACGCAGATCTCAAAAGTTTTTCTGAATCCCTTAACGGATCGGTGGTCCGTGGCGCTCATCACGCCGGTCTTCAGTGCCGAAGAAGATCCCGTTTTTCTCGGTCTGCTCTGTATGGCGGTCGAAGTCGGAAACTTCATCCATCTGGAAGACACGACGGACCATTTCACAGTCCTGGTCGACCAGAGAGAAGGAACGTCGAAAGGCCTCATTCTGGAACATCCGCTCTACGATCATCTCAGCCAGGCTGGAATGGCGATCCCGGAAACTTTTCAGGAGGAAAAATTCCGCGTTACGGAAAAGATCATTCCGGACACGCCGGAGAAAGCCTTCCATTACCGCGATCCGCTGGCGGCCTCGACGCTGGCAAATGGACGATTTCAGGAACACTGGCTCGCTGCGTGTGCGGACGTGGATCTCGGAACGGGCGGAAAGTGGCTCGTCATCACGCAAACTTCCTATGAACGCACCGTCGGCGGGACTTTCAAGGCGATCGAATCGCATTTTCGGTACGTTTACGCCGCAGCTGCCGTCACGTTCCTAGTACTCATCCAGCTCGCCTGGTTTTTCATTCATCGTATTTTTATTTTGAAAGCAAATCGCTGAATTTTAGAGCGATCCGATCCCCAAAAGAAACGGAAGGGAACTGAAATGGAATTGGATCTTTACCAGAACCACACGCGGGAATGGCTTCAGAACGAGTATGCCTACCCGGTTTTGAGCCGACGTGCGCAAGGGATCTCCGTCGGGATCAATCTTTCCCCCGCGAATGAATGCAATTTTCATTGCGTTTACTGCCAGGTCATTCCGGAGCAGATCCATCCCGGAATGAAAGTGGACTTCGAAAAACTCCGCGAGGAACTGGAGCCGTGCGTGGATCTCGCGCTTTCCGGAGAGATCTTCCGTCATCCGTACTTTCTCGAAGTGCCGCCGCATCAGCGAAGGGTGAACGACATTGCGTTCAGCGGAAACGGAGAGCCGACCCTTTCGCCGTTTTTTCCGAAGACCGTCCAGTTGGCTGCCGAGATCCGGAAAACGCGGATGGAGAATGGTCCGACTGAAGCGTTTCGCAAAGCAGCGGAAGAGATGAAGATCGTTCTGATCACCAACGCAACGCGCCTCGGAAATGCGGAACTGCTCCCAACGCTGGACTTTCTGCTGGAAAACCACGGAGAGATCTGGGCAAAACTGGATGCCGGGACCGACGCATACTACCGAAGGATCGACCGTTCTTCCGTGCCGTTTGAGACCGTACTCGCAGGGATCGAGTCATTTTCCCGGCGCGCGCCGCTCATCATTCAGACGCTCTTTTCACGCATGGCTGGAGAGGCTCCGACCGACGCGGAAGTCGACGCATACATCATGCGGATCGCGAAGATCCTGGAACTCGGCGGACAGATCCGGCACATTCAGCTCCATTCGGTCTGCCGTCCTCCGCAGTGTGCCGAGGCGCAGACGCTCGAACCGGAGATCCTGCGCACATTTGCGGAAAAGATCCAAACGCAGACCGGCGTGGAAGTCCGCGTTTTTTGAGACGGCTTCTCCGTAACTTTCGAAAGGGAAAAACTACACTTCCCGATTTTTTCGCCAGACGTTTTCGAACCAGGAATCCGGTTCCGGGATCGGACGGCGCGGGACCCAGCGATGGTGAATGGTTCCGTTGGGCGCGAGCCACGTTTCCTGCACAAAATTGCGGAAATCTTCATTTTCCGGCACGATCTCCGTCTGTTTGCCGTTCAGGTCCAAACACGAAGTGGCAGAAGAGGCGGAAACTCCGGCACTCTCTGTCAGCGTAATGGCCGACCCGCGGCTTCCGACTTTGGAATCCAGCTGGAAACGAATGGCGTCCAGGTAGATCTCCTGCGTCAAAAGGAGCCAGGAATTCCGCTGGCTTTCCATGCAGGACGGCGGGAGGGAAAGACTGCGTTCCCGTCGGACTTCCGAAAGCGCGCGCTCCACGAGGTCCTTCTTTCGCAGAAAACCGCCCGATGCCGTCATTCTCTGCTGAAGTTCCCGGCGTTTTACCTGCCAGTTGGGATCCGGGAGGAAATTTTCACCGAGCACGGCGGTCTTTGCCGCTTTCGCAGGCCGATCTTTCGCAGTCCGATCTTGATCCGAGCCGTTTCGAGAGCGTTTCGCGACCGTCTGCGCAGCACGCAGTGCTCCAACTTGGCCGGAATTCAGTGCCGAGCCTCCGGGACGGTAGACGCCATGCGAGCCGTTCACCTCCCCGATGGGGAAAAGACGGCGCAGATTGACCGACTCCCAGTTCACATCTCCCGCAAGTCCCCCATTATTGTGCTGGGCGCAGACGGCGATCTCGAGCATTTCAGAACGAATGTCGATTCCATGATCCGCGTACATTTCAATGGCGGCCGGATTCATCTTTTCAAGACGCGCGATCGGGGTCTCGAGCGCAGACGCTCCGCTCTTTTCTAGGTAATTCCACGATTCTGGACCAAGATTTTCACGAGAAAGACCGACGGGATCCTTCCGGAAATCGAGCCAGACTCTTCGACCGCGCAGGACCGTTTCGACGTAGACCCAGATGTCGATCATCGACGAACCGAAATTTCGCACGATCCCGTCATGCAACTGCGTTTTTCGAGAATCAAACGGCCACTGGTACCCTTTCAGGAAGACGAGGGGGAGCAGTTCGCCCGGATGATGTGCGTATTCTTCCAGAAATTCCCGCGGATCGGAACTTCCGTCGGAGGCCGTACTGACGAATCGCGGAATGCACTGCATGTACGTCCCCGAAACGTTCCAGCGGAAACCGATCGACGCAAGACCGAACTGGGATTCCGGAAGATTCTGCGCAACCGCCCCGGCTTGAAGCGCGACACCGATCGCGCCGGTGTGGACCGTTGGATAAACGCTCGTCTGGTAAAGTCCTCCGGGACCGCCGACGGCAAAGATGACGTTTTCCGCAAGAACGCGTAAAATGCCGGCCTCGGAACCATTTTCCATGACATAAAATTCCGTTCCGTAAACTTCGCCGGTGACGGGCAACTCTACGGAGTTGGGGGCAGGGGGATCGTACTGGACGAGCAATTCACGGACGAAAACGTTTTCGCGGACCGGGATGCCGAGTCTCTGCACCTCGCGGATCATTGCGCGGCACATTTCCCTGGAAGTGTACGGCCCGATCGACGTGGCACGCTGACGCGGGTCATGGTCCGTTTTGTATCCGACGAACTGACCATACTCGTCTGCGGGAAAAGGAAGTCCTAATTCCGTCAGATTCATGAACGCGCGCACCGAATTCGCAGCTTCCGCCAGCGCGAGGTCCCCGTGCATGCTTCCGCCGGCGAAGTACGTTTCCGCCATGTCGCGCACGCTGTCCGCGTCCGCCCCGCACAGCGACAGTTTGTAGTACGTCTGCTTGTCGCTCCCAGTGTTGATGGACGTCCCGCCTTGAAGAGCTTCCGTCGCGATGAGAAGGTCCGTAATGCCAGATCGGTGAAGGTGGATCGCAGCGGAAAGTCCAGCCGCGCCGGAACCGATGATCAATGTGTGGACACGCACAGTTTCCATGTTTTGTTTGCCTTTCGGAAGGAAGGATGGGTGGATGAAAGGAAGGCTCGGATAGACCGAATGGATGGAGAGGATCCGGAAATATCAGACCGCAAGGCCAAAGCGACTCACCAAACCGCCGTCATTTAAAAAACGGTCCATCCGGGAACTGCGTACCAGTTTCACCACGGAACACACTGAAGAGTTCACTGAAAAACACTGAAAGGAAACGCGAAAAACTCGAAAAAATGCGAAATTCATCAAAAGGCAATCAAAAATATTTTAAATCTTTCGCGTCTTTTCGGGTTTTTCGTGAAATTCGTGTCAGGACACATTCCCTGCCTTTTTTTCTCTTTTCTTTCTTTTCAGTCTGTTTCTGCGTCTTTTCAGTACTCTCCGCGGCGAGATCGGGACCTGGATCGGTACTCACTTTCCGGAAGAGCCTAAAAATCTTCCGGCCGGATAAATTGACGTTCTTTTGGAAATTCCGCACCGTCGCAGACAGCGATCGCCGTAGCAGTGGCATGGGTCGCGCAGTGGGAGATGGTGACCTGAATGTCCGAGATCCCCTCCGCAAGCACTTTGGCAAGCACTCCGCCGCCAATACAGAGATACGGAGCGCCGGAGGGTGCGTTTTTGATCTCCATATCGCGCCACGCGATCCCGCGGACCCAGCCGGTCCCGATCGCTTTGAGGATCGCTTCCTTGGCACACCAGCGTCCCGTGTAACTCTCGATCGACTGCTTTCTCGCCCGGCAATATTCGTTTTCCCAGTCCGTATAAACGCGGTCATAGAAGTAGTCGCCGTGTTTTTCGAGCATTTTCCGGATCCGCTCACATTCCGTGATGTCAGTACCGATTCCAAAAATTCTCATTTTTTTGTTTTCTCCCGTTTTTCTTTTGCTCCGCCAAGAAATGACGTCTCGAAAGAAAGACCCGCACGTCTCGAAAGAAAGACCCGCGGAAGAAAGCCATTCGCGGGCCGAAAAAAATCTACGGACGGCGGAATAAGCAGGACCAGGCCAGGAACGGCTCGCTCTTTGCCCGGGAACGGATAGTCCCCTGCCGAACTTCCACGATCTCAAACAGCGACGCCAGCTCTTCCGTCACCTCTTCCTGACTCACCGTAGGGAGGAAATTCTGCTCGGCATACTCGCGCTCGATCCCCTCTTCACTCGCCCCGGCAAGCGTGTAATAGTAGGACCCTTTCTTCGTGATGCGCCACAGCATGTCGATGTAGTCGGCAAGAAAACGCTGACGGATAAAATGGTAAAACCCAATATCGTAAACAAAATCGTACTGATTCCGATTATGATGCGTAAACCTGAAAATGTCGTCCGTGACGATCCGCAGCTGCGCATTCCGAATATCCGCTCTGGAAGACGCGCGGTCCGTCGCCATTCGGGAACAGTCCACCGCCGTCACTTCAAAACGTTTCTGCGCCATATAGAGAGCTTCGATACCGCTTCCGCAACCAATATCAAGGACCGTCGTTCTGCTCTTCAGCCCTAAACCGTCAACGACCTGTTTAAAATCAGGCTCCAGCTCGCCAGTATCCCACGACGGGGTCCCCTGGCGATAAAAATCATCCCAGTCAAACTCTTTCTGCGACTTCGTATTATCTTTAGGCGGAAGTTCCAAACCGGGCAGGGTCAAATTCAATGCGTATTCTTTCGGGACCCTCGTCCATTTACTGGTTTTTTGTGTTTTGGTACAATCGGCCTTGATTAACTCATTCATCGAATTTCTCAATATATACCTGGTAACGAAAAGTTAAAAAATATTGGGTCAGGTTTATTCTATTCTATCGCAAGTAAAAATGGAAGGGGGGGGATAAAAAATTTTCCGTTTTTTTCAAAAAAATTAAAATAATTTTCGCTACATTCCAAAATACTTTACTTTTAGAGAAAATTTGAAGTTGTAAAAATCAAAAAACATCCTTCCTATTTTCACTATTCCCCCTATTTTTAAATTCTCACAAAAAGAAAGCGTGGAAAAATTTTTAGAAGACGAAATATTTTGCCCAGTGTCCTGGATCGGTCAAGAAAAAGAGAGTGCGCAGGAAAAAAGTAAAAATTTTCTCTAAAAATTCTGGAAAAAGAAAAAAAAACCGATAAAAGAAAAGAAACGGAAAGAAAAATCAGGCATCCGGGAGGGAGTTCTCTCATGAAAAAAAACAATCATTACGAGCGGGCGTTTGAAGCGTACGTCCGGAGTCTTGGCCGTCCGTGCCTTGCGATGAACGAACGGTACCGGAGTCTGGACGGAGAGGAACAGGAATTTACGCTGAAGAGTTTCGATTTTATCCTTCCGCCGCACCTGGTCTCCGCCTCAAGTTCGTGGAGCAGTCAGGAAGCGGAGCAGGGGGCACCATTTTTTTACGTTTCGGAAAACAGTTCAGGCGCTTCGGAGATCGCGGCGGTTTCGTGGCTGGTGGACATCAAGGGACGCAGATTTCCGACAGGCGAGCGTCATCCGCAGTACTGGAAGAATTGGGTGAACACCGACGACATACAGAGCCTTTCCCGTTGGGAAAACATTTTTGGAACGGGATTTCATGGGCTTTTTGTGTTCGTTTACGATGTTTGCGGCACACGGTATCCGGTCCCGGAAGAACAGCTTTTTGAGTTTGAAGACAAACGGTACGCGTTTTTTCTGATCCCGCTTGCCGTCTATCGAGACCTATGCCGTCCGCTTTCGGCACGCTGGAGAACGGTCACGATGCCGACGAAGCTGTTTCGGCAATATGCTGCAAGCGCCGCGGAATTCTTTTGAAAGAAAAATCCCTCTTGACAGAAATGCTAAAAATGAGTATTCTGTCTTTTGTTCATCCGGCAGACTTTTTGAGAGAATTTCAGAAGCTCTCAGAAGTCCTGCCGTGAAGAAAAAGAACCATTTTTGCGCAGTTCCTGTTCCTGTTGGAGATTTCCGGAAAGGGGTTTGCCGCGGTTTTGTGAATGCGGTATTTTCGGAAGGGAAAGAGGATCCCGCGCAGGCGAACAAAGGAATTTGGAATGCAGTCTTGCTTTACGGGAATTTCACCGGTAAGTCTTCGGGGGATCCTGAATGAAGCCGAGCTTTTCGGCGGGGATGACTACCTGATGCTGAATTGCGTCACGAATGTGGAGCAGCTCCGTCCCGGCGACGTTTATTTTGCGATACGGACTCCGCAGAAAGACGGACACGCCAGGATCGATGAGGCGGTCCTTCGCGGTGCCGGTGCGATCGTTTCGGAAAAGATGACCGACAATCCGTTCAAAATGACTGCGGATGAGAAGCTGGTCCCGCTTTTTTTGGTAAGATCGACGCAGAGCGCCTACTCGAGGGCGTGCCAGGCGCTGTACCGTTTCCCTTCCAGACAGTTGAATGTCGTGGGGATCACCGGAACGAGCGGGAAGACCATGACGGCGTTCCTGACCGCCGCGGTCCTTGGTGCTGCAGATCAGAACGTCGGACTGCTGAATTCGCTCGGATGCTTTGACGGCAGAGACGCCTCAGCGAATACGATCACCGATCTACCGCCCAAACGAACGAGCAGCTGGATGTCGCGAATGCTCCAAAACGACTGTTCGCATGCAGTCATGGAGATCTCCAGCCACGCGCTGGCGCAGTCACGCATGGAAGGGATCGATCTTCAGACGCTCTGCATCACGAACGTCATGCGCGACCACATCGATATTCACGGTTCGCTCGAGAATTACCGCAAAGCGAAGATGCGCATTTTTGAATCTCTCGTTTGCGGCGGAACTGCGGTCCTGAACGCAGATGACCCGATCACGGCCGAGGTGAAACGCTGGCTGAGAGTGCCGACTGTTACTTTTGGACTGAATGAAGCAGCAGACGTTTCCGCGATGGTCCTGGAGCAGCTGCCCAGCGAACAGACGATCCTGCTGTCTGCGGGGGCAGAGACTCTTCCGCTGCGCACGCAGATCGTGGGAAATCACCATATCTGCAACTGTCTCGCCGCGGCCGCACTTGGCATCGCGATGGGGATCGACCTTCCGACGATCGTCCGCGGGATCGAATCGGTCGAAATGATCCCGGGAAGGATGGAACGCCTGGAATGCGGGCAGCCGTTCTCGGTTTTCGTGGACGCAGCGAGAACTCCGGAAGAATTGCGGGATACTCTTCATTTTCTCCGCGAGGTGGTCGACGGACGGATCTTGACGGTTTTCGGCGTTTCCGGAAATCAGACGCGCGCCAGACGTCCGATGATGGGAGACATCGTCTCGAAACTGTCCAGCCGACTGATCCTGACGGACATGAATCCGGGTGCGGAAGCGCCGGAGAAGATCGTTCAGGAACTTCTTTCCGGTATTCAGCCCCGCTGCATGAAACGAGTCGCGGTCTGTCACGACCGTAAAAAAGCGATCCATCAGGCACTTGCCATGGCAGAACCAGGCGACTGTGTCCTGATCGCCGGCAAAGGGAATGAGAAATTCCAGCTCATCGGTAAAGAGACCCCGCGTCATGATGACCGCGAGATCGCACGGCGCTGGCTTTTCCGTAATGCAGAACGGTACATGGACTGAGTTTCATCCGCTCAAACGATCCGGCCGACACACTCTCTGCGGAGAGTCCAAAGGGAGTTTCCGAGGAAATTCCCTTTTATTTTACAGATCCGCCTGTTTTACTGCTCCTTCGGCAAAGAAGTCAAAGAAACGGTATCATGGAAACCGTATTCTGAGCGAAAATACATGAAATCAGCGTTTTCTTGTAAAAATTTGGTTTCTTTTTGCTGAAAAGCGGCTTTCTTGCGTTGACGCGGTTTGCGATTCGCCGTATAATAGGAATCATTTTATCCAGATCATGCCGGAATTCCGTATGCAAACGCACCGGCGCAGCCCGCAATGGAGCCGCGTCCCTCAAATCGTACCGTTAGCACCTTGACGATACGCTTTTTTCACTGCATTTTCGGGATCAGATCGGGATCCAAAAAGAGCATGATGCCTGCAAATAAAACAAAACGTTTCATGGATAACCAGGATATTCACATTAAGGGCGCACGGGAACACAATCTCCAGAACGTAGAACTGGAGCTGCCGTGCAATCAGTTGATCTGCTTTACGGGAGTAAGCGGGAGCGGAAAGAGTTCCCTCGCATTCGACACACTGTACGCAGAAGGTCAGCGGCGGTACGTAGAGAGCCTTTCCAGCTACGCCCGGCAATTTCTTGGTCAGATGCCGAAACCGGACGTCGATCTCATCTCGCATCTTCGTCCTGCGATCTCTATCGCCCAGAAGACGACCGGCCAGAATCCGCGCTCTACGGTGGGAACGATCACGGAGATCTACGACTATCTGCGAGTCCTTTTTTCGCGGGTCGGCACAGGTTACTGCCCGAATTGCGGAAGGAAGATCAGTGCCCAGACGCGCCAGCAGATCCTGACGCAGATCCAGCTTTTGCCCCCGGACACGAAACTCCTGCTCCTTGCACCGCGAGTCCGCGGCCAGAAAGGTGAATTCAAGGATCTGTTTCGTGACCTTTTGCGTCAGGGATTTTTGCGCGCACGGGTCGATGGGGAGATCGTGAAACTGACGGACGACCTGCGTCTGGATCGCCAGATGCGGCACAATATCGACATCGTGGTCGACCGGATCGTTTTGAGACCAGAGGGAACTGCACGGCTTGCAGAGTCGGTAGAGCAGGCTCTGCGGTACGGAAACCATTCATTGATCGTGACGCCGGATGCGGAAGCGCAGCAGGAACCTTTTCCGGAACTGATGCTTTCCTGCGAGTACGCCTGCACCGAATGCCAGATCGGTTTTGAGCCGCCGACGCCGCAGCTCTTCAGCTTCAATTCACCGCAGGGAATGTGCCTTGAGTGCAACGGTCTGGGTGAGATCTACACGTTCGACCCGGAACGTCTGATCCCGGATCCGAAAAAATCGTTCCGAAAAGGCGCGATCGTCACGATAGGGACCTGGGAAGACACAGGACGCTGGAAACACGTGCAGTTTCGGGGGATCGCCAACCATCTCGCAAGGAAGTATCCGGAACAAGGATTTTCGGGCGAAGAGATCCTCGACACGCCGTGGGAGCAACTTCCTGAAGCATTCCGAGACGCCATTCTTTACGGCACAGGCAGCGCAAACATCACGTTTTCGTGGCGAAATACGCCGAGCAGTACGAATTGGGGAGCGACCTACGACGGGGTCATTCCGCAGATGCTCAACACATACAGAACGACGAACAGCCGGATCCAAAAGCGGTACTTCGAGAAGTTCATGAACGTCTGCACGTGCAGTTTCTGCCGCGGAGAACGACTGAATCCTCAGGCTCGAAAAGTCAAGATCGCGAGCCGCTCCAGCCTTTCCGAGCTTTCACTCCCCGAGCTGACGCACATGCCGATCGCGTCCGTCGTGGAATTTTTCAGGGAACTGGACCTCGATGCGACTGGACGGTACATCGCGAAAGACATTCTGCATGAGATCCGAAACCGTCTCGGTTTTCTCGAAGACGTGGGGCTGGATTACCTCTCTCTGGCGCGGACGGCACCGACGCTTTCCGGCGGAGAACTCCAGCGCATCCGCCTCGCCAGCCAGATCGGAAGCGGACTGGTGGGCGTGCTTTACATTCTGGATGAACCCTCGATTGGACTGCATCCGCGTGACAACAATCGGCTCCTTTCCACGCTGAAACACCTGCGCGACCTAGGAAATACCGTAGTCGTCGTGGAACATGACGAAGACACGATGCGTTTCGCGGACAAGATCATCGATTTTGGGCCCGGAGCAGGCGTGCACGGCGGACACGTCGTGGCGGAAGGGTCTGTCGAGGACATTCTGAACTCCGAAGAGAGCATCACAGGCCAGTTCCTCTCCGGACGCCGAACGATACCGACGGTCAAGAAACCGCGTCCCGGCACGGGAGAAAAGCTCATCGTTCGCGGAGCGGCGCACCACAATCTGAAAAACGTGGACGTCGAGATCCCGCTCGGAAAATTCATCTGCGTCACAGGCGTGAGCGGCTCCGGAAAAAGCTCGCTCGTAAACGGGATCCTCAAAGCAGTCCTGCATCGTGAGCTGAATCACGGACTCGGCACTCCGGGAACGTACCGGACCATCGAGGGATTGGAGCACCTCAACAAAATGATCGCGATCGACCAGTCGCCGATCGGAAGGACTCCGCGAAGCAATCCGGCAACGTACATCAAGCTCTTTGACGAGATCCGAACCATGTTCGCGGATCTTCCGGAAGCCCGCCAGCGCGGATTCAAACCGGGGCGATTCAGCTTCAACGTGGACGGCGGACGCTGTGAAGCGTGCCAAGGATACGGCGCAACAAAACTCGAAATGGACTTTCTCGCCGACATTTGGGTCACGTGCCCGGTCTGCGGCGGAAAACGGTTCAACTATGAGACGCTCCAGGTGCGATTCAAGGGGCACTCGATCGCAGACGTTCTGGAAATGGACGTTCAGCAGGCAATGGCACTCTTCGAAAATGTGCCGCGAGTCTACCAAAAACTCAAGACCCTCAGTGATGTCGGACTGGATTACATGAAGATCGGTCAGCCGTCGCCAACGCTGTCCGGCGGTGAGGCGCAGCGCGTCAAACTGGCTCGGGAACTCGTGAAGATCAGCACGGGACGGACCATCTACATTTTGGATGAACCAACGACGGGACTTCACTTCGCCGACATCGAGCAGCTTCTGAAGGTCCTCCACAGCTTCGCGGATGCCGGAAACACGGTACTCGTGGTGGAACACAATCTGGACGTCATTAAAACGGCAGACTGGATCATCGATCTTGGACCGGAAGGCGGAAACGCCGGCGGTGAGATCGTCGTGTGCGGCACCCCCAAAGAAGTGAGCAAAAACAAACGCTCGTACACCGCCGCGGCACTCCGAAACGTGATTTCCCCACCCCGTAAAAAATCTTCGAAGAAAGAAGAGACCGTTTCGGTCGTTTCGGAAAAAAAAGCCCAGAAAAAAGACGCTCACGCAAAAAACGTGCCCGCAAAAGACGCGCCCATCCCAAAAGATCCCGAAAACTCCTCGGAAGTACCGGAAAAACGCTGCGAGTGCATTCATGTGGAGGGCGCCAGCCAGCACAATCTGAAGCACGTGAGTCTCGAGATCCCGCGCAATTCCATGACGGTCTGCTGCGGTCCGAGCGGTTCCGGAAAAAGCTCGCTGGCCATGGATACGGTCTACGCAGAAGGGCAGAGACGCTACGTCGAGAGTCTTTCCAGTTACGCACGGCAATTCGTCGGGCAGATGCAGAAACCGCAGGTCGAGCGCATCGATGGACTCGCCCCGGCGATCGCCATTGAGCAGAAACGCATGAGCCAGAGTCCGCGTTCTACCGTCGGTACTGTAACGGAGATCTACGACTACCTCCGCATCCTGATGGCCCGGCTTGGGAAACCGTTCTGTCCCGACTGCCAGCTCCCGATCGGTTCACAGACGACCGATGAGATCATTGCGCGCATCATGAAGTACCCCGAAGGGACCCGTCTAATGTTTCTAGCGGGACGCGAGATCGGATTGGGGCACCGTTACGAGACGCTTTGGGATGAATTGCGGCGCAGAGGCTTTGTGCGTGTCCGCATCGACGGAATGATCTACTCTCTGGATGAAGTTCCGGAGATCGACCGGCGCCGGAAACACAACGTCGAGATCGTCGTGGACCGCGTCGTCATTCGAAAAGACAAAACGAATCGCGGAAGGATCGCGGAAAGCATCGAACAGTCTCTCGATCTTGGAGGCGGAACGATGCTCGTACTTGAAGTGGACGACCTAAAACCCGAAACCCAATGGAAAGCGAAAACGCACAGTCTGCACAATGTGTGCGACCAGTGCGGACGCAGTTTCGAAACGCTCGCCCCAAACAATTTCTCGTTCAACACCGCCCTCGGCTGGTGCCCGGTCTGTGAGGGATTGGGGACGCAAAACGGCGCGAATCCCAATCTTCTGCTCCGAAATCCCAAACTGACGCTCGCAGAAGGTGCCATCTCGCTCTGGTCTCCCGGCGGCAGTGAAATGGCGATGGAGATGCTCAAGGCCTTCTGTACCGAAATGGAAGTTCCAATGGACGTACCGTACGAGTCGCTCGCTCCGAGATTCCGGAAGATACTTCAGCGCGGAACGGGAGAACGCTGGTTTCAGGTCCAAACGAAATCGTACTCCTTCCGATTTCAGCTGAAAGGTCTGATGGAAGTCGTCGATGAGGCGGCGCGTTTGGTTCCATCTCTGCGCCACAAATTGGAAACTTACCTCGATGACGTTCCCTGCACCGAATGCGGCGGAAGCCGACTGCGGGACGATGCGGCAGCCGTGCGTCTGCGCGGACAAACGATCGATGAGATCTGCGAAAAGCCGCTCCGAACGCTTCTGGAGGATCTTTCCAGCTGGAAAATGAATGCCGCGGAACGCAAGATCGCCGGCGAGCTGGTGCGCGAGATCCGAAACCGTACACAGTTTCTCGTGGATGTCGGACTGGAGTACCTGACGCTTTCCCGGCCCGCCCCAACGCTTTCCGGCGGAGAAATGCAGCGGATCCGTCTGGCAGCTCAGGTCGGAAGCGGACTTTGCGGAGTCCTTTACGTTCTGGATGAACCGACGATCGGACTGCATCCGCGCGACAATCAGCGGCTGATCCAGACCCTGCATCGTCTGCGGGACCTCGGAAACACTCTTCTGGTCGTCGAGCATGACCGGGATGTTCTGGAAAACGCGGACAAACTGATCGATTTTGGCCCCGCTGCAGGACGATGGGGCGGTGAGATCGTGGGTGAAGGCACGCCCAAAGAGCTCGAAAAGCTCCCCTCTTCCGTCACGGGAAATTTCCTTTCCGGAAAAAAAGCCATTCCGATACCTTCCAACCGCCGCGTAGGAAACACCCGTACGGGAAATTCCTCTGCAAACTATTCCGCTGCCGGAACTCTCGTGACGCAGCCGTGGCTGGAGATCTTGGGGGCTCGGCAAAATAACCTGAAAGGGATCCACGTCCGCATCCCGCTCGGTACGCTGACTGCCGTGACGGGCGTGAGCGGCTCCGGAAAAAGTACGCTCGTCGAGGACATTCTCTACGCGTCGCTCGCCAGACAGCTGCATCGTGCCGGAACGATTCCGGGTGCACATGACCTGATCCGCGGAGTCCACAACATCAACAAAGTGATCGAAGTCGATCAGCGCCCGATCGGAACGACGCCAAGCTCCAATCCGGCCACCTACACAGGAGTGTTTGAGCACATACGTGAACTTTTCGCGAAACTTCCAGATGCGAAAATGCGCGGTTTCACGGCACGCCGATTCAGCTTCAACGTGCAGGGAGGACGCTGCGAAAAGTGCGAGGGAAATGGACAGATCAAGATCGAAATGCACTTTCTTCCGGACATCTGGGTCACCTGCGACGAATGCAAAGGGCAGCGTTACGAACCAGAAACGCTTTCCGTCCGCTTCCGCGGCTACTCGATCGCGGACGTCCTGAACATGACGTGTGCCGAGGCGCTGGAAGTCTTTCGCGGCATCCCGGTCATTCGCCGGATCCTGCAGACCCTCTGTGACGTCGGTCTGGACTACATCACGCTCGGACAGCCGGCACCAACGCTTTCCGGAGGGGAAGCGCAGCGCGTGAAATTGGCGGCGGAACTCGCTCGCCCGGATACTGGAAAGACGCTCTACATTTTGGACGAGCCGACCACCGGACTCCATTTTTCCGATCTCGCGAAACTGCTGGACGTCCTGCACCGTCTCGTCGACATGGGGAACACAGTCGTGGTCATCGAACACAATCTGGACGTCATCAAAAACGCGGACTGGATCGTGGAACTTGGACCGGAAGCTGGACAGCTAGGCGGCGAACTGGTCGTGGAAGGTACTCCGGAAGAGCTCGTGAAATACGCTCGAAACGCCAAAAAATCACTCAAAACAGCCAAACCGCTTCCTCGTTCCTGGACGGGTGAGTTCCTGATCCCAATACTGAAAAATGACCCCTACGAAGAACGCAAGCCGTTTGACGTCGAGGCGTTTCGCAAAATGCAGACGGAAGAGCCGGTCGTTTCTGAGTTAAAGTCCGTAGTAAAAATGCCGTGGGAGGTCGACGGGATCCGATGGCATTCGCAGGCGCGAAGCTCACGCTGCCGAAACACCGTTCCCGCTCATGGAGAGATCCTGCCGGCGATCTCGCCGATCGCGACCGCTCGGCCGGCTCGCTGGGACGTGAGGATCTTCGATGCCCTTCTCGAAAAGATCGAGATGATGGACGACGTAGAGATCGACTGGAATGACAGAAACGTCATCCGCGTGACTTCCTCGCAGCGGAACGCAACGAAGTTCCTCCACATTTTCACCAACGATGAATGGCTTTTGAAACTGAGTTTCCGCGTCCAGAAAAATTCATTCCAAACGGAAGATCTCGTGCGGGATCTGGATCTCCGGCCGCTCAATGAGTATCCGGAACTTCCGCTTTACGGCACATCGCCGCGTGTCCGGGTCATCGATACGAAGGAGGGATTCCAAGAGGTCGAGATGCGGATCCACTACTGGAGTGAATTCGACCGGCCGGAAATGTGGGCGTTCTTCGAAAACGCACAGGACGCGTTCTTTCAGCTCGTCCAACAAACAGAAGAGGCGCCCGGCGATTTGAAACCATGGAAAACACTGGGGCGAAAATGGCATGAAAGCGCTAATGGATTCCTGGGAAATTCAAAGCCCGCCTGGAAGCATGAGCTGATGGACACCATCGTCGCGGAGTTGGAAAAACTGGCGCCCGACGCCTCTTGGGGATGGCAGAACAAGATGATCGTCCCGGTCACCCCTGCGGGGAAAAATCGCATTTGGGCCAGACTGACGACAAAACGTCCCGACGCCGTCTACCTGGAACTCTTTAATAAGAAAAATGATTTCCCGATGGGCCGCATCGCTGATTTCGGTTTTGAGCCGGAAATGGATGGAAGGAATCCGGAATGGGACTGCCTCCGATTTCGTTTCCGCAGCTTGGCTGACTGGAAAAAAGGAAACTTCTCCGCATTCCTTGAAGAGCACTTTCGCAGGGCCGTACTGGGAAAAAATGAAAATGCGGAACAGTAAAACTTCGGAGTCCAGACAAAAAACTTCGGAGTCCAGACAAAAAACGGAGGAAAACGGATGGCTGCATTTTTGATTTTCAGCGACGATTGGGGACGCCATCCTTCCAGCTGCCAGCATCTCATGCGCTGCCTGATGGAAAGCGGTGAGCATCGCGTTTTCTGGGTCAATACGATCGGGACTCGGCCGCCGAGATTGGATCTCCTCACCCTTCGGCGCGGAGTGGAAAAGATCCGTTCATGGGTGGGGACGGTTTTTCGCAGAGAACGGAAAAGGAACGTGCCGACTGGAAATTTCTCCGAAATTCGACCGGAAAAAATACTTCAGCCGCTGATGTTTCCGTGGTTCCGTTCCCGTTTTGACCGGCATCTGAACCGTACGCTTTTGGCGAAACAGCTGCGGCGGGCACTGAAGGGAGAGACGGACGTCACGGCAGTCACGACGCTGCCGATCACGGCGGACCTGCCCGGAACGCTGCCCTGCGTGACTCGCTGGGTCTACTATTGCGTCGACGACTGGAGCCGCTGGCCGGGAATGGATGCGGAACCGCTGGAAAAAATGGAGTCACTGCTCGTTCAAAAAGCGGACAAGATCGTGACTGCCGGAGAAAATCTTCGTGACCGGCTCCTCCAAATGGGAAGAGACTCCCTCCTTTTGACCCACGGAGTAGATCTCGATCTTTGGCAAAAAAACTCCATGGCCGATGAAAACGGCAAACGGAAGTTTACGAAAGCGGGCATTTCCCCAACTTTCGTATTTTGGGGACTGATCGATGAACGTTTGGAGCCGGAAATGCTTGAAAGACTGGCGTCCGACGCGCCGGAGTGCCAAATCGTTCTCGCAGGACCAGTCGCCTCTCCGGAAATGCAGCATCGGCTCGAAAAACTCCCGTCTGTGCGTTTTCTAGGCCCGCTGCCGCCGGAGGAACTGCCAAAGCTCGCCTCGGAAGCCGACGTCCTTTTGATGCCGTACCGGAAAAATGAGGCGACGGAGCAGATCCAGCCGCTGAAAATGACCGAGTATCTCGCCAGCGGAAAACCTGCCGTCGTACGCGGTCTTCGGGCTGCGCAAAATTGGGCCGACGCGCTCGACATCGCCGACACACCGGAACATTTCTCGCATTTGGCTCGGATCCGAGCGGAAAATGGAATCCCGGAAACGCAGAGAGCTGCACGCAAGAGGCTCGAAAACGAAACATGGAAAAAGAAAGCTCGCGATTTTGAGGCCTTCATCCTCGAATAGAGACGAAAGATTCTCAGATCGACCCAAAAGATCGACCAAAAAGATCGACCCAAAAGATCGACCCAAAAGATCGACCAAAAAGATCGACCAAAAAGATTTGAAAAAGAACAGAAAGTCATGATCAACGAAATCGTTCCCATTTCTTCAGAAAAACGGTGTCCGAATACCAAAACGGTCGTCCTAGAAACGCGCGTCGTGACCGGAGAAGGCGGCGGTCCGGAGAAGACCATCATCAATACTCCGCGCTATATGGCAAGCTACGGCTACCCAACGTACTGTGCGTACATGCACCCGCCGAAAGACCCCGGATTCAGCGTCATCCAGAAACGCGCGGAAAATCTCGGCTGCCCCATGATCAGCGTTGAAGACCGCGGAGTTTTTGACCGAAGCGTTTCAGCAAAACTGCTTGAGATCTGCAGGGAAAAAGAGGTCGGCATCTGGCACGGCCACGATTACAAAAGCAATTTTTTGGGGTTGAGGCTTCAAAAAGCTCATCCGATGAAACTCATCACGACGGTGCATGGGTGGGTCCGGCATACATGGAAAACGCCGGTCTACTATCTCGTGGACAAATGGTGTCTCCGGCGATACGATCACGTTATCTGCGTCTCGCACGACCTTTACGAACAGTGCCTTCGGCTCGGCGTGAAGAAGGAACGCTGTTCTCTGATCGAAAATGCGATCGATACGATGCAGTACTCGCGGACCCTAAAAGTGGAGGACGCCAAAGAAAAACTCGGATTCCCCAAAGACCGATTCGTCATCGGCGCGTGCGGCCGGCTTTCGCCGGAGAAGAATTTTGCGGGACTCATCCGCGTCACGGCAGAACTGCTCAAAGAAGGTCTTCCCATCTCGCTTTTCATCGCAGGTGACGGACCGATCCGCGACGCACTCCAGAAACAGATCCAGCTTACCGGATATTCCGACCAGATCCGCCTTTTGGGATTCCGCGACGACATCATGACGTTCTACCAGGGACTCGATCTTTTTGTACTGAATAGTCTCCGCGAGGGACTCCCCAACGTCGTTCTGGAAGCCATGGCGTACGAGGTGCCCGTCCTTTCCACGCGGGTCGCAGGGGTGCCGCGTCTCATCACGAACGGATACGACGGCGTGCTGATCGACATGAAAAATGATGTTGAGCTGAAAGTCCGCCTCAAAACCCTTCTGGAGGACGCGGATTACCGAAGAATGATCGGCGAAAATGGGAATTTCACGATCAAACGGCAATATAGTTTCGGCGTCCGAATGAAAAAGATCCGTGACATTTACGATCAGATCCTCGGGTTCACCCCCCAGGAAAAAAATTAATCTGGGGCCGCTGAGATAAAAAAAGCCCGCGCGCAAATGAATGTGAACAGCTGCGCGCGGGCTTTCTTTTGAACTCTTTCCTAAAGCAGGATAGCCTGGAGTTTTTTCTGGTACTCGACTTTCTGTTCCTCATCCCCCTGGAATTCCAGAAGACGGATCATGTTCCGGTAGGGGATCCGGAGGCACATTTTCTCTTCCGGATGATGCTGAACATACTGTTCCAGGCAGTAGATCCCGGTCTTCACGAGGATCACAGCCCGCTTGATGTCGTGCGTCTCGGTGTACGAGACACTCATGCCGTTCACGATACGTCCCAGAAGCTGAAGGTCCTTCCACTGTTTGGAGCGGATGACTTCCATCAGGTACGGGATCGACCGCTCATAGCATTTGACAGCTTCTGCATGCAGGGCCGTTTTCTTTCGGTTTTTCTGCGCCAGCGTCATGCCGACCGCTTTCTCCAGCTTTTTGGCCTGGAATGCAAAAATGCGTCCCTGATGATAGTAAAGCTGCGAAAGAAGGAAAGTCTCTTCCGTACGGATGTTCTTTTTGTGCGCCCGGACCTGCTCCATCATGGCGATCGCGCGTTTCAGGTACTTCTGCGCCAGGACGATCTCATCTCTCTGCAGAGAGACCGTTGCCGTATCGTCAAGCAGCAGTGCGGATTCCATGCAGATCTGATAGTATTCCTGCGCATGTGCGGCATTTTTGAGCATTGCGATCCCTGCCTCAAGGAAAGCATCCGTATACGGCGTCAATTCCATATTCTGTCCCAGCGAAACCGCAATGGTCAGCGACTGGAATGCGATCCGGTATCGGAGACGGACGGCATCCTCCGGAGCGTTTCTTTCCAGCGTCTGCGTCATTTCTTCCGTCAGCTGCGCGATTTTTTCAAGCCATTTTCGGCAGTTAGACGTCTTCGGTTCCCAGGGACCCACCGCAATATCGCCTGCAATGCCGATCCACGCATCCAGAAGGATCCGTTTGACACGAAATCGTTCATCCGGCGTCAATGGATACTTCCGTCCATCAACGGCTTTGCCGCTCTCCAGAAGATTTTCTCCCTGTTCTGCCGCTCGGCGATGGCAAAGAAACGCCTGCTCGGCATTCTCAACGCCGCGAACCATCAAAATATCACCTTCCAGCAGATTCGACCGGTAGATCACAAACGGATTATCGACGAAACGTTTACGCATTTCCGTCAAAAGATCCATCGCCTGATCCACGTGCTGATTTCGCGCAAGGTACTCCACTTTCTCAAAAAGTTCGTCTTCAAACGTCAACTGCGGCAGCGCAGTCTCCAACTCATCCTTCTGGGATGGCTGGGGAGCCTGCTGCGTCAATTCCGCACTCAGTTCTGCATTCAGTTCCGAAGGCAGTTCCAAAGGACCTGCGGCTTCCTGTTCCAGCGTCAACGGGCGGAAACTGCCGGTCTGCTCTGGTCCTTCCGGAAGCTGGATCTGGTCGGGAAGCTGTGGAAGAGACGGCGGCTCCTGCGCAAGCTCGCCAAGGTTTTCAGGAAGGGGAGCCTCTTCAGGAACCGCGTGAGACTTTGACTCCTGCACTGGCGGAAGTTCCGCGGACTCGGCATTGACCGACTCCGTCTTCTCCGTTTCAGATGAAACTGCCGGCGGAAGTGCGTCTGGAAGTGCGTCTGGAAGTGCGTCTGGAAGTGCGTCTGGAAGTGCGTCTGGAAGTGCGTCTGAAGGCATCGGCGGGAGACTGTCTGGAAGGGCCGCGATGCCGTTTTCTTCCGATTTCAGATCCGAATTTTCAGCCTGTCCAGGAACTTTAGCAGACGCATCGGGCTTCCCCGCAACTTCCGCCTCGACCTGTGCTTCCAATTCCTCCAGAGAAGGACGCGGTTCCGACGTCTCTGGGTCCCTCACATTTTCTTCAGGCCCCGGACGATTTTCGGTACTCTCGGACTCCAACGCTTTCTGCCGGATCGGAACATCTACCAGTTCCTCACCGATCGTTTCAAGCGACGGCGGCGTCAACTGATCGATCGGAGCCTCTGCCGACGGTGCACTCTCTGTCTGTGCACTCTCTGTCTGTGCACTCTCAGCTGTCTGCGCACTCTCAGCTGTCTGCGCAGTCTCGGCCATCTGTACAGTCTCGGATGCCGCATTCTCCGACGCTCCCGACTTTTCCAAATCGCCTTCCGCCACCAGCTTTTTCTCTGACGCCTCTTTCGGTCCAGCACTTTCCGCCGTTTCCGACGCTGCATGTTCGATCTCAGCCGGACCTTCAGGCAATTTGGCGTTTTTCAGTTCCGGCATGGCATCTTCCATGACTTTGCGATACGCCAGCGCTTTCTGATTTTTCGGATCCAGTTTCAGTGCCTGAAGAATGTCCGCGTGAGCCCGTTTCGGATCGATGTCGACCCACGTTTCCGCCCGCAAAAGGAATGGCTCTGGTCCCACAGGCTGAAAAATGATCTGGATCGTATTCATCGGGATCGATTCCGGATCTTTCGCCATGTCTTCCGTATTCCCGAGCGGCTTCGACGGATCGTAGCCAAACGCCAGACCGATCTCCGGGAAGATCTCTCCCTTGATCGTCCCCTTTTCATCTGTCAGGAAAACAGACTGAATATGCTCCGTCCCCAAATCTTTCGCAAGCTGCCTGGCATGGATCGCCTCCGGAAATTCCGCAACGATCCCGTAAACCGTCTCGCCAATGATATGAAAAGCCGCCGCTTTGAAACCCTCCAGCTCATACTCCTCAAGATCGATCCCCTTACCGACTCCATCTTTCTGAAAATTCGCCGGTTCACCATACAGTGCGTGCAGTTCCGAACGTGTCGTTTTACCAGGGACCACACCATTAAAAGACGCCGGCTCGACAGGAATGAAGTAAACCGTCTCTACCTCTGCACTGCCAGTTTGCGCAGATACCGACTCGCCGGAAACACTTGACTCGCCGGAAACACTTGACTCGCCGGAAACTTGTGTTCCGGAAGAACTCCCCAGTGATGCGGAGGCTGCGTCTTCTCCGTCACTCGCGATATGGATGGCCGGCAGATCAGCACCTCGAAGGTCCGGCACACTGACCTGCAGAAAAAAAGAAAGAGACAGTAACAGAAACGCAGCCGACCTTTCCCTGCGGAAGGCAATTTCTGTTCCTTTTGCCATTTTTTTCCTCATTTTTTTCATTTTTTCAACCATTTCTCTCTTAGGATGGAATCATACTCTATCTTTTTTATCGTCAGATCCACCCTGGTTGAATTAGGTAAAATTTTCCAATTTTTCCAACTTTTCCAACTTTGACGACAGCCATATTCCAACATTACTTTCGATAGAATGGGGACATGATGTTTCCGAATAATAAAAATAGCACCCCGGAAAAAGCCCCAATTTTAAAATTCAATCTGAAACACGCTTCCAGACTCCTTGAAATTTCCATGCCGCCGCGCTATAATAAAAAAGGCTCTTCCGGAAAGTGCGTACCGATCAGGTCCGATCTCACCGCTGAGAGGGCAGAAGAGACGCAGAAACACACTGAAAAGAAAGAGGAAAAAAGGTAGTGAACTCCTCTGCGGCTTTTGCGGTGAAACTGGTACGCAGTTGCCGGATGGATTAAAAAAGTTTTCCTTAAAGAATCAGGATGAAAAAAATGAAAAAGAATCTGAAATGGCTGCTTTCCAGTCTCTGTTGGGCTGGAAGTTTGCTTACCTGCCTTACGCCTTCCGTGTTTGGAAAAACGATTTACGTAACTCCCGTAACTCCCGCAGCTTCCGAAACTTCCGAAACGCCCGACGGCACTCAGTCCCGTCCATTCACGACACTCGAAGCAGCACGTGACGCAGCACGTGCTTTTGCCGGGCAAGAACCAGTCGAGATCCTCGTAAGCCCCGGAATGTACAGGCAAACTCAGCCGTTTACGCTCTCCAGGGAAGACGGCGGGACGAAAGATGCTCCGATCGTTTACCGTTCCCTAGAGCCGAAAAAAGCACACCTGTCCGGGTCGGTAAAACTGGATGCAAAACACTTCCGCGTAACAGAAGATCCGGAAATACTCGCGCGGATACCGCAGACCGCACACGGAAAAGTTTTAGAATTTGACCTAGCTACAGTCGGAGTAGGACAGCTCGATCCGCCGGGTGTTCACTGCCGAATGCCGCTTTCCGTGCCGGAACTTTTCGTAAACGGTGAGAGAATGCGTATTTCCCGCTGGCCGAATGAAGGCTGGGCAACGGTCGCAAAGATCGTGGATGGAGGTTCAAAAGCAGGTTCAGGAAATGCCTTTGACGCCGCAAAAATGAACGAAAAGATCGAGGCGCCGCGCGGCGGAACGTTTGAGTACTCGGAAGACGCGCCGGATCGCTGGAAGGCCGAAAACGGCGTCTGGCTCTGGGGATACTGGTGCTTCGACTGGCATGACGACATTCTTAAGGCCGCGTCGATAGATACCGAAAAAAAACAGATCACTCTGGCCGGTCAGTCCACCTACGGTCTGCGTTATGGAAACCCCTCGCCGAGACGCTGGCGTGCGATCCATCTTCTGGAAGAACTCGATATTCCCGGAGAGTATTTTGTCGATCTTCAAACGCGAAAACTCTATTTTTATCCCAATATCCCGCTCGAAAATGCGAATATTTCGCTTGCCTTCCGAAATCAGCCGGTCATCCGCGTTCAGGATGCACAGCACGTGACATTTGATGGTTTCGTCATCGAAGAAGCGTTTAGCGACGGCGTCGTGTGCCTGAATGCCTCGTTCCTCACATTCCAAAACTGCCTCGTGCGCAACATTCGGCAGTGCGGCATTTATTCTGGCGGCGGAGAGGAAAACCGATTCCTCGGTAACCTCATCCAATTCACCGGGACTGGCGGTCTGAGCGTGCATTCCGGAGATCGAAAAACACTCAAACGCGGAAACTGCCTGATCGAAAACAACGTGATCCACGACTTCTCCGAACACCGCCTCTGCTACGCCAGCGCCGTTACCATCGGCGGAGTAGGGCACACGATCCGACATAACGAATTCTTCAACGCACCGCACATGGCGATCGCATTGGGAGGAAACGATATTCTCTTTGAACTCAACCATATCCATCACGTCTGCATGACCGGCGATGACGCAGCCGCACTCTACAAAGGACGCGATCCGTCAAAACGAGGAAATATCGTCCGCTGGAACTACTGGCACGACATCGGCTCGCCACGCGGTCACGGGAACGCAGCAGTCTACTTCGACGACGGAGACGGAGGGGAAATGGTCTTCGGAAACATTTTCGTGAACTGCGGGGATCCCGGAAAAGGTTCCTTCGGCACAGTTTTCTGTCATGGCGGACACGGAAATTTCGCAGAGAACAATATTTTCGTCGACTGCAAACGCCCGCTCGGTTCCGCTCCGTGGAACGATCTGCGTTGGAAAGAGTATATCGACGCGCCGCTCTGGCAGAAACGCCTTCTAGAAGACGTCGACATCACCAGCGAGATCTACCTCACAGCCTACCCGGAACTTAAGGGATTCATGAACGGTGCGCCGATCGCACAACGACACAATTTCTCCAAGAAAAACGTTTTCATCCGTCCAACGATGGAACCGTCCGGAACGTGGGACCTGCACGAATCGGACGTAACGCTCGATCATGACCCCGGATTTATCGACGCAGCAAACGGGAATTATGAACTCCGCAGCGACTCGGAGATCTTCCGTTTGATTCCCGATTTCGAACCGATCCCATTTGAAAAAATTGGGCCGCGGCCATAAAAAACCAAAGATCAAAAAGTTTTTGAAGAGAGAGTCTGAGAGGGAAACAATTTTCAAAATGTTTCCCTCTCACGAGCGCGGCCTCTTCACGGGCAGCCAGACGGCTCTCGAAGAGTGCCGTCGCGCGTGGGATCTTCAGCCAATGATCTCAACTCC
>SUVI01000217.1 GCA_015062085.1 Planctomycetaceae bacterium
CGAATGGCGGGCTGACGCTTCAGGAAGCGTACGCGCAAACGGCCGAAGGCGGGACGCTGACGATCAAGCCCGGAACGCACGAAGTCCCCGAAACGCTCGTCGTTCGCAAAAATATTAAGATCGTCGGTGAAAGCGCGAATCGGGAAGAAACTATCCTGAAAGGCGGAAAGGAAAACGTTCTGTGCATCGCAAGCGGCTCTGCGGAGATCAAAAACCTGACGTTTCAAAACCATGGACTCCACGACGATCCGAAAGGCTGGGCGGTGTGGGTCCAGACTCGCGAAAACGTGTTCGAAAACTGCCTCTTTACGTCGGCGACCGGGACGGGGTTAGGTATCGGGAAAAAATACTATTCATTATTATCTGCAGCCGCTGCCGTGACCGACTGTGCCGCGAGAGGTTGCGGAACGGCAGGTTTTTTAGTCATAAACGCCTCTTCGGGGAATTTCACGAACTGCGAAGCAAACGGAAATTCCGGAGTTGGACTTCAGATATTAGGCAGCAATACCGTTTCGGTAGCGGAAAGATGCCGATTCAATGACGGAGGGGATTTTGGGATCGTGGTAAGTGCAGGCGCAAGCGGAACGTTTACGGAATGTGAAGTCAGCGGAAACGCGAAGGATGGAATATCGGGCAGATACGGCAACGGAAATCTGACTGCGCATAAATGCCGATTCACCAATGGAAATGCTTTCGGTGTCCAGTTGGCTCATGGACGAGGGACGTTTACGGACTGCGAATTCCGCGGAAACGCAAAGGCTGGAATTGGTTTTTTTAACGGTGGTAAGCTGACGGTAGAAGGATGCCGATTCCTGGATGGAAAAGATGTTGGTCTCCAGATCGTGAATTGGAATAAAACGATGGATCCTGCAGACGGAAATATTATCGACTGTGAATTCACCGGGAACGCAAAAGCTGGAATGTATATCGAAGGCCCAAAGGCAGATCCGACGGTAGAAAGATGCCGATTTACAGATGGCAAAGATGCCGGGATCCATATTTCCAGCGGCGCGTGCGGTCAGTTCACCGACTGTGAGACCAGCGGAAACACAAAGGCGGGAATGTGGGTCCAAAGCAGTCGATGGGGCAGAGGCGGCTTCTCAGATCCGACCGTGCACAAATGCCGATTCCATCATGGAAAGGCCTCCGGAATTTTTGTTGATGATTCAGACGGAACGTTTACGGAATGCGAAGCCGACGGAAACGCGGGATGCGGGATCTTGGTCAATGGTGCCTCGCCGACGGTGAAAAAATGCCGATTCACGAATAATGGGAGCGACGGGATCGCGGTCGGGTACCTCGGCCAAGCGAAATTTACGGAGTGTGAAGTCAGCGGAAATCGCGGAAGCGGGATCTACGTTACGAGCAGCGATGACCTTACCTACCCTGACCCCGTGGTGGAAGGATGCCGGATCCTGAACAATGGAAAAGGCGTCGTGATGGTCGAATATGCCGGAGGGACTTTCCGAAACAATACGCTGGAAAATCAGGGCGGAAACTGGCACATCGAAAGCCGCGACTGCGAGCCGGTCCGTGAAGGAAATTCTCCAAATGAGTGACGTGAAAAACACGACAGAGAAACGGACCGCACGAATACTTTTGAACGGTTAAAGATCCGTTCGGTGTTTCTCTGTGTTTTTTGTGGATTTCGTGTCAGGGGACGTTTTCCGCTTTCTTCTTTTTCTTTTTTTGCGAATTTTCGCGCGGGATTAAAGTTTTGCCGGAAGAGGTACGTATTTTTGTATAGGTTTCCGCGAGGGTAACGGAAAAGGTACGTTCGGAGAGGAAAAAAGGATGAAAAACGGACTGGTTTTGGAAGGCGGGGCGCTTCGCGGACTTTTTACGGCCGGCGTGCTGGATGTGTTTCTCGAAAATGATGTTCGGTTCGACGGAATGGTCGGCGTGTCGGCGGGGGCGGTCTTCGGGTGCAATTTTCAGTCCCGGCAGCTCGGAAGGACCGTCCGATACAATGCGCGGTATTGCCGAAGCTGGCGATACGCGAGCCTTCTGTCGGTCCTCCTCACGGGAAATCTCTACGGAAAGAAATTCTGCTACCGCGACATACCGGATCGGCTCGATCCGTTCGATCTGACGGCGTTTCAGGAGGATCCCGCGGAATTTCACCTCGTCTGCACGGATGCCCGGACGGGTGAGGCGGTCTATCATCGCTGCGGGGGAGAAAGCCGTGAGGAGCTGATGGAGTGGTTCCGCGCCTCGGCCTCCATGCCGATCGTGTCGCGCACGGTGAAAGTCGGAGGACGGGAACTGCTTGACGGTGGGATCTCCGACTCGATCCCGCTTCGGTATTTTGAGGGTCTTGGATACGAAAAAAACGTCGTGATCCTCACGCAGCCCGCCGATTTCCAGAAGAAAAAAGTCCGTTTCGCGCCGCTCATCCGCTTTCTGCTTTGGAGGTATCCGAATGTTGGCCGGATCCTGCTTGAACGGCATACGCAGTACAATGCGCAACTGGCGTACATCCACGCGCAGAAAACCGCCGGGCACGCCTTCGTCATCCAGCCTTCCGCGCCGCTGAACATCGGCCCCATCGAGCGCGACCCCGCCCGCATCCGTGAAGTCTACGAGATCGGCCGGACCGAAGGTCGAAAACGTCTCGCGGAAGTGCGGGATTTTCTGAAATGACGTAGATCGGTCAATGCGGACGTGCGAAATACAGGAGAAAGACCGTCAGTCTTCCATGAAAATGCGGATGGTGAGGTCGAATTGGCCGTCGGTGTGGGGGTGTTTTTCCTGAATGATGCCGTAGAGGAATTTGCCTGCGTCCATGAGCCGGGAAAGTATCTCGTTTTTTGCACGCGGAACGTAGCCGATCCGCTGTTTCGGCCGGCCTTTGGGAGAGACGAAGATCTGGATCGCCTGTTCATCGTATTCGTTTTGGGGTTCCCGAAGAAGTTCGAGCCGAAAGCCCGGAACGAGAAAGACTTCGACGTCCTGAAGATTTTCGGCAAAGAAAAGACCCGCAACGTAGGTCTCGAGGAGAAAGATCTCCTGCTGAAACGGTTTTTTCTGCCGGCCGTCTGTCGGAGCGAGGTGCCAGAACGGTGTTTGCGGCATTGAGGGGATCATTCCTCCCATTCGTCATCCTCCATTGTTTCACACTGTGCGCGCAGTTCTTCAAGGCGGTCTTCGCATCGTTCCTGTGCGGCTTCGAGAAACTCCAGCTGTTTTTCCAGAGTCTCCCGGTATTCTGCGACGGCGTCTTCGTCCTGGAGAAATGCTTCGAATTTGAGCGGGTAGGAATTTTTTTCAAATTCCAGCCGTTTGAGGAACCGGACACGAGTTTTCAGAAGCTGCTTTCGGGTCGTGCAGAGGTCCCGAAATGCCTTTTCTTCGGCATCTCCTGAGAGTTTCTTTCCAGACGCATCCACTGCCGGGATGATTGGTCTCACGAGATGAAAGATGCCCTTGATCACGTCGTAGTCCATCGTCTCGAACGCTTCCTGCGCGGCTTCCATGAAGCGTTCCTGCACGTCGGTCCTGTCCGGATTCAGGTCCGGGTGAAGATCCCGCATGATCGAGAAGTACTTTTTTTTCAGGTCGGCTTTCTGTTCTTTGGAAAGTTCTTCTTGAAACGTGAACCATTCGGTGTCTTTTTTCATCGAGTCTTTCCAGCCGTCACGTTCCTTTTCGAGCTGGTCGTCGATCGCGTCCTCGTCCGGTTTTTCTCCACGATTCAGGGATTGAAGGAAAAGCGTGATCTTGCGTTTCAGCCAGCGGACTTCTTCCGTCCTTTCGGAACACGCATTTTCCAGCTCGCCGACCGCCTGAAGATATTTGGCGAGAATCGACGGTTTTTTAAAGTGGATCAGTTCATCGTATTCGAGAAAAAGTTCCGAAACTTCTTTTCGCAGGGACTCGGCCAGAGTCTGAAGCTGTGCGTACGTGAGCGGATTTTCTTTCATGGGGTGTCTTTTCGATGAAGTTGAGCAAAAGTCGGAAACTCCCCGGCATGTGCGTGAAATATCGGGGAGTTTTGCAGTTTCAGACCTGAGACAGGCTGGTCCGGACGGCGTGCCGATCCAGTCTGCGTCTGGTCCGTGTTTACGGAAGCGTCCGGGCCGGGACGCCTTCAAATGTGAGTTTCACGGGCTTGATGGTCCCGTCGGGATTGAATTCCATCTTTTCGATGCACGTGCAGCGGTGATTTCCGTGGGTCTCGGTCAGCGGACGGCGATGGTAGACGACGTACCATTCGTCGGTTCCCGGAATGTTCATGACGCTGTGGTGTCCCGAACCTCTGGCGACGTTCAGGTCCGATTCAATGA
>SUVI01000022.1 GCA_015062085.1 Planctomycetaceae bacterium
GGTCGAAACTGCGGCTCCGGTCGAAACTGCGGCTCCGGCTGAAACTGCGGCTCCGGTCGAAACTGCGGCTCCGGTCGAAACTGCGGCTCCGGTTTCCGAAGAAACTGGGATCACGATCGATCCGAACGATATTTTCGATGCAGAAAAATTCTATAAGCTGGTCCAGAGCGACATTGTGACTTACTCGAAGAAGCTCATGGAATTCGAAGACGGCAGTACGCCGGAATTGACCTTGAGTGATGAGACGCAGGCGTACATCCAGAAGTTCGGTATCCAGTTCAAGACATTGGAATTGGTCGACGATGCGGCTTTGGCAGAGATGCCGGTCGGCAGCGCTCTCCAGTTGAATACCGGCTCGGAAGTTGCCCGCCGTTTCGCCAGTCTGAAAAACTTCAGCTGCATGCAGGCGGAAGAAAGCGGTAACCAGTACATCATCTGGAAGTCGGAGATCAAGGGCGAAGAAGTGCCGGAACTCACCGACGAAGTGAAGAAAAACGTCATTGCTGCGTGGAAACTGGAAAAGGCGAAGGATATCGCGATGAGTAATGCGATCATTCAGGCCAAGACGGCGCAGGAAAGCAAAAAGCTGGAAAATGCCAAGGCTGTCGAGAGCTTCTCGTTCATGCTTCTGGATCCGGGGCTTTATGCTGGTCTGCTCGACAATATCTCCCAGGAATTTGCGGATGACGTGTACTCCATGGTCCCCGGCGACGTGAAAGCGGTCGCGAACGCGGATCGGTCGGTCACTTACATCGTGATGCTGAAAGGCTATGCGCCGGAAGATGCAGAGCTGCGCGAACAGTTCCTCGCCACGAGTGCGAATCCGAACTTCAGCCGTGAGCTGCAGTTCATGGAAGCCCGTCAGTCTGCGGCAGAGATCATGGAACTGCAAAACAGCGCGTTCCGTGACGCGGACGTGAAATTCGTGCGTCAGACGGCCGTGGAAGAGTAGATTTTTGGAAGGACGGTGTTTATCGTCCATAGGGGGTGCCCCCTGCTCGGGTCCGGGATAGAATTTTGAGATATTTTGAAGTTTTTTTCCGGAAAATGAGGCGGGGGGCCTTGAAAAAAAATCTTTTTCTGTTAGAATACCCCGTGTTGCCCTGATAGCTCAGTTGGTTAGAGCGGTTGACTGTTAATCAATAGGTCCAAGGTTCAAGTCCTTGTTGGGGCGCTGGGTTTCGGCTTGACCGGAATTCCTTTTCAAACACACACAAAAAAGCCCTGATAGCTCAGTTGGTTAGAGCGGTTGACTGTTAATCAATAGGTCCAAGGTTCAAGTCCTTGTTGGGGCGTTGAGTTTCGGCTTGACCGAAATTCCTTTTCAAACACACACAAAAAAGCCCTGATAGCTCAGTTGGTTAGAGCGGTTGACTGTTAATCAATAGGTCCAAGGTTCAAGTCCTTGTTGGGGCGTTTAAAAGCCGTCGTGAGACGGCTTTTTCTTTTTGTAGCGGTTCTTTTGATTGTGTGTCTGTTTTTTTCTTTCCTTTTTCCGGAATCGCAGTCGGATGCCCTGTTCAAATTTGGTAAGATGTGGTAAAATAAAAAAAATATTGAATGTGGAGTAGCGTATGATGAGCCGATCCCGATTTTTATTCTTTTTGTTCCTTTGTGCGGTTTCGTTTTGGGAAGCCTGGGGGGAGGGTCTGGACCGACATGATCTTTCTGCCTCAGAAAGACACGGGCGCGGTTTGGAGCGAATAGAGTATGCGCGGGACGCATGGAGTTCGCTTTCCAAGTATGAGCAGGAGCTTGAGAAGCTCGCGCGTTTCTGCGACGCGCAGGGGTTCGAAGATCTGGCAGAGAAGGCGCGTGTGCTGGATCGCTCACCGGCTGCCGGCGAGAAACTCTTTGCCGTCATTCTGCCTTCGGAGGTTCAGGATCCCGAACTCATGCAGATGCGGGCGTCGAAAAAAAAGCGTCCTTCTAAAGCGGAGTCAGACAAAAAGTCAGATAAAAAGTCTGATAAAAAGTCTGAGGAAAAGTCTTTAAGGGAGAAGGTCGAGTTGCGGCTTCGGAAAGTGCAGTGTGCGGCCTCGGATCACTGTTTTCGTCTTGCGCAGGATGCGATGGAGTCCGGTCACACGGCCTTTGCGTTTGACCTTTTGATGAAGGCGCTCACGCTGGATCCGGATCATCCGGCCGCACGGAAGCTGCTGGGGTACGAGTTTTACGAGGGGCACTGGCTTTCGCCATTTGAAGTGCGTCAGGCTCGTACGAAGGTCTACCATCCGCTTTACGGCTGGATCCCGCGCAAGGGGGCGGAACGGTACGAGCAGGGAGAACGGTTCGTGAATGGACGGTGGATCAGCGCGGAGGACGATGCCCGGCTTCACCGTGATATTGAGCATGGCTGGACGGTCGAGACGCCGCATTTCACGGTCGTGACGAACCATAGTCTGCCGGCGGCTGTGAAGATCGGCGAACAGGTGGAGGTCCTTTACCGGGTCTGGAAGCAGCTTTTTCTGCGTTACTTTGCGACGGACGCGCAGATGAAGGCGCTTTTTGCGGGAAAGTCTTCTTCGGGGGGGGCGGCGCAGGGACTGGGAGCCGGGACGGGCGGGAAGCATAGGATCGTGTTTTTCCGCAATCGGAAGGATTACGTGGACTATCTTTCGCCGCGTTATCCGTCGGTCGCGAATTCGTGCGGATTCTACGTCATTGAGGATCGGACGAGCTACTTTTTCGCGGGAGAGGAATTTGACCGCGCGACGATGCTCCACGAGGTGACGCACCAGCTTTTCAGCGAGCTGCGCCGGACTTCGCCCCAGATCACCGAGCGTCCGAATTTCTGGCTGGTCGAGGGGATCGCGATCCACATGGAATCGCTGCACGATGAGGGACGGTATCATGTCGTCGGCGGGTTCGATACGCAGAGACTTCTTGCGGCGCGGATCCGATTCGTGAAGGACGGATTTTACGTTCCGCTCCGGGAGCTGTGCGCCATGAACACGCAGGAATTCCAGACGCATCCGCAGATGGTGCGTCTTTATTCACAGTCGGCTGGTCTGATGCAGTTCCTTCTGCATTCGTCTGATGGACGCTACCGGGACGCGGTCGCCGACATTTTGCGGGAGATCTATTCCGGGCAGTCCGTGATGAATGCGCTTCCCAAACATCTTGGGCGTTCGTTTGAGGAGCTGGACGAGGAGTACCGGGACTTCATTTCCCGGAATAAGGAAGAGCTTTCGCAGTGGGAGATGGATTAGAGTTTTCCGGTCGGTACCGGAATGCGGAGTTAGGGTTTTCGAGAAGGAACTGTTTTTTATGAGTTCAGGATCACTGAATGACGGGACGCAGAACGCCGGGACGCAGAACGCCGGGATGCAGAACGCCGGGACGCAGAACGCCGGGACGCAGAACGCCGGGACGCAGAATGACGGGACGCAGAATGACGGGACGCAGAATGACGGGACGCAGAATGACGGAAAAGATTTCGTTCAGATCCGGCACAAGGAGCCGATGGAGCTGAGTCATCCGCGCGAGCTGGTCGTGGCGGTGCCTCCGATGCACAGTAACGTGAATCTTTCGCGCATCGTTCGAGCTGCGGGGTGCTGCGGAGTCCGGAAGATCATTTGCTGCGGAAACGCCAGCGTGAACGCGAAGATCGCGCGCGAGACGGGGATCGACCTTGAGATCGAGCAGCATCGGACGCTTGCTCCGGAGCTTCTGCGGAAATGGAAGGCGAAAGGCTGGCGAGTCGTGGGGCTGGAGCAGACGAACGATTCCTACTGGCTGCACGAGTACGCGTTCCCGGAAAAGACGCTTTTAGTCGTTGGAAACGAACGTTTGGGTATCGAGCCGGAGATCCTTCGGTGTCTTGATGACGTCGTGGAGATCCCAATGTACGGGCTGCCGTTTTCGCATAATGCCGCGACGGCGACGGCGATCGCGATGTACGAGTACTGCCGCCAGTATCCGCGATAATACGAATCGTATCGGTCGGATGCTTCGTTTCGTTTAAATCAGTTGGTTGGTTAAATAGTCCTGTGCCGACGCGAAAAAATTTTTTGAATGAAATCCGGGGCATATCCGATAGATGGGAATGAGTTTTGTTTTTCGAGGTGAAAGAGAATGTATTTCGGAAGGTACGTTCTGTTTCATTCAGAATAGAGCAGGTCAAAATGGAAAGAGTCATTTATCGTGTCGTTACGAAAGATCCGCAGGGACTGATCGAGACTAGGGATTTTGAGTCTTTGGAGCAGTTGTGTGCGCTTTATCATCAGGTTGGCAATGACACGAGCAGTACCGTTAAGGAATTGCGCGGGCTTCCTCTTTTTCGGGGGCTGATCGGGCCGATGCAGGAAGGGCAGATCATTCGGTATGAGACCCCGGAGGTTTTTGAGCAGCTTACCCAGGATTGGTATGCGGCGGTCCCGGTCTCCAAAGGGCGAGGTATGGCGATCTAGGAAACGAACTGTGAACAGGTGTGCGGGATAACGTCTGAAATGGATGAAATATGGGAACTGCATGGTGTTTCGTGCAGTTTCTTTTGCTTTCTTGCTTTTTTTCTTTTAAAGAACGCTTGACGCAAACGGGATTTTTTGCTAAAATAAGGTGTATTTGCAGGGGACGCCCATCCCTGAGCGGATTTTGAAAACGAACCTGCCTCTAAAAAAGATAAAAAAAGACGATGGATTTTATTCGATTTTCTATCGAAAACCCGGTCAAAATTGCCGTGGGCATCATTTTGACGCTGGTTTTCGGGGTCATTGCGCTGGATCAGATCCCGATCCAGCTTACGCCGGACGTGGACCGGCCTACGATCACCGTTTCGACGAGCTGGTCTGGACGGAGCCCGGAAGAAGTTGAGGAGTCGATCATTCTGGAACAGGAAGAGAAACTCAAATCGATCCAGGGACTATGGAAAATGACTTCCACGGCACGTCTCGGCCGCAGTTACATCAAGCTGGAATTTAATGTCGGAACAGACAAAGCGCGAGCACTTCAGGAAGTTGCAAACTCTTTGGACGAAGTGAAGAGCTACCCGGAGAACGTGGACCGCCCGGTCATTCGAATGCAGGACTCTGCGGGGGATGAGGCGGTCGTGTACATGCTTCTTACGGCAGAGGACACCTCGTTTGAAGTGGCGGAGATCTACGACTTTGCCGACCGATATATTAAACCGCCGTTTGAGCGCATCATGGGCGTTTCGGAAGTGGATATTCGCGGCGGGCGCGAGCATGAGCTTCACGTTCGCTTTGATCCGTACAAACTCGCGCAGCATGAGATCAGTCCGGTGGAACTTCTCAAGGCGCTCCAGTCGGACAACGTGAACGAATCGGCGGGCGATATGCCGGGCGGGCGTCTCGATTACCGATACCGGATCCTGGGACAGTACCGTTCGTTGGATCCGATCCTGAAGACGGTCATCAAGCGCGACGCGAACGGCGTGCCGATCCGGGTGGAGGACGTGGCGGTACCGGAACTCGTGCTGGAGAAGATGATCCACTTCAATCAGAGCAAAGGCCAGACTTCCATGTCGGTTTTTGTGAAGAGAGAGACGGGGTCCAATGTGCTCGACATCGTGGAACAGGTCAAACAGCGCGTGGAGGAAATGAACGCGCCCGGCGGGATGCTCAAGCGGTTCCATCATGACCGATACGGTCTGAAACTGCACGTGACGTACGAGGACGCCAACTACATCAAACTCTCGATCGCAAACGTACTGAACAGTCTGTACACGGGCGGTTTTCTGGCGATCATGTGTTTGCTGATCTTCCTGCGCAGCGTCCGGCCGACGTTCATTATTGCGGTGGCGATCCCGATCTCCGTCATCGGCACGTTCGTCGTCATGTACCTAGCGGGACGCAATCTGAACGTCATTTCGCTCGCGGGACTGAGTTTTGCGACGGGGATGGTCGTGGACAACGCGATCGTGGTGCTTGAAAACACGGACCGTCATCTCGCAAACGGCGAGCCGCTTCTTCGGGCTGCGTACAATGCGGTGAAGGAAGTGTGGGGAGCGATCCTTTCTTCCACGCTCACAACGATCGGCGTGTTTGCTCCGATCCTGACGATCCAGGAAGAAGCCGGACAGCTTTTCTACGATCTTGCACTGGCGATCTGCTCATCGGTAGGTCTTTCGCTCATCGTGGCGGTCACGATCATTCCGTGCTGCTGCTCGCGCTTCATGAAGCCTCACGTCGAACCGACGGGCTGGCGGGCGAAGGCTCTGGATTTCTTCGGACTCGTTTCGTTTTTCGGGTGGCTGAACGATAAATTCTCGGACTTCATCTACATGCTGACGGCACGGAATCTTGCGGGTTTCTGGTCGCGTATCGTGATCGTGTCCGCCATTACGGCCGCCTCGCTTGCGCTGAGCATCATCCTCATGCCGCCGGCGAGCTATCTGCCGAACGGAAACAAAAACTTTACGTTTGGAAGGCTGATCGTCCCGCCGAGCTACTCGATGATGCAGAGTTACACGATCGGGAAGCGCATCGAGGATTACGTCCGTCCATTCTGGGAAACGAAGAGTCCGGAGGAGCTTCAGAAGTACTTGAAGGAGCACAATATCCAGCTTAAGGACTTCCAGACTGGAAAACCGCTGACGAATGTGCCGAATCTGCGCGACTTCTTTTTCGTAGTGGCGAACAACTCGGTCTTCATGATCGGAACGAGCGCGGATAACGAGAACGTGAAGCCCGTGGCGACGATCTTCTCCAATGCGATGCGCGAAATTCCGGGAGCGACCGGTGTAGCGCGCCAGGCGTCCATTTTCGGAAAGACTGGAGGCGGTTCGAATGCCGTGACGATCGAAATGTTCGGTGACGAGCTGGAGAGACTGCGCGTGAGTGCGACGGCTCTGGAAGCGCGAATGCAGAAGATCTTCTCGAAATTTGCCGTTACCGCCTCACCGCAGAACTTTAACGAAGCGGGACCGGAGATCCGGCTGAATGTGGATCAGCTTCGGGCAAAAGACCTGGGGCTGAGCATTAACGATCTGGCTGTCGCGAGCCGAGCGCTGATCGATGGTGCGTATGTGGGGGATTTTAACTATGAGGGGATCAACATCGACCTGATTTTGATCCGCGATCCGCGTGTGCATCTGGATCCTGCGACGTTCCGAGACCTTCCGATCTCCGTCGTGGATGAAAATGGGGATCGTGCGATCATTCCGATCAGTCAGGTCGTGGAAGAACGGCTGACGGACTCTACGCAGCAGATCCAGCGTATCGAGCAGCAGCGTTCCATCACCCTGACCGTCAGTCCGCCGCCGACCATGGCATTGGAAGAGGCGGAGCAGATCATCACGGAGGAGATCGAAGATGCACGGATTGCCGGCGAGATCCTTCCCGGGATCCACTACCGTTACTCTGGCAGTTCCGACCGGCTTTCGCAGGTCCGTACGGCATTGATGGGAGAGTGGACCGGGTGGAATCTGGAGTCCATCAAAAGCGTGTTTTTGAGCCGATTCTTCATCGCGCTCCTGATCACGTACCTTTTGATGTCTGCGCTTTTCGAAAACTTCATTTATCCGCTCGTGATCCTGTTCACTGTGCCTCTGGCATCCGTCGGCGGATTCATTGGGCTGCACTGGCTCCGGATGACGGATCCGAGTCAGTCGCTGGATGTGCTGACGATGCTCGGTTTCGTGATCCTGATCGGAATCGTGGTGAACAATGCGATCCTTTTGGTCTACCAGGCGCTGAATTACATGCAGGGTTTTGGCGAGAGTGAAGAGGAGCGCATCGAGCCGATGGAGCCGCGCATGGCGATCCGAATGTCGGTCCGAACGCGTATCCGCCCGATCTTCATGACGACCGGAACGAGCGTCGCGGGGATGATGCCGATGGTGCTGGCGACGGAATCCGGAAGCGAACTGTATCGCGGACTGGGATCGGTGGTGCTGGGCGGTCTGGCATTCGCGACGATCTTTACGCTCGTGGTCGTGCCGCTGCTTTTCAGTCTCGTCATCGACGTCATTGGCGCACCGAAGCCGATCGACATTGATGCGCAGCCTGAGACAAAAGAGGAGCCGGAAACCGGGAATGGGCCGGAGATGAACGTCGAAGTTCAGACTGCATGAGAAGGCAGGTTTGAAAAAAGAATCTGAAAAAGAAGGGCATCTCCCCGTCGGAGTGCCCTTTTTTTAGAGAAAATACTTCATTTTTTTGCCGACATATGGTACGGGCAGTCCGGATCGAGGTGCGGAAGGAGCTTCTCGCGGATCGATTCGGGGATCGGAACGGAGCGCTGTTCTTTGAGGTCAAAGTAGACCATCGCCGCCCCTCCGAGTGCCGCGCAGGAGCCGTCTTTCAGGTAGACGCCGTGGGAGACGTGGAGCGACGATCTTCCGAGATGAGAGATCCACGTCCGGATCTCGACTTCACGTTCCGTAAACTGGATCGGAGCGCGGTAGTCGATCTCGATGCGGACGAGGAGGAGATTCCAATCCTCTTTCGTCATTTTGGGGTTGAAGATCTCAAAGATCTCATTTCGCGCTTCTTCGAACCATTGCGCGGAAGCGAGATGGTGGCAGTGTCCGACCATGTCGGTATCGAAAATTCGGAGCTGAACGGTATGTGTCAGCATGATCGTCTCCTTTCCTGATCTTCTAGGTCCTTTTGTTACTTTTGGGGCTGCGGGACGTTCGGAGCACTTGAGGTGTCCGGAACGTTCGCGGGTTCTGTGTCCGGAGCGTTCGTTTTCGGCGGCAGTTCCCGATTTTTTTCCAGAATGTACTTTCCGACGGTCTGCGCGATATTGTGCGGTCCGATCGTGTTTATCTCGTAAAACGCTTCATATTTCCCATTCGTGACCTTTCCGCGAGCCTGATCGTGTGCGGAGAAGGTCTCGGGAAGATGCGGGTGCCGCGGGTCTCCGTAAAGGACTTTCGGCTTCGAGCAGATGAGTCGGACCGTTCCGTCTTTTTCATGGGCCAGATCGACTTTTTCAAGGAGGAGCGCATTCATTTTCCCATCTGCGTCGAGGATCCGGACGGTCATCGTGGGGATCTTGTCTGTCGGGACGTAGAGAAGACCTTCGTAAGACGTTTCTTCAAAAGTCCACGTAAACTCAAGAAACACCTGCGCGTGCGTTTCAGGAGCCGCAAACGTGAGGCTTCCGACCGGAACGGCAAGGAAAAAGAGGAGCAGGAAACGACGGAAAAACGCAGTACGGGCGGGTCTCATTGGACGCTTCCTTTCTCCTGTGGGGGTTTCGGTGTGTTTTCTTGCGGACACTCCGGGATACGGAAAGCACCCAAGACTTTTTCTTCATCCTCAGGCAGTACCGGCGCGACGAGACAGGGGGCAAAAGTTCCGTGCAGATCCACCGCTCCGCGTGCTCCCTGAATGAGGATGAGCTCTGGGATCTCCTGCATGGTCTCCGGGGGGCCGAACAGCGTTTGGGGGTCGGAACATAGAAGCGTCAGCCGCGAGTCCTCTGCTCCGTTTTCGTTTTCATTCTCGTTTTCATTCTCGTTTTCATTCTCGTTTTCATTCTCGTTTTCATTTTTCGGGATCATGAGAAATTCACCGCGTGCGGCAGCCAGTCCCGTCATTTTTTCATTTTCGTCCAGGACACGCAGTAAAAGCATGGGGACTTTTTGCGGCGGGACCATTAGAATGGCTTCCCGAATGCGCTCCTCGTGCATCCATACGAATTTCAGAAGGAGCGTTTCCTGAAATTGCGCGTGAGCGGCAGTGGTATCGAGCTCTTCGTTCCCGAAACAACGGTGGTTGGTCCTTCCTGATGCGATGCAGGAAAAAATGAAAAACAGAATGAAAAAATGGATAAGGTGACGCATAGTTTTCCTTTCTGATGGAAACGTGACGCTGACGATATGGTAAAGTATAGCGAAAATTTTCCAAAACCACAGGGGGGAAGGGGCTCAAAAAGAGAAAAAAGACGCAAATTTTCATCAAAAAGCGTCAATTGCGGTTTTTTTTTGCCGGATTTATGCTATAATTAAAGATGGATCGTAAATTTTTGGTTGCTCGAAATTCATTTCAAGGAGTTTTTATGGAGTTGAACGCGAAATTTCAGAAGATCCGCATGATCCTTTCCGACGTTGACGGTTGTCTGACGGACGGGGCGCTCATTTTTGATGAGCAGGGAAACGAGATCAAGGCATTTCATGCGCGTGACGGACTTGGGATCACTGTTTGGAAGCGGAAGGGCGGATTGATCGGTTTCGTGACCCGGCGCTGTACTGCGGTCGTACGGAAACGTGCGGAGGAGCTGAAGATCCACGAGCTGTGCCAGGGGGTCGAAAACAAGATCAAAATGCTCGCGGAGATCTGCGCGAAATATGAGCTTTCGCCGGAGGAGATCGCGTACGTCGGCGATGATCTGGTGGACTACGAGATCATGCAGGCGGTCGGTGTGTCGGCGTGTCCGGCTGATTCTGTTCCGGAGATCCGAGAGATCGCGGATTACGTCTGCAAGACGAATGGAGGACGCGGGGCCGTGCGTGAACTGATCGAGCAGATCCTTAAATCCAGAGATGAATGGAAGGATTTTGGTTTTTGAGTTTTCCGGTCGGTACGGTATTTGGCTTTTCGGGATGGAGCGAGGGCTGGAATGCTGTGCAGACGCACGACGAGGTAAGACGCTGAAATGCGCAGAGCAGCGCAGAGAGGCGCAGAGTAGCGCAGAGTAGCGGAGAGAGGCGGAGAGAGGCTGAAAAGAAGCGGATCCGCCTTTCATTTTCGGGCAGACACGCAGAGGGACGTTTTTCAGGGAGAAAGCATGAAGTTTGATTTTACGGCCGTTCGGTTCCTTGCGGTGTGTTTTGTCCTGGCAGGAGCGTTTTCCGCCTACTATTTTTTTATGCCGTTCGTTTCGATCCCTCTGAGGGTGGTCCAGAATGATTGGGAGCCGGTTACCGATCCATTCTCGCTTGAGGACACGCTGCACTCGGATCTGCACGAGGAAGCGAAGGAGTGGGAAAACAGCTGGGAGGTCGAATTTCGAAACGTGCATTCCATTTTCCAGAATGTCATGATGGGAGAGGAAGGCGCGTTGACGTGTGAGAAATTTTTTGCGCTGATCCCCGTTCATGATCCTCAGGGGGAGCCGCAGACACCGATCCGTCTGAAGGTGGATGGCGGGGCGAAGCTGCAGTTCAGCCGAACGGAAGACGATCAGATCCGGCAGGTCCTTGGGAATTTGTCGGGTAAGATCCGTTTGAGTGCCGAGTTGGTGTGCAAGGGGGAACGGATCCCGCTGGAGCTTTTGACGCGGGACATTCGGATGGGGATGACGTCCTGCACGACGAACCAGGAGCTGGTTTTGAAGCTGGGCGGAAACGGATCCATGCCCGTCATGCGGATGAAAGGAATGGGAATGGTCCTGCGTTTTAGTCAGCAGCAGGATCGGCTGGCGGCGGCTGCTATTGGGTCGGTCGAACTGCAGCAGCTTGAGAAGATCACGCTGGAACTGACGGAAGCCGGGTTGAAGGAGCTGCCGTGGAAATTGCCGAATGATGTCCAGAAGTCGCTGACGGAGCGTCTGAAAACGGAGAAGGTGCTGCTGATCCAACTGACGTGCCGCGGGCCGGTACGGTTTGATGTTGCGGCGGGGACTTTGACTTTTCAGAAAAACGTTGTGATCTCCTGCGAGCCGAAGATGCAGATGGTCTGTGAAGAATTGACGCTTAAAATGCGGAATAAAATGATGGAGCCGCTTCGTTTTCCGGGGACTGGCGAGTTACCGCAGCCGGAGTTGACTTCATTGGACGCGGAGTCGGCCGCGGCGCCGGCTGAAGATGCTTCCGGGATGGTAAACGCCGGGATGGAAGGAGGAGATGGCGAAGAGAGAAAAGATGAGCTTCTGGAATCGCTCCATGCTCGGCAGATCACCAGGTTTCAGATCGGACTGCCATCGATGGATTGGGTGCTTGACGGTACGATCTTGAGACTGGACTATCATTTCAGCACGAAGAAGCTGGAGCTGAACAGTGACACGCAGTTCATGCTGACGAACAGTAAGATCGATTTCAGTGCCAGTAATCTGTCGTATGTTTTCCCATCGGTAAAAGAGGATGAGATCGGCGTGCTGAACGTTGAGAAATCGGGAAATCTGACGTACAAAATGCAGGATCAGAAGGGGATGGTCCGGCCGGTCAAGCTGAGTTGGGGGCAGAAACTGGAGACGTTCTTCGATGCCTCCAGAAAGGTCACGCAGATCCAGATTTTTGAAAATGTGGTGCTTCATTCTCCGGAATTGAATGGATTTTCCAGTGAGGAGGCCGCGAAGAACAGCGAGAACGCAGTCTTGTGCACGGATAAGGTCATTTTGGAGCTTCGAGCGAAAACAGAGTTGGAAAAACAGCGAGAAATTAGCTTGCAGCGGCAGCTTGGAATGCCGGGAACGTTAGAAGAGTCGGAGGAATACACGCCGGTCTCTTTGAAGGCTGCGGGAAATGTCTATTTGAATCTCCTGTATGAAAAATCGCGTCTGAAGGGAAAGCTGGAGCAGTTCACGGTGGATTTCCAGATTCCGGATCGGCTTCCCGATCATTTATGGCAGAGTGCTGCAGCGGCTGCGTCTGTGTCTGCGAAGGATGCGGAGCCGGGGAGCGGCGCAGGACGTCACGGTATCGCTGGAAGGCCGGTAAACGGAGCTTTGCCGAGCGCGGGAGGGATCTTTCAAAATGGCGGTTCCAGCGCGGGTACTTCCAACGCGGGTACTTCCAGCGCGGGTACTTCCAGCGCGGGTACTTCCAGCGCGGGTACTTCCAGCGCGGGTACTTTGGAGCAAGAACGGCTCTTTGCCATGAAATGCTCCACTGGTTTCGCCCAGCTTCACCTGCTTCCGGGAAAGGAAAGTGTTTTCGTGAACTGTCTGGAGCTCAAAGGGGCCCCTTCTCAGGAACTTATTCTGCGTGATATGGACGGATCCGTGCCGGAGAGCAAGCGTTTTTCGATCCAGGCGCATCGGCTCGTTTTCTGGTATCTGCATCCGACGACGCTTTCCTGTGAGATCCGGAGCGACGAAAACGCCCCGGAACGCGCTATTCTTTTGAATGGCGACGGTATCCAGCTCGTGACTTCCGAGCTTCTCTTCAATCTGGCGGCGAATCATGTTGAGGTGCCGGTCCGTGGAAAAATGACGATCCTTTTGGACTCGCAAAACAAAAAAAACGGCACTTTCGGAGCGCAGAAAGTCCGCGGTGCGGGGCCGGAGCAGATCCAAGTTCAGTGGGGGGAACGATTGGTGTATGAAATGGACGGTTTCCAGGTCGAAGGAAATGTGCAGATCGAGACGCCAAACATGAAACTCAATGCGGCACGGATCCGGGGCGTGTTTGAAGAGGCGCTTCCGGTGGTGTCGCTCTTGGAGCTCCCAAAAATGGAGAAGAGTGAACTTGTTCGCCTCTTCAGGAGCATTTCTGTAGAGGATCTTGGGACCGAAAACGGGAATGATGGCGTGCTCGTGCAGTTTTGGAATTACCGGGAAGGGCGGCTTCGGGATCAAGGGTGGCTCAGGACGTCGGAATTATATTTGTTTCCGGGACAGGAACGGCAGCTGGAGGCCGCGTCTGGAAAGATCTGGATCGCGCACTGGGATCCAAATGACGAAAAAAACGAGCAGGAGGAATGGGGGGCTTCCAGGAATGAAAATGGCGTGCTTGCGGATCTGAGACAGAATGACCGCGGCCTAGAGTACTACCAGATCTTGGCGCAGTATGACGGAGAGCTGGCTGGAAATCTTTTCTTTGGAGAGTTTACGCTTTCCAGAAACATCAAAGCGTGCGGACTTGCGGTGGATACGATCGCGCCGGTGATCGCGGAGATCCCGTTATTCAGCGCGCTGCCGCCGAATGCCGTTCTTTTCGACTGCAACAGGATCGAGATCTGTCAGACCCCATCGCAGACGCAGTCAACATCATCGCAGACTTTGACTCCTTCTCCCTCGCAGCATGCCTCCCGGCTCTCCAGTGAATTTTTTCCATGGGTCGAGAATACGCAGGTCGAACTGAATGCCATTGGCAATGTGCGGGTCCGCGGATACAAAAAGGACGGAGGCGGTTTTTCCATTGACGGGGCGTTGATGAGGTACTCGCAAAATCGCGGCGTCTGTACCATTACGGGAGATGGAAATATTCCGGTACTCCTTACGCAGCAGGTGTATCCCGGTGGTCCGCGCGATATGCTGAACGCAGACAGTGTGGAGATCCATCAGAAGACGATGGAACTGAAATTACAGAATATTCGTGTCGATGGAATGCTTCGGCCATGAATCGTTCGAAGCGTTTCTGAATGATCAGAAGAAAGGGAAAAATATGCAGGATCATACGCCGTATCAACAAAAGATCATCAAACGGTACTACGAGAATTACGATTCCATCGGACGGCAGCGGCTGGCGGAATTGGTCACGGACATTTATTTGGCGGAGGGGAAAAAACTGGCCGTCTGCTGGCGCAGGGCCGAGGAGGTCATGCGGAAAATGAAGATCCCGGAGGCGCAGATCCGCCACATCGTCGATACCGGCGACCCCGCGAATCTGGCCAGTCTCGTGAAGCAGCTGGGGTGAGAGCTGGAGTGAGAGCTGGAGTGAGAGCTGGAGTGAGAAAACGGAAAAGTTCCGGAACTTTTGAGTACGTTCCGGAACTTTTTTGGAGCATTTCAGGAAAGACTTAGAATGCGTTCATCAGCATCAGGCTCGGAAGTGTGCCGATGAGCTTGGTGATCCCGGATTCCAGCGTGAACTGGTACGTGAGGACGTTTTCGGAATAGTTTCCGGTCATGCGAATGTTGGGAGAGTCCGTTCCCTCCATGATCGCCAGGACCGTTTCGTACTGACGGAGCGATTTGCGGAGCAGCTCGGTCGGATCGAAATCGTATTCAATGGACTCATCATCATCTTCTTCCGCCATTTCATCTTTGGCGGCCTCGCCATCCGCTTTATTTTCCGCGGCCTTCTTCTCAAGAGATTCCAGCTGCATTTTCGTGCTGGTCTGCAGTGTCCGGCAGAGATCCAGCAGATCGATGCGCATGTCCAGAATCGTTTGGGACGGCTGGGAGGCGTTCAGGCATTCGGTCAGTGTTTCTTCGGGCGACGCACCGAGGCAGACGAACGCATACTTTTCAGACGTTCCGACGAGCAGGGTGAACTGTTCACCGAAAGACTGTACCGTTTGGGCAAGTTCCGATTCGGAAGCCTTAACTTCCGGCGCAGCCAGATCATCGACCAGACGGACAAATTCCGGCGTCGGAAGCGTCATTCGGTCACAGACGATCCCGTTGGGGAGTTTGACGTCTTTTTCGATCTTGATCTTCTTGGCAGTCTCGTTTTTCTCCTGTGCCCATTCCACGATCCTAGATGCGAGTTCCTTCATTTTTTTCGGTTCCTTCATCTGTACGGCACAAACAAGATCCATGTTTCCCAGTGTCGTATCCGCAAGGACGGTAGTGCATGCCGGTGTTTCATCCAGACTGTCGGTGAGTTCCTCAAATAGCTGCATCACGGCCGTTCCCTTTTCGCCGTCACCAAAGAACTCGCGCGCACCTTCCAGCCAGCTTTTCTGCTGAAGTTCCTCAAGAGAGAGCGACTTGAAGGTCTCGAAATCTCCAGCGGCCAGCGCATTGTTCAGAAGCGGAGTGGAATTTTTCAGTTTCAGCGCGGACTGGACCCACACTGCGCCGATCGTTCCCGGTGCATTCGTGAAGTTGAGAGTGTCAGGCCCCAGGCATTTTTGGAGCTTTGCGTACTTCTGGTCTGCCGGAGAATCCGGAACGAGCCGAACTTGGTACACTGTCTCGACGGCACCAGTTTCCGGGTGAACGCTGAGGGTCAGATCGATCTGTTCCAGTGCGTCAAAAAAATCGAACTGCTGTTTTTGTGCCGCGTTTGCTTTGGCTTTTCTGAGTGCAAGATCTTTATCGGATTCCTCTTCGAGAGGTTCCGTGCTGATGGTCAGGCCTTCCTCCATGTTTTTGCGCACCATTTCACGAAATTCTTTCGGCATTTTTTTCATGTAGAGCCGCATTTGGAAGGACCCGTTTTCCTGAATGCCGAAAATTTCTTCCGGAGTCTTCTCTACGATCTGTTTTGCCTGCGCTTCTTCCGTAAAGATCCAAGTCCAGCCATTCGCTGCCAACAGGTAGGAACCTTGAAATTCGATGATGCCATCCTCCCTTTCCGTGAACTCAATGTCTTCGCCCGCACCCATCAGAACGTCGAGCAGGAGCATGGGGTCTTCGAGAGGGAGTCCAATGAGCGGGATGGAAGACTCCTGATCCTGGAACTTTTGCAGAGCGAGCCCGAACGGAGCGTCCATATCCAGAGCATCCATGAAATCCCGTCCGAGATACTGGCGTATCGGTCCTTCGATCATCGCGGAGAAGGCTGGGTTGGAGGAAACTTCGCCGATCTTGCGAATGTCCTGGAAAAACGTGTTGGCACTCTTGACGGAAAATGTTATGAAGGTTTCCGGTGTCTTGTTTTCTGCATTTTGTGCCGCTTGGTCTTCACTGCACCAGGCAGTTCCTGCAAAAAGGAACAGGAAGAGGAACAAAAAAACGGCAGAAAGTCTTTGGCTGAAAGGCGTTCGGTTCATTTTTTCTCCTAAAAGGAATGTGATGAGTAAAATGTGAGGGAATTGGAACGTACGATGCCAATTCGGCAGGAACGGTTTTGGAAAGTGCCGTTTCCTGCCGGTTTTTTGATTTCAGGATCAATGTGCGGATCTTATTTCGCGCAGAGCTTCAGGATCTGACCGATCTCCTGTGCACCGATGGCGCATTCGCCGAGTTTCGTCCCGCGGCGTTCAAAGACCAGGACGATCTTTTCGATCACTTCGTCCGTCACGCCGTAAGCGGAACGTGTGGCGTCGCAGCCGACGGATTTGAAGAATTCGACCGTTTTTTCAATGGCTGCGTCGATCACGGCGTCCGTATCTTCACCACGGATCCCCCAGACGCGGTCGGCGTACTGAAGGAGTTTGGCTTCCTTTTCCTTACGGAGGTACTTCCAGAGCGCGGGCATGACCAGAGCGAGGGTTTTTCCGTGGTCCGTTCCGGTGAAGGCGGTGATCTCATGCCCGATCCCATGCGTCGCCCAGTCTTCCACGACCCCTTTAGCCAGCCATCCGTTCAGACCGACCGTGGCGGCCCACATGAGGTTCGCGCGGGCATCGTAATCCTTCGGGTCTGCGAGAACTTTCGGAGCTTCTTCGATCAGCGTGAGCAGAACGCCTTCGGACTGCCGGTCCTGGATCGGTGTGTTGACCGGGCGGGTCACGTACTGTTCGCAGACGTGGACGAACGTATCGACGATGCCGTTAGCGACCTGGCGTTCCGGAAGCGACATGGTGGTTTCCGGGTCAAGGATCGAGAATTTCGGGAAGCTGAGGGTGGACCAGAAGGCGAGTTTTTCGTCGGTGGAAAGGCGTGAAACGACCGACCAGCCGTTCATTTCAGACCCGGTCGCCGGCAGCGTGATGACGCACCCGATCGGGATCTCATCCAGAACCGGCGCACCTTTCAGGCAGATGTCCCACGGATCTTCGCTTCCGGTGTACTTCGCGGCTGCTGCGATAAATTTGGTGCCGTCCAGCGTACTTCCGCCTCCAACGGAGAGAAGGAAATCGATCCCTTCCGCCTTGCAGATCTCGACGGCCTTCATGCACGTTTCATATTTCGGATTCGGTTCGATGCCGCCGAATTCCACGATCTTTCTTCCTTGAAGCGCGTTCATGACCTGTTCGTAAACGCCGTTTCTTTTAATGGAGCCGCCGCCGTAAGTCATCATGACTTTGGCGTCCTGCGGGACGAGGTCTGCCAGTTTGGCGATCTGACCTTTTCCAAAAACGACATTGACCGGATTGCAGTATTCGAAATTCAGCATGAAATTCTCTCCTTTGGCTGAAAAGACCGGAAAATTAATGGAAATTTCTTGTTCAATGGAATGAACGTGAAATTGGAAATCCAATTTTTTGAGGAGGCGTGCCTTGACAAAAGCCGCCGATTTTGTATTATAGAGTAAGTGACGCGAAATTTCAAGGGCATCGACCTGCTCTTTTGGGGAAATTTTGGAAGAATTTTCCATTTTTCCATTCGTGTCTTTCCTGAAAACGATCGAAAACCGGGTTTTCTGAATTTAAAAGTAAAAAATATGAAAGCTGTGATTTTGTTTTTGTTACTTGCGCTGTCTGGAGCGTTCCTTTTCGGATTTTTGGCGTCGATGGTCTGGATCGCCGTCCGTCTCTTCTGCCGTCTTCCTGTTTTGCCGCCGCAGTCCCGCATGCACCGTCTGCCGTGGAAATTCGAAACGGTCATTTTGATCGTTTTGTGCTTTCTGTTCATTCCGCAGTTTTCTTGTCAGACGGCACGGAGCCTGACGGACCTGAAACCGGAAACGCCTTCCGCCGCAGTGGTCTCACTCGAGGAAGCTGCGTCTTTGGAGGAAGCTGCGTCTTTGGAGGAAGCTGCGTCTTTGGAGGAAGCTGCGTCTTTGGAGGAAGCTGCGTCTTTGGAGGAAGCTGCGTCTTTGGAGGAAACGGCGTCTTTGGAGGAAACGGCGTCTTTGGAGGAAACGGCGTCTTTGGAGGAAACGGCGTCTTTGGAGGAAACGGCGTCTTTGGAAGAAACGGCGTCTTTGGAGGAAACGGGGTCTTTGGAGGAAACGGGGTCTTTGGAGGAAACGGCGTCTTTGGAGGAAACGGCGTCTTTGGAGGAAACGGCGTCTTTGGAGGAAACGGCGTCTTTGGAGGAAACGGCGTCTTTGGAGGAAACGGCGTCTTTGGAGGCGAGCGGGATGGAAAACGAAAAGAAATTGCATCATTCGGCTTTTGAGTATCTTACCAAAGATCCGTCCCTGGGGAAGTGCATTTTTATGTTTATCGGTATCGTGCTCATTGGGCCGTTTTTTGAGGAATTCCTCTTTCGTTTTGTATTGCAGGGTTGGCTGGATTCGCGGGAGCGCGAGCGTTTTGGGCTCTCGCGTTTTCGTCGGCGTTTCCAGAACCGTTTTCATTCGGCAGGCAGCGAAGAGCACAGTACGCGTCAGGACAGTGCCGAAAAACGTCCGGTGATCCGGCATCGGACGAACTGTTCCGGCTGGCGGAGTCTGATTTTAGTCGCGATCCTCTTTTCTTTACTGCATTTTCACAGTGCAGCAGACACGTATCCGTCGGAGTCCGAACTTCAGCTTCAGTTTCTCTGTCAGTTCGTTTCGTATCTGGTGATCCTGCTCCTCAGTTTTTCGCTTCTTCGGTTTCGAGACGGTTTTTCCTGGCGGCAGATGGGACTTGACCTTTCGCATTGGAAGACGGATCTGCTTCTTGGCGCATTTTTCTTTTTCTGTATCGCTCCGATCTCCTACTTGTGCCAGTTTTTACTCACGGAGCCTCTGAAAGGTATCTGCACACCGGATTTCATTTCACTTATTCCGCTTGCGCTTGGATTTGGATTTCTCTACATGCGGACTCGCCGTCTGCTTCCGGGATCCATTATGCACGCGCTGTTTAACGCTTTTGCGCTTGCGATGTTCATTCTCTGTCAAATTTTAGCTCCGGAACTCGGGATGGTGCTGGTGCCGCTGTTTTGGTAGATCTGCAGTCGTGCAGGAGCTCCGTTTGAGCGGGAGAAATTTTGCGTGAATTTGGGAGACTGTGCGTTTTTTTGGGCTTTCTCGCAAAATCGCCCTTGCGTCAAATTTCAAAACCGGATAAGATGAGGGTCGAATATTTTTTATTTTGCGGAAATTGAATTTCCAGTAAATGAAGAGCACGTATTTAAGGACCCGATTCCGTGACAGAATTTCAGGCCGATCCGTTAAAGAAAAAAAATGGCGAGCATTCCCTCCTTTCCAGACCAGCGGCGGGAATGGTCCATTTTGTTTTAAAGCACTATTTTTTGATTTTGCTTCTGCTTGTCGGAGGCGCGGTATGGGCCGGGATCTACGCGCAGGAAAATCTGAGATTCAAGAATCGGCGCATCGATCTGATCAATCCGAACAGTGAGTGGAATCAGTACTGGCTGGAGTATGTGGAAAAATTCGGCAATGAGGATGACGTGGTCATCGTCGTGGATGGGGACTCTCCCGAAAAGATCATCGCTGCGATGGATCAGACGGCTGCCGAGATCGAAAAGAAGCCGGAACTTTACCATTCGCTTTTTTATCAGTTTGACGATTCCGCATTGCTTGCCAAGGGGCTTTATTTTGCCTCCGAAGAGGAACTGCAGGATCTGAATCTTTTCCTTATGAGCCGCCGGGAAGTCTTTGAAGGAAAGTGGGACTCGCTGAATGTGGACCGGATCTTTCCGCAGACTTTTATGCCGCTGATGGCAGACACGGATCAGCTGTCTCCGCGGATGGAAGCGAATCTGCGTCAGGCATTGGAGCGGATGGTCACCAGCCTGGAAAATGCGCTGGGAGAAGAGTACCGATTCGTTTCGCCGTTTCCCGACATTGAGCTTTCTCGTGGAGAGAAAAAGGATCGGCTTCAGTCTTTTTCCGGCATGCAGGGGGCTGCATTCGAAAGTGACGCGGCGCTCGCGGAGGCGTATGGCATTCCGAAAACGGATCGTGATGGAATGGGAATCGTGCAAGAAGCGGGCGCCGAGGCCTTTGAGTCTCCGTACCAGAGTTCCCCAAACGCAGTTCCCGTACCGGCTTCTTTTACTGACACTGCGCAGTATCCGAGCGTTTCGCAGTATCCGAGCGTTTCGCAGTATCCGAGCGTGCCGTTTTTCGATGATTCTGAATTGAACGACGCCATTGCCGAGAGCAAATATCCGGTACCGGATCAGAGTATCCCTGCATCTGCTGCCGTGGATCCTGCTCCGCTCGGAAACTATGCGGCATTCTATCCTGCCTCGCTGGATCAGGCCGGAACGCAGCCGGTGTCTCCATTTCAGACCGCCGGCGTTTCATCGTTTCAGGACGCCAGCGTATCCGCGCCGTTTTCGCAGCCGTTTTCGCAGCCGTTTTCCGCAGACGTTCCGCCGCTGCAGCCTGTTTCCGTCAACTCGCGATACGGTGCGGAAGTGCAGCCGCAGCCGGCGTCCGGCGAGTTTGTTTCTGAGGAGATGACCGTCGGTTCCGTCGTTCAGAGTGCCGGTGGGGTTTCGGAAACCGAGTCGACCGAGCATCCGGATCCGCAGCTTGGAATGACGCCGGGTGCGCACATTCAGTACACGTGGCTCGTTCCCAACAAGACGGCCGTCATGATGTTGAAGATGGTCGAGGAAGAAAATGAAGATTTTGCGCGCGGTACTGCCGGGATCGAGACCTTGCGCGGTATCCTGCGTGACGTTCAGGCAAACAATCCGGGCACGGTGCTGAAATTGACCGGGCTTCCTGTCATGGAAAATGACGAAATGCGTTCCAGTCAGGGATCCATGAGTCTGGCAACGTGGCTTTCGATCCTGGGTGTGGCACTCCTTTACATTTACTTTTTCCGTGAACTGCGCCGTCCGTTCCTTGCGCTTCTCGCTCTTTTCGTTGGAATGGGCTGGAGCATGGCGTACATTTGCCTGTTTGTCGGGCATCTGAACATTTTGAGCATTTCGTTCGCCGTCATTTTGATCGGTCTGGGGATCGATTTCGGGATCCATTACACGTCGCGCTATCTACAGTGCCGCGGTGAAGGGGACGATACGAAAAACGCACTGATCCGCGCCGGCCGTGAGATCGGTCCCGGCATCCTTACGGGGGCACTCACGACGTCTGCTGCGTTTTTTATGGCAGGGATCACGGAATTCACCGGTATCGCGGAACTTGGAGTCATCGCCGGCGGCGGAGTCCTCTGCTGCTGCGGGGCGGCGCTGACGGTACTCCCGATCCTTCTTTTCCTGATGGATCGAAACCGACCTCAGGGAAAGATCCCGAAGCTGCACAATTTCGGAAATTTCCGTCTTTCTCCCGGAGTCACGCTTACGCTGAGTGTGCTGACCGTTGGTGCACTGGCCTGGGGAGTGCCGAAACTATACTACGACTACAATCTGCTTAACCTTCAGCCGGAAGGTTTGGAAAGCGTCGAGGTGGAAATGCGGCTGATCGAAGAAAGCAAGCAGAGCCTCTGGTATGCGATCTCCATGTCGGATGACCCGGAAGTCCTTCAGAAGCGGATCAAAGAATTTGAGGCGCTGGAAAGTGTGGATCATGTGGAGCAGATCGCGACGGTGATGAAAGAGAATCCGCTCGTGCGCCAGATCCACGAGGTCGTGACTCAGACGCCGATGTGTGCGGAACGTCCGTATTTGACGAAAGAAGACGCTCGAAAACTCTACCAGTGTCTTGAGACTGCCAGACTGTGCCTCGTGGGAAAAGAGGAATTCGCGCCGTACTATCAGAGGATCGTCACGCTCCAGAAACAGCTTTGCGGGATGAAACTGACCGATTATTTCAGGCGGATGACGCAGTACCAGGAATCTCTGGCTCAGGATCTGCTGACGAAATTCAATATTTTGGCGAGGATGTCCTCCCTGGAACCTCCGTCTCTCGCGGACTTCCCGAAACCCTACGTTGACCGAATGTACGCGGACGGAATGTTTCTCCTGAAGATCTACGCCAAGGAAGATCTTTGGAAAATGGAGAATCTGGAGAAGTTCACGGCTGACGTGCGTTCCGTCGATCCCAAAGTCACAGGGAATCCGCTTCAGACGTACGAGTGCTCTCTGCAGATGAAAAAAGGGTACCAAGATGCGGCAGTTTACGCACTGGCGGCAGTTTTTCTGCTTCTGATGCTGGATCTTCGGAAACTTTCCGATACAGTCCTGGCAATGTGTCCGGTCTTCATCGGGATGTTGTGCACATTCGGCATCATGGGGTACCTGGATATTCCGCTCAATGCCGCAAACATGATCGTTCTTCCGCTGCTTCTCGGGATCGGTATCGATGACGGCGTCCACATCATTCACGATTTCCGGAAATTTGACCGCAGAGGTCTTTTCCGCATTGCACCTTCTACATCGATGAGCATCATCCTAACGTCGCTCACGACGATCTTGAGTTTCGGGACTCTGATGCTTGCGCAGCATCGCGGTCTGCAGAGTCTCGGAATGGTCCTTGCGATCGGAACTGCGAGCTGCTGGCTCTCTTCGCTCCTGATCCTGCCGGCGATCCTGAATGTTTTCTGCCGCCGTCCTGTTGGAGAAGAGGAAAATACGGAGCTTTGGGGTGAGAATGGGGAAGAAAATGGGGAAGAAAATGGGGAAGAAAATGGGGAAGAAAATGGGGAAGAAAATGAGACGGTGACTGCCGTTCAAGATCCTTTGCTCGGTGAAGAGGTGCGCGAAGGTGGCGAGAGAAGGGGACTTTTCGCTGAGGATGTTTCGGTTCTGAAATTTGAAGGACTGCCGGCCGGGGAAGCGTTCCAGATCGGCGAAAATGTCTGGGAAACGGAGGTGCCGTCGGTGATTTACGGCGGTGAATTTGACGGCGGTGAATTTGACGGCGGTGAACGTTTTCAGGGCAGGCGGGTCACCTGCTATACTTGGGACGTAAATGGTGAAGTCGTGAACGCTGCAGGAAAAGCCGCATGATTCCGTTTGAGGATCTCCTGTTTTTTGATTCGCAGGTGCATGGTATTTCGGCAGACGCCATGACTATCTGCCGGTTTTCCGGACGGCTGGACCGCGAGTGTCTGGAACGGGCGATCCGGGAGACTGCCAACCGTTCGCGTATCGGAAGACGCTGTGCCGTCTGCGAGCCGAACGGTACTCTTGAGTGGTCCAAAGAGGAATTTCCTGTCGTGATCCGGTACTTTCACGGAGAGCCGACTCCGGAGACGTTCCCCGATTCTGCGATCTCCATCACGCAGGAAGCCGGGATCCGGTTTTGGATCTACGATCAGCCTGAGGAAAATCGTTTTCAGCTTTGGTTTCAGTTTCATCATCTGACGACGGATGCGCTTGGTTCTTTTTTGTTTCTGGATGAAGTTTTTGAACGCTGCGCAGGAATGACGGTTTCGCACGCGGAAATGCCGGATGGATCTGAGATCCGGGAGGCTTTGCGTCCTGAATTTTGCGGAGAACTGCGCAAAACGGTCTGGAAGCAGTTTCTCGCTGCATTGAGGGATCTGTTTTTCCGAGGATGGAACGCCTCGGCAAGACCGCTGGAATTACGCGAAGCGGCTGCGGACGGAAAGACGCAGATCCCGTGCCTGATCGGCTCCGGGAAAATGCTGACTCAGACGCCGAAAACCGGAGTTCAGAGTAAAACCGGAGTTCAGGGAGAAGCGGAGCTTCCGATCCTTTTTCATTCTTTGACCCGGCAGGAAACGCAGGAACTCCGCGAGTGTGCACGGAGTGAAGGTGTTTCGGTAAATGAACTGCTGCTAGCGGCGGTGTTTCGTGCAGTGTGGCGGTTGAAGGAGGCCATTCCGAATTTGGAAACTTGCGGTGCGGTCCAAATCGCCATCCCGGTCAGTCTGCGTCAGCCGCAGCACGATTTTCCGCTTCGGAATCTCGTGAGTGTCGTTTTTTTGACGGAGAAGCTCCGAACGTGGCAGCGCCGGTTCGCGCCGGTTTCAGATCTGGTTTCAGATTCGGTTTCAGATTCGGTTTCAGATTCGGTTTCAGATTCGGTTTCAGATTCGGTTTCAGATTCGGTTTCAGATTCGGTGCGTGCATCTGGTGAGATCTCGGAAAGGGGGCCGGAGTGGGGACGTTTTCAGGCGTTTCTTCAGGAACTTCATCAGCAGATGGAACTTTGCCGTGCCGAGAAGCGTGCGGAATTGCTTCTTCTGGAGCTGAAGTGGCTCTGTGCACTGCGTTTGGGCGGCGATCGGCGCTGGGGAATGAAGCGGTTTTTGCGTCGGAAGACGCCGCTTGCGACGCTGGTTTTTTCGAATCTCGGCGTTCTTTTCCGGAATTCCAGACTCCCTAAAACGGAGGATGGGCGGCTTTGTGTCGGCGATTGGATCCTCGATGAGATCCGTCTGGCGTCGCCTCGGACCGTAGATCCTGCACTTACGGTCGCACTGGGAACCTACGCCGGGAAGATGACGCTGGGGATCAATCATGACTCCAAACGGCTGACGGACGAGAGTGCGCGGCATTTCGAGCGTCTGTTGGCTGAAGAGATCCGAAACGCACTCAATGGCCGAAGAGCGGTGCGGGAGTGACGCGAAAGTGACGTGAAAGTGACGTGAAAGTGACGTGAAAGTGACGTGAAAGTGACGTGAAAGTGACGTGAAAGTGACGTGAAAGTGACGTGAAAGTGACGTGAAAGTGACGTGAAAGTGACGTGAAAGGCTGGAAAGTATGGGACGCTATGCGCTTTTGAATTCACACTTGGATCGGGAACTGCGGACCGGGTATTCGGCCGGCGAGCTGAGTCTTGGACCGCTTACGGAACTTCTTTCAAAGCTGGGAGATCCGCAAAAGCGTTTTCCTGCCGTGCACATTACGGGAACGAAGGGGAAAGGAAGTACTGCGGCGATGCTCGCGTCGGTCCTTCAGGAAGCGGGACTGCGTGTCGGAGTTTACGCTTCGCCGCACATTCTCGCGCTGGAGGAACGGATCCGGATCAATGGTGCGTTCATTCCGGAAACGCGTTTGACGGAGATCCTGGAAGAGAAACTTCGGCCGTGCACGGAAGAGATGGAAGCGGAGGGCTGGACGTTCAGTTTCTTTGAGCTTCTGACGGCTGCGGCATTCGTGTATTTTGCGGAAGAAAAGGTCGATTGCGCGGTCCTCGAATCGGGAATGGGAGGCCGAACGGATGCCGTGACGGTCTGCGAGCCGCTCCTGACCATCATTTCGAATGTTGCGCTGGACCACACGCAGCAGCTCGGGGAAACGCTGGAAGAGATCGCGAGGGAAAAAGCGGGGATCCTCAAACCGAAAGTGCCTCTAGTCGTTGGATCCATGCCGGCGGAAGTGCGCGAGAAGGTCTACCCCGTGATCCACGGAATCGCGCAGGAACTTCACGTTCCGGAATCGTGGGCCGGGATCCATTTCCCGGACGCGGTCCTGCCGTTTCTTGAAGTTGGGATGGCGGGCGAGCATCAGAAAATGAACGCGGCCTGCGTCGGACAGGCGGTTCGGATCCTGGGAGTCCTCGCACCGGAATGGAAGCTGGAGATGCCGCATCTTTGGGAAGGTCTGAAGAAAGCGCATCTGCCGGGGAGACTAGAGCTCGTTTCCCGCGAGCCGCTCACGCTTCTGGATGCTGCGCACACGCCGGAGTCGATGGCGTACGCCGTTGAGTGGGTCCAGGAGAATTTTCAGGAAATGCCGAAAGAGATCCTTTTCGCAGCTTCCCGGGATAAAAACTGGCGGAAAATGCTGGAGCTTCTTTTGACGCTCACGCCGAAACGGATCCTTTTGACGGAATTCACGCAGGAACGGAGCGCCTCGGCAGAGGAAATGGAAACTTTTTTGAAAGAGCGTGCGCCGGAGCTCTGCGTTGAGCGGGAAGGCATTCCGCAGGATGCGGCAGAACGGCTTCTGCGGGAATGGAAGGATGACCGCACTGCGGGAGAAGCTGGCGCGAGCGAAAACTGCTGCGGACTCCTTTTCGTGACGGGATCTTTTTTCCTTTTGCGCGAGATCTACGGACTTTTCCGCACGTGAAATGAAGTAAAGCGAGGATTTTTCGCAAAATTTGTCCGGCCCTATTGCCAAAACGCAAGAAATTGGTAAAATAGAGGCAGTGAATTTTTTATTTTGGAATTCCTGCGGCCTCCAGTCGTCTCATCCTGTCCCGACGGAGACCGCCAGAATCGGATTTTTTTGGAACTAACGCAGATCCAGGAGAAAAAAATGGCTGAACTTTCGTTGAAAAAGAACTCTTTCCCCGGTCGTCCCGGACCCATGTGCCTCATCGTGATGGACGGCATCGGCATCGGCAAGCAGGATGACTCCAACGCCGTTTTCGTCGCGAAAACTCCGACGCTCGACAAACTTTTCGGCGCGAAACTCTACACGCAGCTCCAGGCGCACGGTCAGGCCGTCGGGCTTCCGAGTGACGACGATATGGGGAACTCTGAGATCGGTCATAACGCGCTGGGTGCCGGACGCGTTTTCGATCAAGGTGCGAAATTGGTAAACCGCGCGCTGGAAACCGGATCCATGTACGAGGGGGAAGTTTGGAAGAAAGCCGTTGCGCAGGCGAAAGAGAACGCGACGCTCCATTTCATCGGACTGCATTCGGACGGAAACGTGCACTCCAACACCTCCCAGCTTTACGCGATGCTGAAGCGGGCTGCGAAGGAAGGCGTAGCGAAAGTGCGTCTCCACATTCTCCATGACGGACGCGACGTTCCGGAAAAATCCGCTCTCACGTACATTGAGGCAACCGAAACTCTGCTCGCAGAGATCAACGTGCAGTACGGTTTCGATTATCGTATCGCAAGCGGCGGCGGACGCATGATCACGACCATGGACCGCTACGAAGCGGACTGGACGATCGTGGAACGCGGCTGGAAAGCGCACGTGCTTGGCGACGCACGCAAATTCGCGTCCGCCAAAGAAGCCGTCGAGACCATGTATGCCGAAGATGAAAAGGCTGTGGACCAGTACCTGGAATCGTTCGTCGTCGCTGACGCAGACGGCCAGCCGGTCGGAACGATCCAGGACGGCGATTCCGTCGTCTTCTTCAACTTCCGCGGGGACCGTGCGATCGAGATCTCCCAGGCATTTGAAGGCGGCGCCGATTTCGACAAATTTGACCGCGTTCGCGTCCCGAACGTCTTCTACGCCGGGATCATGCAGTACGACGGCGACCTGAAACTCCCGAAAAACTTCCTCGTCGCCCCGCCGGTGATCGACCGGACGTTCTGCGAGTACCTCTGCGCGGAAAAGGTCTCGATGTTCGCCATCAGCGAAACGCAGAAATTCGGCCACGTCACGTACTTCTGGAATGGAAACCGCTCCGGGTACATCAATGCGCAGTGTGAGGATTACGAAGAGATCCCGTCGGACCGCATCGAATTCGACAAAGCGCCGCTCATGAAGGCGGAAGAGATCACGGCGTGGGTCGAAGGCGCGCTTGCGTCCGGGAAATTCAAGTTCGGGCGTTTGAATCTGGCCAACGGCGACATGGTCGGGCACACGGGGAACATGGAAGCAACTGTCAAGGCCGTCGAAAAGGTCGATGAATGCGTCGGCCGGATCCTCGCGGTCATCGAAAAGCTCAACGGCATCGCCATCGTGACGGCTGACCATGGTAACGCCGACCAGATGTGGACCGAGAAAAAAGGCGTCCGCACTGCACGCACGGCACACACGCTGAATCCGGTCCCGTTCTGCATCTTCGATCCCGGCTACCAGGGCGAATACGAAATGGCGGACGTCGAGAAACCCGGTCTTGCGAACGTCGCGGCGACGGTCCTGGAACTGCTCGGTTACGAAGCTCCGGAAGATTACTGCGCCTCGCTCGTGAAATTCAACTGAGGTCTTAAGCGTTCTCCCGGCGGGCAGAGATGCTGATCGGGGGAATGGACAGGAAATGAACTGCCTGTCTGAATGAACTTTTCCGGGAATGCGCGCGGCCAAACCAATGCACGCATTTCCCGGGGAGCCTGCCATGATTTATTTGTGCGCGGTACGGAAGGGTTCCTTTTCGTTCTGCATTCTGCGTTCCTCTTTTTTTAGGATCCCTGCCATGAAAAAATTCATTCCGATTTTAGTCCTTCTGGTCATTTTTAGTCTGGCGGTCGGTGCGTCTGCAGAAGTTCCTGGATCTTGTGAGACTCGAAACGGTGAGACTCGAAACGGTGAGACTCGAAACGGTGAGACTCGAAACGGTGAGACTCGAAACGGTGAGACTCGAAACGGTGAGACTGAAATTTTGGCTGCATTGACCAGTCGGGACGTTTTTTTCGATCCGGAGCGTGAATTGAGTCCGTCTCTTTTGGATTTCCAGACGGTGCGTTCCACGAGTCGGGATGCGTATCGTGACGGGGAATTGACGCTTCCGTTTGCGTCTGCGCCGAAAACTTCGCGAGTTTGTTTTGACGCGCCGATCACGCTGGATGCTTCGGGAGCCGGTCTCTTTTTTCTGGATCTTGAGTGCCCGCGTCCGGATGCGTTTGGCCAGATCGTTTTCTATTTTGCGAGCGGTGACGGCTGGTACTCCATGACTGCGAAGACGGAGAAAATGTCGCCGACAGAAGTGCGCTGCATCTTTTCGACGGATTCTGCCCGGATCGAGGGGGAACCGGAAGGCCTGCAGAACGTGAAGGGGGTACGGATCGCGTTTTATGCGGGAAAGCCGGTCGATCAATCGGTGAGGCTGAAAGCTCTGCGGATGCGAAAGAATGACGCGTGGATCCTGCTTCAGGATGCAGAGAAAAATCTGGAGTTTTCGCAGTACGTGAAGCAGTTCGGCACACTTTTGCGCGGAATGGGAATGACGCCGGGCATGGTGAGTGAGTCGGAGCTGACAGAGAAATTTTTGAAGGACGTTCCGGTACTCGTTCTGCCGCTCACGGCCCAAATGGAACCTCGGACGGTCGAGCTGCTTTCCCGGTATGCGGAAAACGGCGGCTTTCTGATCGTCTGCTACAGTGCGCCGGAAGAACTGCTGGAAACGCTGGGATTTCGGAGCGTTGGGTACGTGCGGACTCGCGATCATGGACTGGAAATTGCGGGAATGGCGATCGAGAGTGATTTTCAAAAGTTCCTGGAAGGTCCAGTGCCGGAATTTCTGCCGCAGGCGTCCTGGAATTTCCAAGTTGGACAGATCGTGCCGGATCTTGAGGATCCGCTGCTCGCGAAACCGGAGAATGCTCCGAGGATCGCGGCGTACTGGACCTGCGCGAATGGTGAAAAGACGCGGTACCCTGCTCTGCTTTGGAGTGCGCGCGGACTGTGGGTCACGCACGTTCTTCTGGCGAATGGCGGGGGCGGCGAGAAGCGGGAATTTCTTGCGTCCCTCCTGAATCCGTACTGCCCGCAGCTTTTGTGCCGAATGCTGCGCGAAAAATGGAGGACGCTCCTTCAGGTCGGGATCGCGCCGCAGGATGATGTCAGGGAAATGTACCGGAGCGCAGCGGCCCGGGCACTGAAAAAACTCGCGGAGGATGGTTTCGCGCCGGAGCAGATCGCGGCGATGATTTTTGAAAAAACGGACGCGGATGCTGGTTTTCGGCTTTGCGGCATTCTGGATGAGATGATCTTGGAGGCGCGGACGGAATTTTGTACCGCGCAGAAACCTGCCGCGAATGAACGGCGTTTCATCTGGGAGCACAGCGGGTTCGGAATCTACCCCGGTGACTGGGACGCGACGATGAAAGAGCTGGCGGAGGCTGGATTCACGGCAATTCTGGCAAATCAGGCGTGGGGAGGCGAAGCGCGGTACGAGAGTGAGCTTCTACCCGTCTCTCCAAAAGTCGCACAGTACGGCGACTCCATCGCGGAGGCTGTGAAGGCAGGGAAAAAATACGGTGTGGAACTTCATGTCTGGAAAGTCAACTTCAACTGCATGAATGCGCCGAAGGAATTCCTCGAAAAAATGCGTGCGCAAGGGCGTCTGCAAGTCAGCCGGGACGGCGTGGAAGAACCGTGGCTCTGCCCGTCGGATCCGCGAAATCAGCAGCTCGAAGTTGATTCTTTCTGCGAGATCGTGCGGAAGTACGACGTGGACGGGATCCATTTCGACTACATTCGGTTTCCCGGTGCCGGATACTGTTTCTGTGAGGGATGCCGTGAGCGTTTCGCCCGGTTTTGGCGGGAAAAGAAGGGGACCGAATTGACGGATCCGCCGCAGAGTACGTGGAATTGGGAGGTTCGGGAACTTTGGCAGGAATGGCGTCGGGCGCAGATCGCGGAAGTCGTCGCAAGAACGCACGCTGCGGTAAAGAAGATCCGGCCGGAAGTGGAAGTTTCCGCTGCTGTGTTTCGTGACTACCCAAACTGCGCGGACACGGTAGGACAGGATTGGGTCCAGTGGGCGAAAAACGGCTGGCTGGATTTCGTGTGCCCTATGAATTACACGAACAGTGCGGAACGCTTCATTTTCATGACGGGATCGCAGAAAGAAGCGCTCGATGCGGTCATTCCGATGTATCCGGGGATCGGGGTCAGTTCGTCGAGTTCCCGGCTGACTCCGGATCAGTGCGTCATCCAGATCCGGGCAGCACGCGAACTTGGAATGCCGGGGTGGACGCTCTTTGCGCTGACTCCCGGAACTGCGAAGCTGCACATTCCGTACCTGAAAATGGGAGTGACGGCAGGAGAGGAGAATAAAAATGCTGAAAAGTAAGGAAGATCAAAGAAATTGCCGAGCGGCCGGAATGGAGAAGGTGCGCGGGTGTTTGCAGCGCGGGTTCTTGCAGTGCTGGGGCTGGTGTTTTGCGCTGACTTTGTGCATTTTGTGGAATGCAGATGCCCAGGGGCAGCTCTTCTCTAGTCAGCTCTTCCCTGGTCAGGATGTTCGGAAAAACGAGCAGACGATCGGCGGTCTGATGTTCTGGCAGGATGTGCTTTTTCTTCAGGAATGGCACATTCAGCAGTCGTGCCTCACCGGAGAATTTCGTCTTCTGGATCCGAAGGCGGTCTGTAGGGCGTCCGGTAGCCTGGAATTTTGCGAACGTGTGCTGGAGGAGTACCGGCAGGAATTGAAGATCCCGCCGTTTTCCGGAAAAGTGCTAGTCCTGCTCCACGGCCTTTTTTCCGGATCCGTGCATCTGGAGAATATGGCGCTCTGGTTTCGGCAGGAGGGGGGGTATTCGGCAGTCGTGAATCTTTCCTGCGCCTCGTCGTTCATGACGGTGGAGGAGAGTACCGAGCGTGTCGCCAAGATCCTCGAGGGATTGAAAGGGGCGGAACGCATCGATTTTGTCGGACACAGTCTCGGGAGCATCATTTTGAGGAACTATCTGGGAAAGTATGCCGAGGAAAATGGACTTTTCGAGGAACTGCCGATCGGAAGATTCGTCCAGCTCTGCCCGCCAAATCAGGGAGCGGAGACCGCGCGGATCCATCAGGATGGCATGACCGGTATTTTCGTGACGGCGCTGGCGGACCTGGCGCTCAACGGATCGGAGATGAAGGAGAGGTTTGGAGTCCCGAAATGTGAGTTTGCTGTTATCGCGGGGACTCACCCGGACTATGAGTACTACGGTGAGGAGACCGATGCCGTTCTGCCGGTCTCCACGACCCGCTTGGACGGTGCGAAAGGCTGGAAAAAAATGCGGGGAACGCACATGGAGATACCAAATTCTATCGAAACCTTCCAAAATATCAGAAATTTTTTGGAGGATGGGAGCTTTCTTGAAGAAAATGTGGGCTCCCCCCCTTGAAAAATTTGTGCGCCGTGATATAATCACACGTAATCGTTAAGGAAAGCCTTAATGAAAAACCATGCACCCATGGCTCAATTGGATAGCGCATCGGTCTACGGAACCGAAGGTTACAGGTTCGAACCCTGTTGGGTGTACTCAAACTTTTATGAGTTTGTTTTTCATTTTTTTTTCCTTTCGCACCCATGGCTCAATTGGATAGCGCATCGGTCTACGGAACCGAAGGTTACAGGTTCGAACCCTGTTGGGTGTATTCAGGCTGGTTTTTTTACCAGCCTTTTTTATTTCTTGAAATTTTCCTCGAAAGACTATTGACAAAGCAGAGGATCGTGGTATAATATCTGAAGATCAAGAAACCGTTGATGCGGAGATAAAGCTGAGTATGGCTTCACAGAGAGTTCGGGATGGTGAGAGCCGGACAGATCCCAGTTCAGCAAATGGACCGCTGAGGGCGCAGTCAAAAACGCGGGGGTTCCTGTGTTGAGTATTCTGCGACG
>SUVI01000218.1 GCA_015062085.1 Planctomycetaceae bacterium
AGATAAGTCATGGAACGAGTCTGCCGGGCAACGACGCCGTCCCAGAGAAGGTGCCCGCCGTCGTTGACCGTGATCTTGCTGAAATCGAATCGGGCATTGCCGTTCGCGGGGGTCGCGGAGTTCACGACGACTTTTCCGCTGTTGACGACTGCCGTACCGCCAGTCGTGATCTGGCTTGCGATCGTGGTGACGGAATCCGCGCCGTTGTCGAACATCAGCGTGCCGCCGTTGGAGACCTGAACTCCGACAGAAGTCGTCCCTTTGAGGTAGTCGCCGGTATCCGCCGTTGTGAGCGTTTTGCCGTATGGAGCGAAGAACTGGACCGTTGCATTGGCACGGGCGGCTTTCTCTGCGTTGAACGTGTCGAGCGTGAAGCCCGTGGTGTCCGTGCTGCTGACGTAAAGCGCGAGTTTGGCACCGTCCGCGGTCGTGACGTTCGTGAGTTCATCGACGGTTCCGAGAGCTAATAAACCGCCATTCGCGACGTTCATCGTGCCGGTGAATGCGGTGGAATTAAGGATCTCCAGGGTCCCTTTCGTAACGTCAACGACTCCTGCGCCGGTGAATCCTTTACGAAGACTGGTGATCTGCGCGGAATTGATGACGAGTCTTCCGTTTTCACGAACTTCAACGCCGGAAGAAGTTCCAATGTACCCTTTGGTTCCATTTCCGATCTGGAGCGTTCCGCCGGAAATGTAAGCGGTTCCGTTCGAAAGATACGCACCGGACAGGATCTGCGTTCCGGTACCGTATTTGTGGAGGTTAATGTTTTTTCCGCTGGCGATCGTGCCTGAGAATTCGGGAGTCTGCTGTTTGCCGTTCACGATCCAAGTGGAGTTGCCCAGTCCGAAGTCGATGAATCGGCTGGCAGTGGAACCGCTTGTGATCGTTCCGGATCCGACCAGAGAGTCCACTTTCATATTCGAGCCGTCCCAGAGGTCAAGATTGGCTCCGGAGGCAATGCGGAGGTCCGCCTTGTTGTCGTTCCAGTTCTGCTGATTCCAGCCGCCGTTGACGAGCGTACCTTTCTGAATGTCGATCAGCGCGCCGTCACTGAACGCGAATTTGATGGAGTAGCCGCCCGCACCTTTGTATCCGCTGGACTGCATAGCCAAACGGCCCGTCCCGTTGTGCACGAGCGTTCCGGTGCCGGTGAACTGGATCGCTTTGTTGTTTCCGTTGATGAAGGAGTTGCCGGCTCCGTGATTATCCGTTTTGGCAGAGTTCATCACGAGTGTGCCGTTGAGGTCGATCGTAATGTCCTTCGTCTGGCCAATGAGAACGTTCTGCCCAAGAGTAACGGTCGCGCCGGAATTGATTGTTACGTTTTCACTCCATGCAGGAGCTGTTGAAAACGTGGTATTCGTGTCATACGTGACACCAAAAGCGGAAACCGCCTCCAATGAATACAGAGCAGCGAAACTCCACGCGGTAAGGTAACGGTTTATTTTTTTCATTTCTCTTAATCCGATTGAAAGATCTTTAATGTTTCTCGCGTAAGCTGGAACGCGGATAAATTCATCGTCACATATTTTAATATTACGACAGAGAATTTCAAGTCTCCAAAGATGTTTTTTTAAAAAAAAAGTCAAAAATTTCAAAAAACCGCATGAAAGTAGCGGAAAGTAAGGTTATACCGGATATTGGGGATGACATTAAGAACACTTTTGTTTCGGTATGCGTGAAAAAACAGACTGTTTCCTTCGTGGGGAAGAAGATTATGGCTCATTGGAGTCACGGACACCATGTGACGATTCCGTCGGCAGGATGTTCCTGACGCCACGCGAGAAAGTCGGAGTAATTCCGGACTCCGCCTTCGATCACGGCCTGGTAGTATTCGATCCCCATGATGTGTTCCGTTTCGGGAGTTTCGTATTTGAGTTTCAGGATGGCAGTGCGCATTTCAGGCGTGAGGACTTCCCTGATCCGCTCGGCAATGTGCTCAAAATAGCCGTCGAAACGAGAACCTTTCAGGATCTGGATCATGTCGATCTGCCATTCCTCGGTCTCGTGCAGGATCCAAACATGCCATTCCAGGCACGCTTCTTCCGTATCTGCGAGGTTGCGGTATTCCAGACGCGTAACGGCAGGATCTGCGCAGATGGTCCGGATCGCCTGAAAACTCTCCGCGATGTCGAGCCGTTCCGTGTAGATATGGAGATCGATATCCCGATGCTTCATCAAAAGCCCCATCGCCAGCGACCCAACGAGGTTGACCCGTGCGCCGATCGCCTCCCACGCCTGCCGAACACCGATTTTTTCGATGATACTGTGAGCCGTTCGTTGATTACTTTGCGCGATCGTTTCGATATTTTCCATCAGGCGTCCTTCTTTCTGGAATAGGAGTAGCCGAATTTCTCCCGGTAATTCAGGGAACTGATCGTATTTTCTTTTTTGCCTGCTCCGCGAGAGTCCGGTTTCGCGGGGTTTTTGGCGCGGTCAAGCAGTTTGCCGCAATTATCGCCGACGAAGGCTGCGCGAAGCGGCCGGTCCCCGTCGTCGGAACCGACGTAAAGCACGTGCTTCAGCTCTTCAAGACGAAATCCGGAGTACGCAGGGGCCGCACTGACTCGGACGCGGACGAGAAACCGGTTCAGTTCCCGTGCGCACTGGGTCCGTGCTTCGCGGGAGGCAGTTTTCGGCGGGATCGGGATCCAGTTTTCGCTTCCAAACGGCAGAAGGCTCCCCTCTCTGCTGTCTTTCAGAAGAAGGACTTCGACGGTCTCCTCCTCGGAATAGCGTGTTGAGGCCTCTGTGTCTGGATCAGTTTCTTCCGCTTTGGATGTTCCAAGTGCAGCAAATTGTTCCAGTTTACTGACCTCTTTATCCAGCTGGTGTTTCAGCTTAGCGTACCAGCCGGTCTCCTCCCGCTCGGCATACGTCGCTTCGATCAGCTCGCGCATATCGCCGGGGATGGTCAACTGCGTGCGTCCCTCGAAAACTTCCTGCGTGCGCATGAGAACGTACGGCGCGTAGACCGGCGGCGTTTTTTCGTATCCAGAGGAGGTCTCTTTATTTTGGAACGGCGACTCGTTCAGGATCTCGACGACGCATTCCGCTGATTTTGGCCGAAGCGGATCCAGTTTTTCATGACGCCAAAGCCTCCCGATACGCTGGAGGAGCATATCCGTCGGGCAAAGGCGCGTAAAGAGCCGATCCGCGTCAATATCGACCGACTGTTCAAGGACCTGCGTGCCAACGAGGATCTTCCCGCCTGCGCGTTTCTGTCCCGATTTCCCGTACTTCTCGACCCAAAGGTCTTCCTTCTCGCGCCGCGCGAATTCCTGAAAACGCGAGTGGATCAGCCCGGCCTCCACCCCCGGAGGCAAAGTGCAGGAAATGCGGCGGAAGACTTCCTGCGCGTCGCCGACCGTGTTTTCGATCCAGAGGACGCACTCGCCCCGCATGGCGCATTCCATGGCAGAGTTCAGTGAGTCTTCAAGCGAGGAACTGTGCACGATCCGAACGTTCTTGGAACGCATTCCGGACCGGTCCAGCTCCGGATAGAAGACGCCCTCTTTATCGCGGATGCTCAAAAGCGGGTAGGGTACTTTGGACGCATTTTCCAGCGTATTTTCCGAATTTTCAAGCTCAAGCAGCTCGTTTCGGAGCTTTTGCGTCAGTGTGGCCGACAGAAGGATGACCGAGCAGCCCCACTGCCGGAGACGCTTCACGAGATGACGGATCAGTGTGCCTGTGTAGGCATCGTAGCTGTGGACTTCGTCCAGGATCACGACTTTCCCCGCGGCTCCGAGTGCCCGAAGCGCATTGTGCCGCACGTTGATGACCGCCATCAAAAGCTGGTCGATCGTCCCGACGGCAAACGGTGCCAGAAGTGCACGCTTTCGGCTCGCAAACCAGGAATCTGCCTTCGGTCCTGCCGACTGGAAACCTTCTTCACCGTCATTTTGGAAAGAGTTCTTTAAAGAACGGTCCTCAAGCCAGGATTTTCCGTGGACCAGAAGCGCACGCCGCAGTGTGTTCGGCTCAAGAATGTTCCGCAAAAACGGCTCGACGCGCTCGTGGATCTTGTTTGAGGTCAGCTGCGTCGGCAGAGCAAAATAGATCCCGCTGTGCCGATGTTTCGCGAGCAGCTCGTACGCCAGAGCCAGCGCGGCTTCCGTTTTTCCAGCCCCCATCTCCATTTCCAGAACGTAAACGCCGCCAGGTCTCACATTTTCCGGAGCCGTCATCGCCTGCTGAAGCACATTCGGCTCGAATTCCGGTACGCCCTC
>SUVI01000023.1 GCA_015062085.1 Planctomycetaceae bacterium
AATGCTCAGGTTTCAGAAATTCAGAAAGGAGGCCGTTGATGAAACGCCGAATTTATCTGTGTGCCGTTTTTCTCGCGCAGGCCGCGTTTTTAGCGGGTCTGCTCTGGTACGCCCTTCTTCCATTCGGACCGGATGCGGTCGAGATCGCCGTTCGGACCGAGCCGTTCGATCCGCGTGACTATTTCCGGGGCGATTACGTGATCTTGAACTACGAATTCAGCCGGGGACCGGAGACCGAAGGATCGGGCACTGTGTACGCTATCCTCGAGCAGGAAGACGGCTCGCACCTTTGGAAACTTGCCGGATGGAGCGATACTCTTCCGGAACGGAACTTCCCAGGCGCGAAACGAGTCGCCATTCGCGGAAATGGTGTGCATGGAACTCAAATCCGGTACGGGATCGAGAAATTCTTTGTTGAGGAGGGGACCGGGACGGAGATCGAGAGGGCATCCTGGGCTTGGGAAAATCGCGGTCAGTATGATGTTGAGGTCACGCTGCGAGTGACGCCGGACGGACGTGCGGCGGTCAAGGATGTGAAACTCGTGCCCGCAGGACCTCCAGCCGACTCGCCGATCGAGTTTTTTCCCTTGCTGTTGGAAGATCCGGTAAACTGAGATTTCAGTGTGCGGTAGTTGACGTAAAACGTTTCTGAATGCAAAAAACTCTGCGGACGGGATCTCATCCGCAGAGTTCTCACAAAAAAGCTTCTTTTAGAGCGTGATCTCAAGGATCTCCGTCGGGAGGGAAGCCTCGAATTTACTGTCTTTTGCCGCAAGGACGCGGATCAGGTACGTACCCGACTTCAAACGCGTGAGCGTCGCGTCGGAAGTCTTCACGCTGACTGAACGCCATGTTTTTCCGCCGTTCGTGCTGTACTGGACCGTGTACTTTTGCGCGAGTTTCGACACATCCGTTTTTGCCGGTGAATCAGACCAGTCGAGTGAGATGGAGTTCGACGTCGATGCCGTCACGCGGAAATTCGTCGGCGCGAGATACGTCGTCTTCGTCGTCTTAACATTCACTTTTGCGAATGCCGAGCCGGTCTTCTCGTTCGCGAACATTAATTCCAGTTTGTACTGGGTGTTACTCTGCGCGTTTGTGACGGTGAAGATGCCGTTCTGGAATTTCACGGTTTCGCCAGTCGAGAAATTTGCCGTTCCACAGCCGTTTTCGAGTACGAAAGTCTGTGAATTACCGTTCATGCGGAACGTTACGGAGTTCGCGGCATTCGCAAGTTCTCCAGCGTAGTTGGTGACTTGGACTGCGAAAGAGTCGTCTTTGCACTGGTCTTTGAGCGCCGTGAGTTTCGGCGTAGTCAGCGGTGCGTAGACTGTCACGGTAACCGATCCCGAGGCGAGAGAGGCCTCAAAATTACTGTCTTTCGCCGCAAGGACGCGGATCTGATACTCACCCGGTTTCATGCGCGAGAGTGTCGTTTCCGTTCCGTTTACGTTGGCAGATCTCCACGATTTTCCGCCGTCGGTACTGTATTGGACGGTGTACTTTTGCGCAAACCTCGACGCATCTGTTTTCGCATGAGCCTCCGACCAGCTAACGGAGATCGTGTTCGCTCCTGTCGAAACCGCGCTGATGTTCGTCGGTGCGAGGTACGTCGTTTTTGTCGTCTTGACGTTCACTTTTGCGAATGCCGAGCCGGTCTTCTCGTTCGCGAACATCAATTCCAGTTTGTACTGTGTGTTGGCTTTTGCATTTGTGACGGTGAAGATGCCGTTCTGGAATTTCACGGTTTCACCAGTCGAGAAATTTGCCGTTCCGCAGCCGTTTTCGAGTGCGAAAGTCTGTGAATTCCCGTTCATTCGGAAGGTCACGGAGTTCGCATCACTCGTAAGTTCTCCCGTGTAGTTCGTCACTTGGACTGCGAACGTGTCGTCTTTGCACTGGTCCTTGGGCACTGCGAGTTTCGGCGTAGTCAGCGGTGCGTAGACCGTCACGGAGACCGGATCTGAAGCAGTGGAAGCCTCAAAATTTCGGTCCTTCACCGCAAGGACACGGATCAGATACTCACCCGGTTTCATGCGCGAGAGCACCGCATTCGTTCCATTTGCGTTGACCGAGCGCCAAGACCTCCCGCCGTCCGCGCTGTACTGGACGGTGTACTTTTGCGCGAGCTGCGGCACATTTGTGTTCGTCTGAGACGCAGACCATTCAAGTGCGATCGAATTTCCGGAGACCGCGAGCACTCGGAGGTTCGTCGGAGCAAGGTACGCCTTATTTTCTGTTTGTGCCTTTACGGTTTCCGACCACGCAGAGTTAAAGTAGTCGCCCACTCCGTTTGCTTTCGCGCGGAAGAAGTACGTCGTACTCGTATTCAGTTTCGTGACTGTTTGTATTCCGGACGCGGTAAATGTTAGCGTTCGGGCGTTGGTGAAATTCTCGTTTTCTGCGTATTCCAGCGTGTAGCTGTTTGCATGCGCAACATTTTCGATCATCAGTGAGACCGTGTTTGCGCCATTGGCAGATGCTGTGAGTACCGGAGCGGGAAGCGTGATCCTTTTCGTCGTTGTGCTTGCAGTTTTTGACCACGCGGAGTCGGAGTAATTGCCTGTGCCGTTCACTTTCAGACGGAAGAAGTACTTCGTGTTCGCGTTCAGGCCCGTGACTGTCTGAGTGCCGGACACGGTGAACGTCAGCGTTTGAGCGTTGGTGAAATTGGAGTTTTCAGCGTATTCGAGCGTGTAACCGGCGGCGTTCTTGATGTTCTCGATCGTCACGGTGACGGAATCCGGTGCCGCTGCCGAGACGGTGAGCGACGGAGTCGAAAGAGCGATCTTTTCCGTTTGCGCGCTTGCGGTTTCGGACCACACGGAGTCGGCATAGGCCCCCGTACCGTTTGCTTTCACACGGAAATAGTACATTGTGTTAGCCGCCAATCCCGTGACCGCCTGCGTTCCGGATGTGGTGAACGTTTTCGTCCGAGCGTTCGTGAAGTTGGCATTCGTCGAATATTCCAGCGTGTAGCCGCTCGCATTCTGCACGTTTCCTATCGTTACCGTGACCGAATCAGAACTCGCGGCCTGAGCGGTGAGCGACGGGATGGAAAGCGTGATCTTTTCCGTCGTGACGCTCTCGGTTTCCGACCACGCGGAGTCGGCACGGTTTTCCGTTCCGTTTGCTTTCACGCGGAAGAAGTACGTCGTGTTCGCGTTCAGGCCCGTGACCGTCTGCGTACCGGCGTTGGTGAAAGACCGTGTTTGTGCGTTGGTGAAATTCGCGTTTACGGCGTATTCGAGCGTGTAACCGGAAGCGTTTTCCGAGTTCCCGATCGTCAGCGAGACGGAGTTTGCGCCATCAGCGGAGACTGTGAGCGCCGGTACCGGGCATGTAGGACAGGAAACGGAGATGACCTGATTGCCGCTTATGATGGTCATCGGCAGAGAGGGGACCGTTGATGATTTTGTTGCGATTTCTTCTCCATCGGCATTTTTGAAAATAGATCCATCGTCTGACAAAATTTTCAGGGTATTCACTGCCCCAGGCGCGACTGTGATCTTACGCAACTGCGGAATTTTGCGGATCGAAAGGAATTGAAGGGCTGTACAATTGGAAAAGTCCAGCTCTATAAATGCGTTTCCGTAAACGTACACACTTTGGAGAGAACGGCACGCCGAAAAGTCAAGAGCTGTGAAACTGTTTTGGTAACAGATCAGGTCGACAAGGTTCACACATTCGGAAAGATCCAGAGTCGTAAGCCTGTTTCCTTGACAATTTAAAGCCGTAATGTTCGTGCAGCCGGAAATATCTATCGAAGTCAGCTTGCATTGATCGCATTGCAGATTTTGAAGCGCGGTACATCCCGAAACGTTTAATGTTGTGACCTTGCTGCTGTTACAATGCAAACTGGAAAGAGACGTACAGTTCGAAGCATCCAGCGACGTGAGCGTCGTTCCCGCAACGTTCAGAACGGTAATCGAAGTGCATTCGGAAATATTCAGTCCCGTAACTGCGTTTCGGAGAAGCCGCAGTGTCGTCAGATACGTGCATCCGGAAACATCCAGAAAACCGATCAGTTTTTGATCATCCGGAGTGTATGCCGGGCGCTGCCAATCGATCTCGCTGATCCGCATGATACCATCGACGTTTTCCCACGTGACGCCAGCCCAGGTACTCGGATCGTGGATCGTGAATGCGGAGTTCAGTTTCGTTCCGTTCATCACTCCATTTTCGTCGGTCTGCGTGAGGAATGATGCGAGGCGGAGGTAATCGTGTCGGTCATACGCCGGCATCTCAATGTCGGATCCGGAGGCGAGTGTGACTATCGTCATCCAGCCTTCATTTTCATTATTCGTAATGAACATGGGAAGAACCGGGAGCGTACAGCTGGAGCTGCCGATCATTCCTCCCAGCACATTTTGAAAATCACTGCCGTTGGATTCGATCACCAGTTTACCGACTGCGCTTTCCGAGACCAATACTTTGTCCAGCAGCGGCATGTCGGAAATTTCGAGTTTTTCAAGAAACTCACAGTTCGAAATATCCAGTGTGGTAATTGGATTGCTGTAACACGAGAGCTTCGTCAAAGCCGTACAGCCGGAAACATCCAGCGAAGTGAGGGCGTTATCGCCGCAAAGCAGTTTTTCCAGTGTTTGGCACGAGGACAAGTCAAGCGACTCGAGACTGCTTTCGATACAGCGCAGGGTTTTAAGAGCTGTACAGTCGGTGATATTCAATTCACGAAGTTTGGCATTATCGTAACAGTACAGCAGCGATAAAGCCGTGCATCCGGAAACATCCAACACCTCAAGATCGGCATTTTCATGAAGATCGATTATTTGGAGGCTGGTACAGCCAGACAGGTTTACGGATATGACATTGTCATTTCCGCAGAACATAAAATCTGTAATGTTCGTAAACCCGGAAAGATCGAGAGTGCCGCAAAGGTCTTTGTTGCTCCAGTGAATGAGGTAGACCCGCCTCGTCCCATTTATGGAGTTCCAGGTAAGACTGCCCCACGTTGTTACTTTGTTCGGATCGTAGTTGGGATTCAGTTTCGTGCCGTTTTTCACGCCGTTTTCGTCGGTCTGTTCGAGGAAAGACTGGAGCTTGAGGCATTCCGTTTCATCGTATCCGGCGAACGGAGAAACTTCTTCTGTCGTGACGCTCACCGTTTCCGACCACTCGGAGTCGAAATAGACTCCTGAACCCTTTGCTTTTACGCGGAAATAGTACGTTGTATTCGCGTTCAGGCCAGTGATCGACTTTGATTGAGAGTAGAGGAGCTGCAGCGTTTGCGCGTTGGTGAAATCCGCGTTTTCCGAATATTCCAGTATGTATGGGAATGGGTAGTCAACTTCTTCGAACGTTACGAGGACGGCATCGGAACCGGAGGGGAAGACACTGAACGCCGGGACGGGCAGAACGGCACTCTCGAACGTGATCTGGCGCGTTCCTTTGGTATTGAAGGCCGTAAAGGGAAGGAGCGACGGCGTGAAGATCCCATCCTCGGTCAGCGTGCCGGCATTTTCCGGATACTGCCAGGAATCATCCAACGGATCGATCAGGATCTGGAGTTCTCCGAGGACCTCTTCAGACAGCAGGACCGTTTCCAAATGTTCCTCTACCAGTATCAGTTCCTTGAGAGTGTTCTGGGCCGAAAGGTTCACAAAATTGAAGTCATTTCCTTGCAGCCAAACGTTTTGCAGTGCGGAACAGCCGCGCAGTTCGAGTTCATCGATGCCAATATCGTGAAGAACCAAGGTCTCTAAGTGAGCACAGTCGGAAAGATCCAGCTGCCCGGCAAGATCCAAAGAAACTCCAGGTACCCAATGAATACTCTTCACGTGCTTTACACCGTCGATCTCCTCCCACGTGATGCCGGACCAGGTGCTTGCGTTATCGGCATCGTACGCGGGGTCCAGTTTCGTGCCGTTCTTCACGCCGTTTGCGTCGGTTCTTTCAAGGAATGTACGAAGCTGGGTACATTCGGTCTCATCGTATGTGAGGGAAGGAGTCTCGACGACAGTCGTGAAACTCTGCCATTCAGAATACGCGTATTCCAGCACGGGCCAGAGTACTTGCGCACATGTGCGGATGTAGTACGTCGTACCGGGCTGGAGGTCCGTGAGCGTGTTCGTTCCCACCTCGGCACTCCAGAATTTGGCATCGGAGTAGTCCGCTTTCGTTGCAATTTCCAGCAGATATTCATCTGCTTTGGGGACGCTCTCTACATTGAGCGTTACGGAGTGTGCGTCGACAGATTGTATCGTAAACACCGGGGCAGCAAGTTTGATCCCATCGCCGATGGTGAAGGTGCGAACGACCGTATTGTTTGCTTCATTGTACTCATCAACGTCATTTCCAGAGTCGATCGTCAGTGTCAGCGTGTAAACACCGGCAGCCAGTGTCCCCATATATTTGTCGGTGGTACGATAAAAATATCCCTGGTCGATCGAATCGTAAGAAAAGGTCTTTATCTCCGGCTCAGTGAGGTTTCCTCCCTCAAGGGTGAGTGTACAGGAAATATCGCCGGATGGCAAAAATGAATAATTCGCAAAGGAAAAACTCACATAGACCTCACTGTATTCGGGGAGGTTATCTACGGCGACAGTACTTTCAGACCCCGACTGTATGAACAAACAATCGCTCCAGCCGTAGTTTGTGGGAACGTACGGCGCCAGCTCGCCTGGAGCATGGGTATCGTACGGCATATTCAGGAAATGGAGATCTTCCAGATAGCCGGTGTCTCCGCCGTATTCAACGTCTGGGTGCGGAAAATGGTACCTCCCAGCCTCCTCATCGTATGTGATCTCGTATGTGGTGAGTTTATCGGTCATATCGTTAGAGTCGGCAACGATCAGTCCGGTGTACCGCTCAAGTTCGTCGACAGTGTAGGCTGTGTCGTAAGTGTATCCGTAAAGAGACATAGCGTGTCCGCCCGTACGATTCCCGTTCGCATCATAGGCACCAACAGACAGTCCAACCGCAGTATAATGATCCTTAAGATTTCGGTCCATTTCCTGCATCGTGTCGGCAGTTACTCTGAAACAGTCCGCGTAACTGTACGCTTCCGCTAACTCTTCAAGAGAATAGAAACCTCGAATGCTTCTGTAAGGATCCTTAGGAATACTATGGCCGTCGTATTCCCCGGTGAAGAACCAGAGAAGGCCGCTTTGGATAGTTCCTCCGGCATTTGCAAAATATTTGCGGAAATATTCCGAATAAATGGTGTCTGCAGCTGTCCGATAATTGCTTTGCGCATATCGTGTCGCCCAGCCGGAATAATCGAGCATATTCGCCGCTGTTGCCGCCCAGCAGAGATTGCAGTCTACGCCTCCGGAGTAGGGATCTTCTTTGTCGGCATCGACATAGTCATCTGTTTTAAGTACCGCTGTGTTGATGATCGTCTGTACTTTCTCGGCATCAGCAGCCTCAATGCCGGTCAGGTACGCCCACTGTGTTCCGCCGAGCCAGACTTCCCCCGTCCACCTTTTTTGCGTGTCCGTGATAGTCGTGTCTTCTGTATTTTCGGCCAAAGTTCCCAGCTGATCAATGGAAATTTCCGCTCCGGCACTGACTGCGGATGAAGAGGTGGTCCTGTTCTCCACCGTCATCGTGCCGTCTGTCGGCGTGTCGGCTGTCGGCGTGTCGTCAGTTTCTTCTAGAAGAAAAGAGATGCCCTCAGCATAAACCTGCGCATCGGAACTGAACCAGAGCAGTTCTTTCGGCGCGGCAGCGCGGTCAGTGCTGCCGGCAAATGTGACCGTGTCGAGGAACACTGTTCCGGAATCGATCAGTACCACGGACGCTCCAAGAGGCGAGTCGGTCAGCGCGGCATCCGGAGACGCACTGCCGGTGAAGAGCATACCGCCAAGAGAAAGGCACGTATTGGTTCCCGTGACGGTCAGAATGTCGGTCAGCTGCACGGCATCGAGAATAAGCGGTGAGTCGCCGAGACCTACGATGGTGAGCGAGCCGGAAATTGCCGAATCGATGTTGACGGCAAGTTTGTCCGTCGGCACAGTGAACGTGAGCGTATTGTGATCCGCAGAAGTCCGTACAGCGATCAGGTCGGAATTTTCAGTCCGCGCGGCAGTTTCAACGGCTTCCTTCAATTCGGCCAAGCCGTCCCCTTCCGCAAGATCCAGCGTGATGATGTTCAGACCGTCCGCTGTTTCAGGAAGTGCCAGCGCGGAATATTTTGCTGTCAATTCCTCGAATTCCCCCGAATCAAAAGGGACGGCACTCAAAAGGCGGCGATCTTCAAGGGATTCAAATTTTAGTGCGCGGCGTTTGTTTTCAGAATGTTTTTTGTATGTCATCTTAAAAATCCTTTAAAGTCATGATGCTTCGATGTGATCGATCCAGATCACACCATAATATTGATTCTATTGTTTTTGCCCCAAAAGTCAAGGGGGTATTGTGCGATTTTTAAAAAATCGAGATTTTTTTTGTGAAACGCTGTTAGAATAGGTTTTGTAACATTTAATGGGTCTTTCTGTACAGCGCGTGTGCCTCGATATAGCGAACGACACTGTCCGGCGTCTGGTAACGGATACTTTCCCCCTTCGCAGTACGTTCACGTATCTCGGAACTTGAAAATGCGACCGCCGGCATTGGGACTCGAGATTTTCGGATCCTGCGCAGACATGCAGGTGAAGCGACTCCGGAAAGAAAATGGAGATCCTCCACTTCGCAGCCGTTTCTTCCGATAACTGCCGGAGTTGCAAATTCACAGATCCTCGCCGGCTCGTACCAGTCGGGAAACGTTCGGAGCATATCTTCCCCCATGAGCAGAAATAGTTCCGCATCCGGGTACTTTCCATGAAGGTATTCGACCGTGTGTACGGTGTAACTGACCTGTTTCTGCTTTAGCTCGAACGATTCCAGCACAAAAGCCGGATTTCCGCGTAACGCCAAGCGCAGCATCGCGACCCTGTCCGCTTCCGGCGTGAGGTACTTTCCCTGCTTGTGCGGCGGAATACGCGCTGGAATGAAAAGGACTCGATCCAGCTTCAGAGTCTCCCTCGCCGTTTCCGCCAAAAGCAGATGACCAAAATGGACCGGGTCGAACGTGCCTCCGTAAATGCCAATCCTCATATGGTATTTTTCTAGTGAAATAGGGGCGTATTCTTACTGAAGTATGAGCCGTTCGATAAAATCGATGGAAACTTTCAGCGAACTGATCTCGCCGCGGAATCCCATGACCGACTGATCCACGCGTTCCGTCAGCATGATCGCTCGGCCGCGGTCCACATCAAAAAGAAAGATCCCTTCGTAAAGACGATCGAGAAGCTGTGCGCGGATGCTCATATCCTGTATCGGCGAGAGGATCTTTGTCGAGTAATCGATTCTGGCGATGCCGTTCGAGACACTTTGCAGAGTGAAACGCTGGATCATCTCGACGCGTTTCAGATCTCCGACTTTGTTCTGTACGTAGACAGGATACTGATGCGTCCAGCTGTGACCGACCGGAATGGCTTCTTCGGGGAAGAGGATGCAGACGTACGCCTGATTCGCCTGCTGCACGATCGTGGAGGCGCGGTAGTCCTTTCTCGAAAGCTGTTCGCCGCGAGCAGAGATCTCAACTCGGGAAAGATCGCGTCCAAGGGACTCCGGGACTGTGTCGAAACCTTCTTCCGGCACCATTTCCTTCCGACTGTCAAAGGTACGCGTCGAACCATCCTCGCGCCGTTCCCGCATATCGACCCACGGGACCTGATTCACGATGGTCCCCGTTCCGTTTTCATCAACGCTTTCAACTGCCCAAGTCTTCATCGAGTGCGTGTAGGTATCGACGTTTTCTGTCTGCGTCCCGACCTTTGTGACGGTTCGATTACTGTGCGTCACTTCCCAGTTCAGCACCGTGCCTTTTGTCCAGGTGTAGCGCAGGAGGTAGGTCTTCTTTGCGTCTTGATCCGAAGTACCGGCCTCCTCGCCGAAACAAACAGGCGTAAAGGAGAGCAGGAGCGCCGCCAGACAAAGTACCGGAAGTATGCAAAGCGCGGAAAAGGTAGTACCAAGCCATTTTTTCATCATTATTCTGATTCCTTCCCGAAAGTATTATCGATCCCTGAAATTCGGTTTTCTACGTTGACGAAATGACCGCCCCAGCCCAGTTTTTTTTGAAGTTTCAAGAAATAGGAACTTCCTGGAAGTTCGATCATCTGGAGTGAGTTTTTCGACGGAGTAACGTATACGGTCTCCTTTGCGGTGATCTCAGCGATACGCGTTCCGTCAACGACGACTGCGGCTTTCCCCGAGCCGGATGTGAGCCGAAAGCAAAAGGTACGCTGCGCGGAATCCACGATGGGACGGAAAGTCATCGAGTGCGGCGCGACGGGAGAAAGGACTACTGCATCAAGTCCGGGACGCAGTATCGGTCCGCCTGCCGAGAGATTGTGAGCCGTGGAGCCAATGGGAGTTCCAAGGATCAATCCGTCGCAGTGGCACGTGGTCAAAAATTCGCCGTCCGCCCAAATATCGACCTCCACGATGTGGAAATCTGCGCTCTGTATCGTGACTTCATTCATGACGAATGAAGAAATCCCGGGCTGAGAGTCGCTGGTCTGCGGACCGTCAAGCGTCACGAGGCAGTTTAAAAGACGATGGGAGGAAATGGAAAACCCGAACATATCGTACTGTTCGCCGCAGCCGTGCCGTTCATCTTTGCATTGCCGTCCAGCTTTACTGTGACTTTCGGCAGACTGTATTTCACCGCAGATCGGAGAAATATTCTGATCGCGTCCCCGAAGCATCTCAAGCCATGATGGTCCGTGATCGCGCTTCAGAAGAGAGAGTTTTTCCAAAACATCCGGCAGACTGTCGTTGCGTGACAGACCTGCGAGAAACCCAAGTCTTCCAAGGTTTACCGAGAGCACGGGAAGCTGGTGTGTTCCCATCTGCTGGACTGCGCGCAAAATGGAACCGTCGCCGCCAAAAACCAGCGCGATGTCCGCCTCTGTACAGGAAAGATCCGCTTTCCCGGTCAGATCTTCCTGAACGATCTCGACTTTTTGTTCAATAAGAGGGCGCAGCTGTTGGATCGTTTCCGCCACACCCGTTCGGTTTTGGTACCCAAGAACGAGAACCCTCATGGAACCTCCTGAACCTCCAGGACCTCCGGAAAAAACAGGGGCAAGCATCGGTCCTGCCCCTTTCATCCTGTTTACTTCTTACTTCGTGAATTTGACCTGTTCCACTCCCAGCGAACGCAGGTCCATCGTGCCGACGCCGAGTTCCGCACCCTTGGCGAGATAGGAAACTTGCTCCAGCGGCATGTTTACGATAAAATTGAAGAAGCGTGTCGCGGCTGTGTCGAGAGCGACCGGATCCGTGCCCATGAACATCGTGCGCGTCTGTACGACGTCTGCCAGCGAACGGCCTTTCGGACCGTTGGATTTCATCGTGCGGTACGCATCAACGATCGTGAGGACCGGTTTGCGCAGCGTATTGATGTCCGCGATGCACTGATGCAGATCGTTCGTGTGGAAGAAACGGCGGTCCCAGACGATCCCCATGAGGTTTTTCATCGCGATAGTCATTTTGGCGCCGCTGTGGTTTTTCAGGCACGGAATGTTGATCCAGACGTCGGCGTCCAGAACGGCATTCAGAACGAGCGCCTTTTTGAGGTTCTTTCCTTCCGGGATCTCTACTTCGCGATAGTAGCTCACGTCATTTCCTGGAAGCATCTTTCCGCCGGCGTTGATGACGGCTTCCTCGATCTTGCTTGCCTGGTAGCTCCGGCGCCATTCATCACACGTATGATCCACGACGTTGACTTCTTTCGCACCTGCTTGCAAACACGCACGGACCACTGCGGCGACGAGGTCCGGGTTTGTGTTCGCTGCAAGTTCCGGAGCGCGGTCCCAGCCGATATTCGGTTTGATGCAGACGACCTGGCCTTTTTTCACAAAACGTTCGATCCCGCCAAACTTTGCAATGGAAGCCGTAAACATTTCTTCCGGTTCACCGCCCATTGCGATGACCATGTCGGTCTCTTTGGAAGCCGCTGCACTTTGCGCTATTACGGACGTCGTACCTTCCATGGAGATCATGGTGGCAGCACCGACGGCGGCAATGGATTTCAGGAAATTGTGGCGATTCATCATAATTTGGGTCCTTTATAGTTGGGGTCCTTTGTCGAAAATCTCGCTTGATCAGCTTACTTGAAATTCCCGCGCCTGAGCAGGAACAGAACAGTCTGCATGGGAATGCCGACTAAAACTGGCCCTATTTTACACGATGATACCAACTTCTGCAAGGGCCATAAGGATAAATTTTTCGTATTTCTTGCATATTTTTCCTAAATAATCTGTTTTTAGAGAAAGTTTGAGATCGTAGGACCGGGTACTGGAGAGCGTTTTACGCCGCCAGGATCAGAAAAATGGTATAAATGGCAAAAGAATCGATGACAAAGTGCGGTGACTGTGGGAAATTTTGCGGGGGATTAACGTTCATTTGGAAAAAATCAGGGCTTTTTTGGGGCAGGAATGGAGTTTTTTTATTGGAAAATCTGCAAATTTGACCGTTTTTTAAGCCCCTCCCCCTTTTCTTTCTTCATTTTTTTGATATAGTTAAGTATTGTGACGTATATTTTTGTCCATCCTGTAAAAAACGAAATGGAAGCATAATTTACGTTTAGGGAGTTTTCAGCTTTCAGGGAGGGATCGTTTCTCCTGAACGATCAGTTGAAGAGTTCCGTATAATCATAGCAGTCAATGGAATAGCCTGTGCGGTATGCCGAGGAGTTCGGGCGGAGAGTGTCCTTTGCTTTCGATATATTAAAGGAATGCACTTCAGCGGCGCAGACTGAAAGAGATTTTTTTCAAACCAGACGGTTTGATTGAGTTTTTATCACAGAAGGGGATAAAAAATGCCAAGAGGCGGAAAACGTAAAGGGGCTGGTCGTCCGAAGGGAACTGGAAAGTTCGGAGTTCCGACGAAAGCGATTCGCGTTCCCGAATCGATGGTCGATCAGATTGTGAATTTCATCCATCGCAAAGGGGATGTCTATCCGATGTACCCGAATACCTGTCAGGCCGGTTTTCCGGCTGTGATGGAAGAATTGCCGGCGGAAGGTATGGATCTGGCCGGTTTTCTGGTACAGAATCCTGCCGCGACGTTTTTTGTGCGTGCAACTGGTGAATCGATGATCGGCGCAGGCATTTTTGCTGATGACGTTCTTGTTGTGGACAAAAGTGCGGAACCGGAAAATAATGACATCGTTATCGCGGTCATTAACAATGAGTTCACGGTGAAGCGTCTGGTCCGCAAGGATGGATCCACGGAACTTCGCAGCGAGAATCCCGACTATCCGTCCATTGCCATTCCGGAAGGTACGGAACTCAACATTTGGGGCGTCGTCAAGTTTGCGATCCACTCTGTCTGAGTGTTTGCCCGATTTGAGAGATCGAAAAATAAATGCCTGACGGTGCGTTGTGCCGCTCAGGCTGATTTTTTAGACGGCGGCAATTGGAGAGAAATGGGGAGGACGGATGGTTTTTATGAGGAATTTTCCAATTTTTTTTAAGAAATTTGGTCAAAAAGCTCTGGAAAGCCGTTTTCTTTGAGCCCCTCCCCCTTCCATCCGGTTTTATTTTTGATATAATTGTTTTACTTTATATTTCAGACCGCGGTCGAGTCTGCGACTTTTTGGGGATGCCCAGACTGCTGTCTGAGAGAATGTGTTGTCAAGATCACCATATCATAATTAAAGGGACGAATTCATGGCGAAGTATCAAGTCGATAGTATCCGAAACATCGCACTTTGTGGGCATTGTAGCACTGGTAAGACCACGATGGTTGATAAGATACTCCACCGAACCAAGGCCATCAATCACACGGGTACCGTGGATGCCGGAAGCAGCTTCTGCGATTGCGAAGAAGAAGAAAAGGCACATAAATATACGATCGAATCCAAACTCACCCACTTCGATTACAAAGGCAAGCTCTTCAATCTTATCGATACGCCCGGTTATCCGGATTTCATTGGTCAGACGATCGGTGCGATGAACGGCGTCGATAACGTGGCGGTCGTCGTTAATGCGCAGAGCGGTATCGAAGTGAACACCCGCCGTGTTTTCAACGAGGCGAAAAATCTCGGACTTGGCCGTTTTATCGTCATCAACAAACTGGACGGCGATAATATCAAATTTGACGAACTCGTTGATCAGATCAAGGATGTTTTTGGTTCGGAATGCTGCCTGATGAACACGCCGGATACTGTCGGCGGCGGTTTCTCCGCTGTGAAGTCCTGCATGGACGATGAAGCGTTCATCGAACAGGTCGTCATGTGCGACGACGACTGGATGATGCAGTTCATGGAAGGCGAAATGCCGACCGAAGCTGACCTGGCTGTCCTGCTTCCCAAAGCAGTCGCCCAGGGACTCATCGTTCCGATCCTCTGCACCAGCGGCAAAAATGAAGTCGGTCTCGACGAACTGCTCGATGCTATCGCGCTCGCCGGTCTGAATCCGGGAATGTCTGCGAAGACGGCGAAAGACGCCAATGGCGAAGAATTTGAACTCAAAGCGGACGCTTCCGAACCGCTCGTCGCTCAGGTCTTTAAGACTCGTGCGGACCCGTTCGTCCAGAAGCTCAGCTACTTCCGTGTTTACCAGGGCACGGTCAAGACCGGCGATACGGTTCCGGTCACTGGAAGCCGTAAGGGACTGAAGGTCGCGCAGCTCTTCCAGATGCTGGGTAACCAGACCGTGGCTCTTGACGAAGCCGGTCCGGGCTACATCTGCGCTGTTACGAAAGCGGAAGATCTCTACACGAGCACGACGCTCGGCAACGCCACGATGAACGAGATCTCGTTCCCGACCCCAATGGTTTCGCTGGCTGCGACCCCGAAATCCCGCGGCGACGAAGGTAAACTCTCCGGCGCACTGGCCAAGCTGTGTGACGAAGACTCCACGTTCAAACGCGATCAGGATGCCCAGACGAAAGAACTCGTCATCACCGGTATGAGCGAACTTCACCTTCAGATCCTGCGTGAGCGTCTCAAGAGACGCGACAAGGTGGAAGTCGACACGAAAGAACCGAAAATTCCGTACCGTGAAACGATTCAGCGCAACGGCGACGGCAGTTACCGCCACAAGAAACAGTCCGGCGGTTCCGGTCAGTTCGGTGAAGTCCACATCCGTATGTATCCTTTCCCGGGCGGTACGGATCCGGCTGAATTCTGCACGAAGGACAAATTCCCGACGCTGAAAGAATTCCATCATGACCCGGAATTCAACTTCCTGTGGATCGACACGGTGACCCAGGGTTCGATCTCCGACAACTTCAAGCCGGCCATCGAAAAAGGTTTCCGCGAAAGAATGACCAAGGGCGTCATTGCAGGCTGCAAAGTCCAGGATATTGCCGTTGAACTTTACTTTGGTAAGATGCACGACGTGGACTCTAACGAAACGGCCTTCAAAACGGCGGCTTCGATGTGTTTCCGTAATGTGTTCCAGGAATGCAAGCCGACACTGCTTGAGCCGGTCGTCAAGATCGAGATCACGATCCCGAACGACAAAGTCGGTGATATTTCTGGTGACCTTTCCACGCGCCGCGGTCGTCCGCTCGGTATGGAAAGCGCCGGCGGCGGAATGCAGACGATCATCGCTGAGATCCCGCTTGCTGAAGTCACGACGTACGCTCGCGTTTTGGCTTCCATGACGGGCGGTCAGGGAAGTTATACGCTGGAGTTTGACCGTTACGATGTCGTTCCGGGCAACATTATCCAGGACATCATTGCGAAGAATAAGCAGGAAGAAGAGGAAGAATGAGTTTTGTGACTCTATTTTCTTCATAAACTACCGGAGGGGGCGAGATGGAAAAGTTTCGCTCCCTTTTCTTTTTCATCTAACAGTTTACTTTTTAAGAATGGCGATTATTTTTTTGCTGAAAATTCTAAAAATAAAAAATAGAATCTCCGTTTAAGTGTGAAAAATGACGATATATTTAAAAATTTTTTCGTAATTTGCAGTAAAAGGGTAGATTATGGTTCATTGTTTGAAATCGTATCGTTCGCATTTCGGTTTGTGTGCTGTTTTGGTGTTTGCCTGCATACATTCGATTTGGGTTTTACCAGTAAATGCTCAGCTTTGGGGGCGTTTTCAGCAGAGTAATCGCATCCTCCCAGAGGAAAATACTTATTCGAGCGGTCGTGCCGTTCAGGGCGAAACAGAACCGACGCCGAAGATCAAAGGTGCGGACCAGAATACCTATTTTCAGACATTTAAACATTTTGATGTTTATCCTCCGCAGGACGAACCTCGTTCGCCTTATACGGGACTTTTGGGTAGTTCTGGGATCGTAGATCAGTCGATCCGTGATGTCGTTGCCGGTATTTCCGAGCGTCAGTTGAATGACCGATACAATCAGTGGCGCAGTTACCTTGCAGGTGTGATGCGCAATACTCAAGGTGTCCGTTCTGGTTCGGAGCTGAATGGGCTTGGGCGTTTGACGTGGTTTAATGAGATCATGGCGGATCCGCTCAAGGGAGCAGGTGAAGCGGAAGTGTTTACTCGTCAGCTTCACGTGCAGCTTTGTGCCGGCAGGATCGGTTTTTGCAAATCTCTTAAACGGGCAGCCGGCCGGATGGACGTGAATGGAGATTCGATACGGATCCCGGATTATTTTAAAGCGGATCAGTCTGGTAATGCTGCGATGAATGCACTCGAAAAGGCCTTGATCGAGACACTGATGTGTCATGGGCGTGCAATTTCGCCTTTGAGCAAGGAAGAGCTTGCGCGTATCTCGAATTATGCTCATCGGAATCTAACGATCGATGCCTCTGTTGGGCATACAGTTTCGATGCGCGGTTCTGCCAAAATACAGATCCAGGCGATGCAGAAGATCGATCAGAGTGCGATGTATGAAGGACTGGCGGAGCTTTCCCTGCTCATGGATCCTAATTTTATCCGGATCCTTGACAAACTTCCTGAAAACAGCGGTGAAAATTTGACGTATGAGGGCGTTACTGGAACGATCATGCGAGTCATTGAAACGCAGGCGGGCGTCATGATCGTTGGCGGTCGCGGAGCGAATACCTATGACATCGAAAAGATGCCGAATGTCTGTGCTATCGTGGATCTGGATGGTGACGACACGTATCTTGAGGGTACCGTGACTCTGAAACGTCCGATCCTTGCGATCTTGGATATTCATGGCAACGATACCTATCGCGGAGATCTGCCGGGGATCCAGGGAAGCTGTATTCTTGGTATCTCCATGCTCGTGGATGTGCAGGGGAATGACAAATACATTGCGAAACACCATGCGCAGGGGTCTGCGATGGGCGGAGCGTGTGCTTTGGTCGATTTTGACGGTGATGATTCCTACGACGGTGTACGCCGTCTGCAGGGAACCGCGGTTTGCGGTATCGGGATCCTGATCGACCGGCGCGGAAACGATAAATACCATGCTGCCATGTGGTCGCAGGGAATGGGACAGACGCTCGGCTGCGGTATCCTCGAAGACTGTACTGGTGATGATTTCTATTATACCGGCGGAATGTACTATGATTCCTACCCTGAGACCCCTGGATATGAAGGCTGGGGACAGGGGCTTGGCACGGGCATTCGCGGTGTCGCGGCCGGTGGTATCGGCGTCCTTCTTGAAGGAGAAGGAAATGACCGATATGAGTTCGATTATATTGCGCACGGCGGCGGGTACTGGATGGGACTTGGTTTCCTGCGTGATTTTGAAGGGGATGACGTGCATCAGGGATCCACTTCCGTCATGTGGGACGGCAGGCCGCGTCAGGAACGGAAATTTCAGCGTTTCAGCTCCGGATTTGGGTGCCATTATGCGGCTGGTTTCTTCTTTGAAGATAGTGGTGACGACACCTACTGGGCGTCGATCATGTCTCAGGGATTTGCGTGGGATTGCGGCGCAACGTTCTTCTATGATTACCTTGGTAATGACGTTACGACGGGTGCCGGAAGCGGAAATCAGGGGCAGGGTGCACAGGCAAGTCTCGGAGTGATGGTGAATTTCAGCGGGGACGACAAATACGTTGGATCAAGTCAGGGATACGCGTCAGGAAACATTACGTATCATGATCTTCCTCAGTGCGGCGGCAACTTCAGTTTTTTGATCGACTATGGCGGAACAGATACGTATGGAAGTCGTGCGAAAAACAATGCGAGCGTTCGGCGCGGAATGAACGGCGGTTTTTTGATCGACCGGCCGACGCAGGAAGAGTTTGAAGAACTGGGAAAGGCTAAGGAAGCGGGGGAAGCTGTTTCTTCCGATGCGAAATGATCTGTGATCATTAAGATCCTTTAGAATGAAACACGCAGGAACGCTATTGGTCCTGCGTGTTTTGTTTTTTCATTTTTCTGTTAGGCTTTTTTCTGTTAGGCTTTGGAGTCAACCCACCATTTCGATGAATTTTTCATAGGCCGGCGTTTCGAGCTCTGGTTCTTCCGGTCCACGCCACCTAGGTGAAAGACTGTTTTCTATCCCGAGTTGGTCGCAGATGCGTGAAACGATGAAATTCACGATCCCGTTCAGGTCGGAGACTCCCTGGTAGAACGCAGGCGAAGCGGGAAGGATGATCCCTCCGGCACGTGCGATGCGCGTCATGTTTTCCAGCTGAATGAGCGAATAGGGCGTTTCGCGCGGAACGAGAATGAGTTTCCGATGCTCTTTCAAATGGACTTCCGCCGCCCGATGGATCAGATTTAGGCTCAATCCGGAAGCGATCGCCCCCAGTGTCCCCATCGTGCAGGGACAGACGACCATTCCGTCTGTGCGATAGGACCCGGACGCGATCGCCGCGGTGAAATCATCGCAGCGATGAAAGTGAATGCGTCCTGATGGGAAGAATTTGGATTCACAGCTTGCGGAAAGTCCCAGAGCACACGGAGTAAATTCCTGGCGCGGGATGGAGATACCGATCTCTGTTTCGAGGACCTCATATGCAGTGTCACTGATGACGAGATGGATCTCACATTCGCAGGTACTCATGACTTCCAGAAGCCGCACGGCATACGCCATTCCGCTGGCACCTGTTAATGCGACGACAAATTTTCGCTTGCACATCGAATGAACTCCTTAATGGATGAGATGAATGTTTGGAAACATCGTTTACTCCATTCTAGAAAAGTCGACAAGGTTTGCGTGTAGTGTGTATTTTCCTATTTGGCAAGCTCGGCACACTGCTGTAAAAGCGCGCGTACCGAGCTTGAAGAGAAAATTTAGTGAACGAGCGTTTCCATCGTGCGTTCTTCGCCGTTTTCATCCGTCCAGGAGATACGGTACTTTCCTTTGAATCCGCGGAATTTCAGCTCAAGGGAAGAGCTTTCCGCTTTCTGAGTGAATTGGGTCTTCCATTCATGATTGATGAGCTGGTCTAGGGCATAGAAGGAAGGTTTCGGAAGAGCATCTCTCGTGAGGAGTCCGGAGGTGGTCGGTTCACCCGGTGCGCCGCAGTCATCGACGACATTCCACCACGTGATCCCCATCATGTTTGGGATCGAGAACCACATGCGGTAGAGATTCCGTGCGACGATCGCCTGAATGTCCCGTCCGACAGCATCGTCATTCGGCGCGGTGATCGTGATCTCGCTCAGGTGGATCGGCAGACCGGTTTGGCTGAGGATCTCCATGCGGTCCCAGATCTGCTCGGGGGTCTGGATCTCTTTTCCCTCCGCGATACTGAGGGTCTGCTTCGGATTGAAAAGGTGCATCTGCGACCCGATGATGTCGATCTTGCAGCCGGCAGCCATGAGCGCTTTGGTCTGATCCGCATAGTTTTGATTGTTCGCGTAGTCGTTGATGTTCAGGAGGACACTATCGGGGAGAACTTCCTGCGCGGTCAGGAACGCACGGAGCGGATAATCGGCCGGCATGAGTCCATAGGCACTTTTCATGACTTTTTCGCCGGTCTTCACATTTCCGTGGAAATCGACGGCGCTTTCATTCACGACGTCCCAACTGTCGACGCGGTCTCCGTAGTGTTCTGCGAGGATCCGGATCCGCTCGAACATTCGGCGGTCGTACTCCTGAATGAAACTTTGTCCCATTGCGAAGATCTCATCCGTGGAATGCTCATAAAGTTTCTTTTTGCCGACTGCCAATTGGGCTTTCTCTTCCGGAAGAGTGAAATTTTCCCAGATCCAGTCCGGATGCTGCCACGTTCGGTTGCCCCAGACCATGGGATGCCCGTGGATCCGGATCCCTTTTGCCTCGCAGAATTCGACGCACTGGTCGCTTGCGGGACGACGCCAATGGGGCTGCGCTTTGGGATCGGCGCACTGATTCCAGAAGGCTTCCGTGTCGCGTTCTTCGGCCGCAAAGCGCGGTTTATCGGGTTCAAGTTCAAATTTTTTCCAATAGAATGCGACGGTCGCCGAGTTGAACAGCGTGCCGTAGAGTGCTTCGTAGCGTGCGTTGCGCTCGCAGGTCCCAAGCTGGCGGAAATTGAAAATATGCGCGCCGAAAATGAACTCGTGCGAGAGCTGCTCGACGCGGACTTCGGTACCAGGTTTGACATTCTGGAGCGTCACGGAGGCGTCGGCTTTTCGGTATTTTTCGATTCGGGCGTCGATCTCTTTTTGGACGTCGTCATTCCAGATCTCATAGTATCGGGCGCTCATGACGCTTGGGTCCGGCGTGGTGGCGGAGGCTGGAAGGTCTGCGAAAGTGCAGGCGGAGATGAATAGTGCCGCGCTGCAAAACAGAGCGTTTCGGACATTACACAGCAAAGTGAATGTATGGATCCGTTTCATGAAAAACTCCTTTTGATCTTTGGGGAGGGATAGTGGCGGGGGACGATGCCGTTTCGTTCTTCATTCCGGGGGAGTGAGGATTCGAACACTATGAGTTTAGCAAAAAAACGGAACTCTTTCAAGCCCCGGAAAACGGAATTTTGTGAAAATTTTAAAAAAAATGTCTTTGGGGACTTGACGTTCCGGATCTCTCACATTAAAATTAGGAAAGTTGATTTTTGGGGCTCTTTCGGAAAGTGCGTACCGATCCAGGTTCCGATCTCACCGCTGAGAGTGCAGAAGAGACGCAGAAACACACTGAAAAGAAAAAGAAGAAAAAAGGCAGTGAACGTGCCCTGACACGAATTTCACGGAAAACACGAAAAAACGCAAATGAATTTTAAAAAATCAAAAAATGGTTCGCGCGATCAGTTTTTTACTGTTTTTTGTGTTAAGATCCGTGTTTCACTGTGAGTTTTTTGTGAGTTTTCTGTGAGTTTTGCGACTGCTGTGGTGAAACTGGTACGGAGTTTCCGGATGGACCATTTTTTTGAATTTCTATTAAGACCGGAACGCGAGTTCCTCAATGTGCGTAAAGGAGTCGATCGATGCCTTCCGTTCACCCGCCATTTTTGCGATCATGCTGTTGGTATTGCGGTGCCGTTTGGACTTGTATGCTGATCTTTTCCGGAGTTTCAGCGCAGGAGACCGTTTCGCTGGACTTTCTGCTTCATGAAATGCTTGACCGGGAGTCTGTTTTGAAGGCTCCGGAAGAGTTCACGTGCCGGCAGTTCAGCAGTTTTGACCGTCGTGCGGGATCGCCGGAAGAGAACTGGTTTGCCAACGGGGATACTGCCCAGTTTCTTCGGACTGAGGAACGAAACGGAAAGACCGAGTGGGTCCTGATGGACGTTCAGGGACCGGGAGCGGTCGTGCGTTGGTGGATCACGGCACCGCAGTATCGAAACCGGCTTTTCGTTTACGTAGACGGTGCATCGGAGCCGACTTTTTCAGGTGAAGTGGATGAACTGGTCGGCGGGGCTTTTTTTTGCGAGGCTCCGCTTTCTCAGGAGACTGCGCGCGGACGGAATCTCTATCTGCCGATACCGTACGCAAAGTCGCTTAAGATCACGTGTGATGCGATGCCGGAACAGAAAAATCTCTACTACCAGATCAACTATCGGACCTACGCGCCGGGAACGAAGGTGGAATCGCTGACTCCGGCGGTGCTCCAGGCGGCGAAGGAGAAGATCCGTCAGACGAATGAGACGCTGGGGAAACTGCCGGTTTGGGAAGACTCCTTTGCAGAAACGGTCCAAATCGTTCCGGGTGAGTGTGTAACGGTCCAGAAGTTCACGCAGGGAGCGAAGATCCGGCGTTTTACCGTGTGTCTTCAGACGGCAGATCCCGTTTTGGAAACGGCTGAAGATCTGGCACAGTTTCGTGCCGAGGCGCTGCGCAGTCTGATCCTTGAGATCACATTTGACGGCAAACAGACCGTTCAGTGTCCGCTTGGGGACTTTTTCGGTTCCGGGGTCGGCGTGAATCCGTATCGGACCTGGTGGACGGAAGTGCGTGAAGACGGCACCATGAGCGCGTTTTGGCCGATGCCGTTCTTGGAGAATGCAGAGATCCGGATCCGGAATGTCGGGAAAAAGGCCGTTTCTCTCAAGTCTGCCGGTACGGTTTCACCGCTTGATGAAACGTTCGCGAAATGTCCGAAAAACGATTTTCTTTACTTTCACGCGAATTGGCGTCAGGAACGGATGATCGAGACGCTGGCCGGGCTGGGGACTCGGGATTGGAATTACGCACATCTGGAAGGGCGCGGAGTTCTCGTTGGCGACGTACTTTCGGTTCTGAATCGAGTTTCGCAGTGGTGGGGAGAAGGCGATGAGAAGATCTACATCGACGGTGAAACGTTCCCGTCTCATTTCGGAACTGGTACGGAAGACTACTACGGTTACGCCTGGTGCATGCCGAAATGGTTCGAGTCCCCGTGGCGCGCCCAGCCGCGAGCAGAGGGGCCGGGGAATTTCGGAAACACGACGAATCTGCGTTTTCGCACACTGGACCGGATCCCGTTCACGCGCAGTCTGCGTTTCGATATGGAGGTCTGGCACTGGTCTGCGACGAAGGTAGATTACGCGGCTGCCGTTTTCTGGTACGGAACGCGCGATGCGAAGATCCTGGCTTCCGAACCTGCGAAACTTTACGCAGAAGCCGCCTCGCCGGTCTCGTACAAGACGCCGTTCCAGATGGAAGTCTGCGGTTTCCATTTCGCAAAAGAACCGAATGGGCATGCTGCCGTTCAGGGAATGCGTTCTTTCCCCAATGGGCAGTGGGTACGGAATGAGCAGCTTTGGTGGCATGGCGGCAAACCGGGAGATGAATTGGAACTGCGCGTCACTATTCCGAAAAACGCGCGGACGGTGAGGCTCGGACTTACGCGTGCGTGTGATTACGGGATCTTTGAGTTCTTCGCGGACGGCAAGCGTTTGGGAGGCCCCTGGGATGCGTGCAATCCGGTTTCCGGAAGCGGCGGCGTGATCCGCGAAACGCTGGAATTGCCGATCCCCGAAGAATTGGCCGATGGTAAAGAGCATCGATTCTTCATTTACCTCGTTGGAAGATCGCGTCTTTCCATCGGCACGATGTTTGGGATGGATTCCATGGAATTCCTTCCATAGACTGCTGCATATTTCTGCGTCTTTCTGAGTCTTTGGGCGTAGAAATGAGTGAAGACGCCGGCCTAAAATGATTTTCCGAGGAAGAGACTGTACCCATGGGCGTGCAGGTCTCTTCCGGAAGATCTATACCGATGGTATCTTAGGGATGCAGGGCTGCATGTGATCGGAATAGGAATGGGCATCATGCTCTCACTCACTTATGCTGACTCCGTATTTGAGTGCGCAATTTTCAACGTCACGCCATGTGGACGAGATTTTCTGGTTCGATCGATCGACCTGGGCAGCCCAATTATTAAAGAGTGCTTCTTTTTCAAAGGCACCGCCAGTTAAATCTCCCATTAGTCCGCGTACGAATCCTTCAAAGAAATTACTCGTAAAAGTACCGAAGACGGGATGATTCGCGACGATCTGCCCATGGTTTTCCCATGCTGCAAGATGCTCACGATACGCGACTGCAAAATCAGCTGGTACGGAATTCGTGTCAAATTTTCGAGCCTCGTTCACGTACCAGAAAATAGTCTGTGCGGAGCCGTCCATGTATTCGTCCAAAGAACCGCTGCCGCTGTAGTTATATGGAGATTGGATCTTCTGTGCGAGTGCATGGTCACGCTGGAGGACTGCCTTGATCGAAGCAGATGATCCTCCGCATCCAAGGACCGAAAGAGAAAGCGTCAGGAACGCGATCCATAGAAAAACGTTTTTCAGGATGTTTCGTATACTGGATCTCAGGTCATTCATGAAAATACCTCCTTCATTTTGAGTTGTTTGGGATTCTTTACGGCATGGAAATGTTACTGGACGTATGGAAGGAACGGGTAACGGCATTCCAGTTCCCCTCCAGAGAGAAGGTGCAGGCGGTACATGCCCTGAAACACTCGTCTTCTACATAAAGAACGCGCTTGTGTGACAGAATGTTAGGAAAAAAATTTTTCTTTTAAATAATTTTCTAAATTTTAAAATTTTTTTTACTTTTACCGTTTTGATGATCTCCAAAATGATGGTCTTGAGCCGTTTTATTCCTCACCGTGGAGGTTCCCCCTTGATTTTTCTCGGAACGCTGTTAAAATAAAGAGCGGACTTTCAAGAAGTTCCTGTTTATTTTTGGATGCAGACGAAATTTTTGTAGTGAAAGGGTAATTCCATGAAAAACTCACGCCGTTTCTTTTCTTTTCGTTTCGCTCTTGCTGCGGTACTGATTTCCGGATGGAATTCCTGCGGAACGCTGTCGGCACTTGAATTTCCTGATCCAGAGTGGAAGACGCTTTTCCCGGGGATCGAGCACGCTGTCATTCAGGTCGAAGAGCCGCTTTTGAAGGTGAACGTTCTCCGTATCCAGACAGAGACGCCTGGGCTTTCGTTCTATTCGACGGGACGTATTTCCGATTACCAGGCAGACAAAGCGGAGACTGATCGCCGGACTGTGCCGGATTTTCTGGAAGAAAACGAGTTGGCGGCCGCCGTCAACGCGAATTTTTACACGCCGTTCAATGCGAAGACGCGGAAAAGCCGTGGTCCGTCCGATGCGAAGGGACTGGCGGTCTCAGATGGCGTTTTGGTCTCTCCGGCCAATGGGTATGTCTCTTTTATTGTTCGAAAAGATGGTCGGTGCGAGGTGAAAGTCACGCAGAATGACGAGCCGATCGACGTGGTCAGCCAGGCGGTTTCAGGGAGACCGATGCTTTTGGAAAATGGTCAGATCCCCGAGTTGACGGAGCCTGCGCGTCATCCGCGAACGCTTGCGGCGGTCTCTGCGGACGGAAAAACGGTCTGGTTCGTCACCATCGACGGACGTCAGCCTGGATTTAGCGTCGGTGCGACGTTTGCCGAGTGCGGCGAGATCCTCAAGAAATTGGGAGCGGATGACGGCGTCAACCTGGACGGCGGCGGCTCTACGACCATGGCGGTCCGCGGAGAGGACGGTAAACCGAAAGTCCTGAATCGCCCCGTTGGACTTGGTCAGCCAAACTCGCTGCGACACAATGGAAACGCGATCGGCGTACGTGTTTGGGATCTGGAAAAATAGTGTTTGACGAAGAAAGATCTTCAGGTTTTCGTGCTGCGGAACAGTACAGTATGAAAACCTTCTGAAATGACCTTCGATCGGCTAGAAACGCGGAAGCCCTGAAAATATCGGCGCTTACGGCATTCTTCCGGTGGATGCTGCGAACCCGTCGAAACTGCCCGCTTTTACGAGGCGCCCCCGATCTCGACTGGTCCGCTCGAGAACATGAACAACAAAATCAAGACCCTTAAGCGTCGATCTTACGGCTTCTGTGCGTGCATTCAGTCTTCCTTTTTCGCATTTCGGAATCCCGGCATGTCGGCACGCGGTTCGGCAAGCATGGCTTCACGGCCGAAACGGATGGCACGGAGGAGTTTCTGGTAGTCCGGGTCAGTCTCGGTCTCAAAAAGGAATCCATCGTCTGTTCGGATCCCACGGCCAAGCGGTTTTGGACGGTGAGCTGTGAGGGCTGCGGAGTGTTCCGGCGTCGTGAAATTCACCCAGCCGAAACGTCCGGACCAGTTCGTCGTCGGGGTTGCAGGACCAGTCGGCGCGTCGCTGTGATGGAATTCCTGATGGCATTTCGCACAGCGCCGGTTCCAGACGTCGTAAAAATCGGTCAAAAATGGTTCGCAGGCGAAAAGGTCACGTTTCCCGAAAGTTCTCGGTCGGCTGTTTGCGTACGTCGCATAGTAAGGTATGTTCGCGTCCACCCACATGAAAACTCGCTGGCGGTCGGCAAGCGGCATCTCGTGCCCGCAATGTTCTTTCGTCATGTAGTCTTCAAGCCGACTCGCGAGGATCCCGGCTTCCAGCGGCTGACTTACGCCGGATGGTGTCCAGAGAAGCCAGTAAAAGTGAACGAGCGGTTTTTCACGTTTCGCCTCTTCCGGGAGCATTCTGCCGGAAAACATATCGTGCTGGCGGTATGAGCGGGAGCGGAAGACGAGATTGTCGTACGACTGCGAGAAAAAGCGCGTTTTGTCCCCGGTCAGGTCACAGCCGCCGTCTGGATCTGTCCCGCTATGGCATTCGATGCACCATCGGTCCCAAACGGGCTGGACCAGCGTGCAGTAGTTGAGGATCCGGGGATCGAGTTTTTCATTGGCCGGTTCGATCTCATTCCACCATTCCGGCATCTGCGGAACGTCCGGCGCACGGCGGGCGGCCATTGGCTGGACGCCGCGCATGAGCGAGAGAGGCGATTTTTGACGGTCTTCATGGCAACCCACGCAGCTTTGGACCTCACCGGGCATGACCTGGAGCGCAGACGTCATCCTCTGAAGTTCTCTCCCCTCCGAATCAAGTGCCTGGAGGTAGATCTCTCGCAGCGCCGGGACCTCGAAATGTGCCGAGCCGTCCTTTTCTACCGGGACTTCCCCCCAACACCGTTTCGCATAGTAGGTCGCTCCGCTCATCAGCGGCGATTGATCGTAGGCTCGCTCTCCGAGGTCTTCCGACTTGCGGACCTGCTCCATGATGCGGAGTTTCGCGACCTGTCCCGGTTTGACGAACGGCGCGAGTCCCTCGTAGACGTTCACCAGAAGGAGCGTTCCCGTCGAGCGGGAGGGATCCGAGATCGTGGAAGAGACTTCACGCGGACGCGGAGTTTCCCGGATTGCCAGCGGGCAGTAGATCCCCATCGATGGGTCGGGATCTTCGTAGAGAAGCCGTTTTTCGCCGTTCCGGTCCAGCAGGTAAAGGCGATAGCGTGCGGAGCCGTTTCGCTCGGAGCCGAACGAGCAAAGGAATCGGTCCGTCGATATCGGGAACGGATCGCGGTAGCCCCATTCATGGTTTCGGTCCCGAACAGGCGCGAGTTCTTTCGTTATGTAAGTGTACCCGACATTTTCCGGAGCCTCTCGACCGAATGAGGAATCGATCAGACCGATCGCTCCCTGCGGATATCCGTGATGCGGCGTAAAACACGAGACCAGCTGTGTGCTGGATCCTGGCAGCGGCCGGGATTGCAGGAATGAGCCGCAGCTGCGCACGGTGTTTCCGAAGTAGAGCTGGTAGCTCGTGCCATCCGGATTTTGTGTCCAGAGCGACTGACGGTACGTCAGGTCTCGGTCGATGTACTCCCAGCGCGTGAAGAGGATCCGACCGTCGGGAAGGACCTGCGGGTGAAAGTCCGACAGCGTGTTCATGCTGATGCACTGGATCTCCGAGCCGTCCGCCTTCATTTTGTGGAGATTCGAAGTCGGGCCGGGCTGGCAGAGTGTGAAGCCTCCGCGTCGGCTTGAGACGAAAACGATCTCGCCGTTGGGGAGTTCTGCGGGACTGAAATCGTAGAAATCGCCGAACGTCAGCTGCTTCAGTCCGCTGCCGTCGATGCCGATGCGGAATATCTTCCACCGATTCCCGCCGTTCGGATCATAGGAAAAGTAGACTGTTTTTGCGTCGAACGAGAGATTCGCGTCGTAGATCGTTCCTTTCGGATCCTCGAAGATGGTCTCGACCTCACGTTTGGGGGCGGACGGATGGACGATCTTCAGCGCACAGCCGGGCTTTAAGATCCGGGAGGCCCAGAAATCCTGCCCGACTGCCGGCGGACGTCCAAACGCAGCACGGCTCACGACCAGAATGGGGGGAAGGTCTTCACTCCGGAGCGTTTCCGGCAAAACGGACGTTTCTTTTGGGCAGGAAGCCAAAACCTGACGTTCACCGTCGATCTTAAGATTTCGAAACCGGGCCGTCCGCTGCCAGGGACGCAGGGAAACGCTCCCCGGAGGAAGAGGATCGGGGTCGATGAATTCCGCAGTTTTCCTTCCGTTCACGCTCAGCGTCAGAAGATTTCCCGCTTTGGTTCTTCGGCACTCGGCTTTCAACTCGACCCACTCGTTTTCGGGAATCGTGCAGGGAACAGACTTGAGCCAGCGGAAGTTCTGCTGATGGCGTCCGAGCATAACGAACTGTTCTTTAGCGTAAAGCGCGAATTCGTATCCGTCAAATGCGTCTGCGCCAACTCCTTCCCGTCCGCAGTTCGTCACGAGTGCCGCGTTGCCCGATCTTCCTTTTTCGAGGAAGATCTCGGCTGAAAAGGTCACGTTCTCCTTTTCGATGTCCGCTTTCGTTAAACGAAATCCATTTCCTGCCGGCCCCTCAATGATTCCTTCAGAAAGAGTCCACTCTCCGCCGTGTGGGACGAAACCCGCTATGGGGGTCTTGAGGCGGGGTGCCCAAGGCTCTGAAAGAATGGATTCCAGCGTTTCCGCAGAAGTCCAAGAGACAGCGAGGTTCAAAAAAAGGCTGAATGCCAAAATCAGAAAAATCTTTTTCATGGCGTACCGTGGGAGGGAAAAAGGATCCAGTTGAGACTAGGCAGGCTGGTTGGGAGGCTGGTTAGGCAGGAAAGTTGGGATCGTCCGGAAAATGAAGCTGGAACGGCTGTATTTCCCGGACGATTAGAGAAAAACTAGAAGCGGATGACCATTTTCATCATCGGGTCCTTGCGCTCTACTTTCTCAAACGCGGTGTTGATGTCCGCAAAGTCGAAGACGTGGGAGATGAAGTCGTTCGGATCGAGGACGCCGTTCTGGATCCAGACGCAGATCTGACGGTGCGCTTCGGCTTCCATCTTCTTCGACGGGAACTGGTTGAACTGCAGCGTCCAGTTGTACGGACAGCGGCTCCAGTCGATCTCGGCGGTCTGATTTTCCGAAATGCCGTAAACGCAGATCTTTGCGCTCGGTTTGATGATTTCCAGCCCCGTATTGATGAAGGCCGGAACGCCGACGGCATCCAGTGCGTAATCTACGCCGCCCGGACAGAATGCGAGGACTTCCTCCTTCACGTTCTGCGTCTTTCCGTTGATGACCAGGTCCGCGCCCATTTTTTTTGCGAGTTCCAGTTTTTCTTCCTGGACGTCGATCGCGATGATCGGTCCCATGCCCATCAGTTTCGCGAATTTCACGAAACTCAGACCGACCGGCCCGAGACCGAGGACCGTAATGCTCTGATTGGCCTCAAAACCGAAGATCTTTCCGGTACTTAGCACTTCGCGGAACGTGATGATCATGGCGGAAGAGATCGGGTCGAAGCCTTCCGGAAGCACATTCTGTGCCCAGGCGAATTCATCAGCGATCAGCCCGTCAGCTTCCATCGCGGCAGCATCGCGGACTACATTGTATTCCGAGTACGTTCCCCACGCGCTGGAGTAGCCTTCCGGAACATCGCCCCAGAAGGGGAGAAGGACTAGGTCGCCAACTTTGTAGCTGCGCACTTTCGCGCCAAGTTCCACGACCCGGCCGACGCCTTCATGTCCAAGAATCGTGGGGTACTGGTCGATCCCCTTGAATTTCCGGTGGATGATCTTCAGGTCCGTCCCGTTGCAGATACCGCAGGACTCCATCTTCACGAGTGCTTCATACTCATTGTACTTCGGCATCGGCATTTCTTCAATTCGGCAGGAACCGTCACCGTAAACGACGTAGCTTTTCATGCGAGTTCTCCTCGATTTTTTTCTTGTTCTGGTTTGCATTTGAGGCAGGTGCGGCTGAGAAAACGTTTCCCCAGCTTCTGTTTCCACTTACAGTATACCATTCTGCGAAGAAAAGGAAAGAGCGAAATTTCTTTTTTTGTGAAATTTTCCCAAAAATCTTTCCGTCTGATGGAATATTTTGCCATTTCTCGTTTTTTTACGGACTTGATGTTTCCAGCAGGTCCACCCAGCTGCCCCGACCCGCTGCGCGAGATACTTTTGGGTGTGAGGTATACCGTCTATTAAATAGTGTGTATGGATGGCCAATTCAGCTTTTTTTCACCGTCCGCATCCCGGTGTTTTTCCCACTGTTTCGCAGCGAGAGATCGACCGGTGCGTTCGTTTTCCACGCGCCGCAGGTGAAATCCGGAACGTCGATGGAATTGGACCGGTGCGTCACGGACCAGTAGCTCAAAGGCGTCAAACTGCTCCAGAGTGCTGAATCGTAAACGTCCATATCCGGCGCGAGTCCGTTCTGCAGGCAGTTTACGTACCGCCAGTCCTCGATGAAATCCATCCCTCCGTGTCCGCCGAATTCCCTGGCTAGCTCGCCGATGTGGCGGTGGAGTTCCGGCGTGAATTCCTGCTCCAGTTCCTTCATTTTCTCGTCGGAGACCGGTTTGTCGTTTCCGATCGAGATCTGCGGGACCGGGTACTTTTGCGCGAAGGCGTCCGTTCCTGAAAGAAGATGGACGCGCGAGTACGGCCGGCCGACGCACGTGTGGTATCCGAGGCAGATCGTCTTTCCGCTGACCGTGCGCATGATGGAGGAGTTTCCGCCGCCGTACGTTTTTCCTGCGAACTGTCTGAAGTAGGGATCGCCGGTCTTCTCGGCCATTTCTCCGAATGTTTTTCCCATGACGAAATCGTTCGTCTCGACGGAGGAAAGGTAGTCGATCCGGTCCCCGGCCAGGATCCGCATCGCTTTCGCAACGGGGCCGAAACCGTGCGTCGGGTAGGCATTCCCCTTGATGAGTTTCAGCCGGTGCTGATAATATGGCGACGCTTCCGGCGAGAGCGGCGGCATCGGTTTGCTTCGCGCGACGTTCCCTGTCCCTCCGCAGTGGCAGTAAGCGCCTTCTCCGTGAATGATCTCGCCGAAGAAACCTTTCTGCGCCATTTGAATGGTCATAGACTCAAAGAAATCGTAAATGCAGTTTTCGAGGATCAGGCAGTGCTTCCGTGTCTTTTCCGACGTGTCGACCAGACGCAGGCAGTCTGCGAGCGTCTGCGCGGCAGGCACTTCCACCGCGGTGTGCTTCCCGGCAAGCATGGCGTGGACGGCCATTTCCGCATGGCAGTAAGGGGGCGTCGTGACGTAGATCAGATCCAGATCGTCCCGTGCACAAAGATCTTTCCACGTCTCCTTCGACGCAAAATATTCCGCAGCCGGCGGGAGTCCAAGCTCCTTAAGATACTCCTGTGCCCGGCGGATGGGGTACTCATAGCAGTCGGCGATGGCCCGGATCTCCACCCCTTCCATTTGCGCGAGACGCCGAAGGGACGCATATCCGCGATTTCCCAGCCCAATGTACCCGACGCGCAGCGGGAGACACGGCGGAGCCTGAAAATCGTGCATATTGAAGATCTGCGTTCGGCCTTTCCATTGAATGTCTGTTTCCTGAACGTCTTCGTTCAGTTCCTCGGCGCACGAGTACCCGGTGAGGGCGAGCGTCATTCCAAAGGCGTGGAATTTCATAAAATCTCTGCGTTTCATGGCATTTTCCTTTCAAGAAAAACGAAATGAGCGGATCGGGGCGGGGATTCCTTTCAAAAAAAAAGGACACATACTTTCGATTTTAGCAGAACGGCTCCCAAAAGTCAAGGGATCCGCATAAAATTTGCCTGAAAAAGGACACAGAGTAAAATGCCAGGTGTCCCCCCCTTGACGCTGAAGCACAAATTCGGTACACTGGATACAGTTAAAGATCCACGCGATCCGGAGCGGTCGGAGGCTGCGGCTGGATCGTGGGCGGATCATTTCATTTTTTATTGATCCTCAATTCCAAGGAGTTTTTATGCATCGGATCCTTTTTTGCGCATTCATGATTTTTGCGGCGTCGGTGAGTTTGGCAGAAAGTCTGCGTGCTCCGGCGGTGCCGCTGGTGGTTCACGACCCGTACTTCAGTATCTGGTCCCAGGGGGACGGTCTTGCGGACCAGCTCACGACGCACTGGACGGGGAAGGTCCACTGCATTCTGAGCTACCTCAAAGTCGACGGGAAAAATTTTGCCGTCATGTCGAAAGACACCAATCATCCGGTCCCCGCCATGAAGCAGAAGTCCGTTCAGGTCCTGCCGACGCGCACGATCTACGTTTTTGAGGATGCCGGCGTGGAGCTGACGCTGACGTTCACGACTCCGTGTCTCACCGACGATCTCATGCTTCTTTCCCGCCCGGTCACGTACCT
>SUVI01000024.1 GCA_015062085.1 Planctomycetaceae bacterium
ACTCCTTCGCATACCCTTCCGCCTTCGACCCCGCCTTCACCCGGAGCACCAAGTCTTCAGAGAATTCGAACGCGTACCATCCAATGCTCGTCAAACCGCTGGGAAGCTCCACAGACGTGAGGCTGGAGCAGCCCCAGAACACTTTCTCTCCAATGCTCGTGATGCTATCAGGGATCGTCACCGACGTGAGGCTGGAGCACTCGTAGAATGCGCGATCTCCAATGCTCGTTACGCTGTTGGGGATCGTCACCGACGTGAGGCTCTTGCAGCCGACGAACACGCCATTTCCAATGCTTGTTAGATTTTCGGGGATCGTCACCGACTCGAGGTTGGAGCAGTTGTTGAACGCGCCATTTCCAATGCTCGTTACACTGCCGGGGATCATCACGGACGTGAGGTTCTTGCACCAGCTGAACGCGCGAGTGCCAATACTTGTCACGCTGTCGGGGATCGTCACCGACGTGAGGCTATTGCACGCGCAGAACGCGCGATTTCCAATGCTCGTCACGCCGTCGGGGATCGTCACGGACGTGAGGCTGCCGCAGCCGCAGAACGCGCGATTTCCAATGCTCGTCACGCCGTCGGGGATCGTATACTCGCCAGAAAGCGATCGGGGAGCGCCAAGGAGCGTTTTGCCGTCGTGGGAGTAACAGACTCCGGCCGCGTCGCAATACGGTGACGGATCCGTGGAAAATGAAATTTTGTTACTTTTCGTATACGTTTGAGCTGCGGAACCTTCTGTACCGTAAATAGTGAACCTGCTGTAGCCCCTGAACGCGTCCTTTCCAATGCTCGTCACGCTGTTGGGGATCGTCACCGACGTGAGGCTCTTGCAGGAGCTGAACGCGGAACTTCCAATGCTCGTCACGCCGTCGGGGATCTCCACCGACGTGAGGCTCTTGCAGTCGCGGAACGCGTGATCTCCAATGCTCGTCACGCCGTCGGGGATCTCCACCGACGTGAGGCTCTTGCAGCCCCAGAACGCGGAATCTCCAATGCTCGTCACGCCGTCGGGGATCGTCACCGACGTGAGGCTGTCGCAGCTCCAGAACGCGTCATCTCCAATGCTCGTCACGCTGTTGGAGATCGTCACCGACGTGAGGCTGGAGCACCCGCTGAACGCTTTCCATCCAATGCTCGTTACGCTTTCGGGGATCGTCACCGACGTGAGGCTGGAGCAACCGGCGAACGCGCGATCTCCAATGCTCGTGACGCTTTCGGGGATCGTCACCGACGTGAGGCTCGTGCAGGAGCTGAACGCGGAACTTCCAATGCTCGTCATGCTGTTGGGGATCGTCACCGACGTGAGGCTCGTACAGGAGCTGAACGCGCCATCTCCAATGCTCGTCACGCTGTTGGGGATCGTCACCGACGTGAGGCTCGTACAGGAGCTGAACGCGCCATCTCCAATGCTCGTCACGCTGTTGGGGATCGTCACCGACGTGAGGCTCGTACAGGAGCTGAACGCGCCATCTCCAATGCTCGTCACGCTGTTGGGGATCGTCACCGACGTGAGGCTCGTGCAGGAGCTGAACGCGGAACTTCCAATGCTCGTCACGCTGTCGGGGATCGTCACCGACGTGAGGCTCTTGCAGGAGCTGAACGCGCCCTCTCCAATGCTCGTCACGCTGTCGGGGATCGTCACCGACGTGAGGCTGGAGCAGCCGCCGAACGCGTGATATCCAATGCTCGTTACGCTGTCGGGAATCGTATACTCGCCAGAAAGCGATCGGGGAGCGCCAAGGAACGTTTTGCCGTCGTGGGAATAATAGAATCCGGCCGCGTCGCAATACGGTGACGGATCCGTGGAAAAGGGAATTTTGTTGCGTTTCGCATACGTTTGGGCTGCGGAACCTTCTGTACCGTAGATAGTGAGCCTGGGGCAGCAGCCTTTGAACGCTGCATTTCCAATGCTCGTCACGCTGTTGGGGATCGTCACCGACGTGAGGCTATTGCACCAGCTGAACGCCCAATTTCCAATGCTCGTCACGCTGTTGGGGATCGTCACCGACGTGAGGCTCGTGCAGGAGCTGAACGCGGAACTTCCAATGCTCGTCACGCTGTCGGGGATCGTCACCGACGTGAGGCTGTCGCAGGAACTGAACGCGGAACTTCCAATGCTCGTCACGCTGTCGGGGATCGTCACAGACGTGAGCCTCTTGCAGCAGCTGAACGCGGAATTTCCAATGCTCGTCACGCTGTTGGGGATCGTCACCGACGTGAGGCTTGAGCAGTAGCAGAACGCGGAACTTCCAATGCTCGTCACGCTGTCGGGGATCGTCACCGACGTGAGGCTGCCGCAGCCGCAGAACGCGCTATCTCCAATGCTCGTCACGCTGTTGGGGATCGTCACCGACGTGAGGCGGTAGCATTCGTAGAACACGTAATTTCCAATGCTCGTCACGCCGTCGGGGATCGTCACCGACGTGAGGATCTCGCAGTAGCTGAACGCGTCATCTCCAATGCTCGTCACGCTGTTGGGGATCGTCACCGACGTGAGGCTCTTGCACTCGTAGAACGCGTCATCTCCAATGCTCGTCACGCTGTTGGGGATCGTCACGGACGTGAGGCTCGTGCAGGAGCTGAACGCGGAATTTCCAATGCTCGTCACGCTGTTGGGGATCGTCACCGACGTGAGGTTCGTGCAGCCGCGAAATGCGCGATATCCAATGCTCGTCACGCTGTCGGGGATCGTCACCGACGTGAGGCTGGAACAGCTGTCGAACGCGCGATTTCCAATGCTCGTCACGCTGTCGAGGATCGTATACTCGCCAGAAAGCGATCGGGGAGCGCCAAGGAGCGTTTTGCCGTCGTGGGAGTAACAGAATCCGGCCGCGTCGCAATACGGTGACGGATCCGTGGAAAATGAAATTTTGTTGCGTTTCGCATGCGTTTGGGCTGCGGAACCTTCTGTACCGTAAATAGTGAGCCTGTCGCATTCCTTGAACGCGTCATTTCCAATGCTCGTCACGCTGTTGGGGATCGTCACCGACGTGAGGCTCTTGCACCAGTAGAACGCGGAACTTCCAATGCTCGTCACGCTGTCGGGGATCGTCACCGACGTAAGGCTGTGGCGGGTGCTGAACGCTTCATATCTAATGCTCGTGACGGGGAGGCCGTCGATGGATGAGGGGATGGTGACGGAGGAGGCGGAGCCGGTGTATTTCGTGATCTCGATGTGGTCATAGTGGGCGGTGTATTTGAAGTCGGTCATGATGGTCCTTTCGAGTAAATGGAAATGGGAATTTTTTAACTCTGTAATATATATAGGAGACTGGAAACTCGTTTTTATGCAAAATTTTTGACAATATTTAAACAAAAATCGCCTCGATCGTGTGTGTTATTATAGCATACGGAAAAGATGCTGTCAAGGTATCCCTCGAACAGAAGACGGCAAGTTCCCGAAAAATATGAAGCGCACGCTGATACAAGCTCTCGGATCTGTTTCAGTGATCAAGATCTTGTATCAGTGCGCGGTGGTCTCGGTGTTCTTAAGGAGACCTTACAAAATCAGCATCGCGTCGCCGTAGCTGTAGAAACGGTACTCGTTGGCGATGGCTTCCTCGTAGGCGCGTTTGAGGAGTTCGTCTCCTCCGAATGTGCGGACGAGGACCAGGAGCGTCGATTTGGGAAGGTGGAAGTTCGTCATGAGCGCATCGACACCGTGGAACTGGTACGGCGGGCGGATGAAGAGATCGATGTTTCCGGAAAACGGTTTCAGATCGTCCGACGCTTCCAGCACGCGGACTGAGGTGGTCCCGACGGTCACGATCCGGCCTCCGTTTGCCCGGCATTCACGCAGGGAGGCGGAAACTTCCGGCGTGAGGCATCCCCATTCCTTGTGCATCGTGTGCTCCGAAAGATTTTCGACCGCGATCGGACGGAAAGTCCCCAGTCCGACGTGAAGCGTCACGAATTCCCTGCGCACGCCTTTTGCCTGGATCTCATCGAGCAGTTTCTGCGTGAAGTGCAGCCCCGCGGTCGGAGCGGCAACGGCTCCCGGCTGAGCGGCGTAGACCGTCTGATAGTTTTCGACGTCGCGTTCGTCGGAAACTCCTTTTCGAATGTACGGCGGGATCGGGACGCTTCCGACTTCCTGAAGCAGATCCCAGCACGATCCTCCGTCGTTTTCCGTCCCCGATTTACCGACTTCCGTTCCGCAGGGGACTCCGTCACGCAGCGGGAGACAGATCCACGAGCCGTCCGCGGGGAGCTTTTTTTCCATCAGGAGTCGGAAACAGGGTCGGGACCAGGCGTCCAGAAGCGTGACCTGTTCGCCGGGCTGGAGCTTTCCGCGAGTCGTGCCGAGAATGTGCCAGCGCTGGAATTTCCGCGGGTATTTGTCGAAGTGGAACCCCTCGCCGTCCAGATCCGCATCGGAGGCCGGTTCGAGAAAGAGCCCTTCCCACGCCCCGCCGGTCAGCGTCCGCGTTCCTTTGAGCCGGGCCGGGACGACTTTCGTGTCGTTCAGGACGAGGCAGTCTTTGGGAGTCAGAAATTCCGGGAGGTCGCGCACATGGCGATGGCTGATCGTCCCGCTTTTTCGATCGACGACCAGAAGCCGCGCGTCTGTGCGATCTTCCATGGGACGTGAGGCGATCAGGTGTTCCGGAAGAACGTAGTCGTAATGCTCAATGGAATCCAACCCGTTTTTTGTGCTATTCAGCTCCGTGCTATTCAGCTTTATGCTATTCTGCATGTGGGATACTCCGAAAAAATCAACGAGCAGCCGCGGTCGGCGTGCCGATTTTGAAATGTGCGTACTATGACGGAAAATATAGCGGATTCCAAAAAAATGTCAACCCCCCTTGAATATTTTCCATGGAAAAGGTAAAATGGGACCTAGACGCGGAAAGTGCCGGCAAGAAAGCGCGAAAAGCTGCGTCGGATCTTCATTTGCAGTCCGGAAGAAAACCGAAATTTTGGAGGAAAACGCATGATTTATTCCATCAACGCTTTTTTGTGGAGCGATACGGTCGACGAAAGACTCCTTCCCATTCTCGAGCAGGTGCGTGAGATCGGGTACACCGGGATCGAATTTCCTCTTTTTGCCCCTGACCTCGAAAAGTGCCGGATCGTCGGAAAAGCTGCCGCGGAACTGGGATTTTACGTGACGTCGTGTACCTGCCGGGATGCGCATGACAGTCCGTCGTCCAGTGATCCGGCTGCCCGCCGCCGCGGGATCGAGGAGAACAAACGGGTCCTCGACTGTTCCGCCGCACTCGGAAGCCGAAAGCTCATCGGCCCCTACCACACGGGGATCGGCTGCTTTACGGGATCGCCGGTGACGGAGGAGGAGTGGAAATGGACGGCCGAGAGCATGCACGAGACGGCAGAGCACGCGAAAGAACTGGGCATCATGATGGCGCTGGAGTGCGTGAACCGGTTTGAGACGTACTTCATCAATACGATCGAGGACGGTCTGCGTTTCATCCGGACGGTGGATCACCCGAATTACCGTCTGATGTTCGACACATTTCACGCAAATATCGAGGAAAAGAGCATGGCGAAGGCCCTGGAACTCCTCACGCCGGAAGAACTGGTCCACGTCCACATTTCCGCCAATGACCGCAGCACGCCGAGCGAGGGGAATATTCCGTGGGAGCAGGTCTTCGGACCTCTGAAGGCGATGGGGTACGATGAAACGCTCTGCATCGAAGCGTTCGGCTGCGCGCTTCCGAAGATCGCCGCCGCGACGAAGATCTGGCGGAAAATGTACGTTTCCGAAACGCAGCTCATGACCGACGCGCTTCGTTTCATGAAGGAACGGTGGGAGTGCTGATGATCCGCGGGACAGAAACGCGGAAAAGGGGGGCATCCGGGGCGCATTCGGGGGAACTTGGGGTGAACTCGGGGTGAACTTGGAATGAACTTGGGGTGAACTTGGAATGAACTTGGGGTGAACTTGGGGTGAACTTGGGGTGAACTTGGGGTGAACTTGGGGTGAACTCGGGGTGAACTCGGGGTGGACTTGGGGTGAACTCGGGGTGAACTCGGGGTGAACTCGGGGTGAACTGGATGAATTTTCGGAAGATCTTCAAAATTGCGGGAAACTTTCGTGCCCCCCACTGGTAAAATTTGCGAAAAGTGCTAAAATAGGAAAATCGAAGTCGATTTTTTGAAATTTTTTTGAGTCCGTAAGGAGTTCCGTATGAAAGTTTTGGTGATTGGCGGCGGCGGTCGTGAGCATGCTTTGGCATGGAAAATTTCCCAGAGTCCCCGTGTGGACCGAGTTTTTGTGGCTCCCGGAAATGTCGGGACGTTCTTCGATGCGGAGAATATCGCGATCGATCCGCTGGATTTCCAGAAAGTGATCCAGTTCGCAAAACAGAATAACGTGGAACTGATCGCCGTTGGACCGGAACAGCCGCTTTGCGCGGGAATCGTCGATGCGCTCCGTTCGGAAGGCCTGCGAGTTTTCGGTCCGTCCAAAGCCGCGGCTCAGCTTGAAGGAAGCAAGATCTTCTGCAAAAATATGCTGAAAACGGGTTTGATCCCGACGGCAGATTTTGCGACGTTTACGGATGCGGATGCTGCGATGGACTATCTGCGGAACCGTGACGACATCCCGGTCGTCGTGAAGGCGGACGGTCTGGCGGCCGGCAAGGGAGTTTACGTTTGCAAGAATCGCGAAGAGGCTCTCCAGGCGGTCCAGGAAATGACGATCGACCAGAAATTTGGCCAGGCCGGCGCGAAACTGGTCATCGAAGAAAAACTCGACGGTCAGGAAGCGAGCGTTTTGGCCATTACGGACGGCAAGACGATCCTGACGCTTCCCCCCTGTCAGGACCACAAAGCGGCTTGGGACGGCGACAAAGGACCGAACACTGGCGGCATGGGGGCGTATTGCCCGGCTCCGCTGGTGGATGAGAAGATGCTCCACTGGATCGAAGAAAACATTTTGGTCCGTACCGTTCACGTCATGAACCGGATGGAGTGCCCGTTCTCCGGAGTGCTCTACGCTGGTCTGATGATCGGACGGCAGGGCGTGAAGGTCCTTGAGTACAATACTCGGTTCGGCGATCCGGAATGCCAGCCGCTGCTCATGCGTCTGAAGACGGACATCGTGGATATCATGGAAGCGACGATCGACCGGAAGCTGGACAAGATCGGCACGGTCGAGTGGGATCCGCGTCCGACGGTCGGCGTCGTGATGGCGTCGGATGGTTACCCCGGAAAGTCTGAGTACGGTTTCCCGATCAGCGGGCTGGAAGAAGTGGCGAAGATGCCGGATGTGAAGGTCTTCCACAGCGGCACGAAGGTCAATGACCGCGGTGAAGTCGTGAATGCCGGCGGACGCGTTTTGACGGTCACCGCATTCGGCGACAGTATCGCGCTGGCGAAGAAGAATGCGTACGAAGCGGTCCGTAAGATCCGTTGGGAACGTGCGTGGTGCCGTCACGACATTGCGGACAAAGCGATCGCGATGGAGATCGGCTCGAACTGAGTCATGTGTTGGAACGTGCACGAGTGATTTTGGATGGCCGGCGAGTTTGACTTGCCGGCGTTTTTTTTGAGGGGGGGATTTTGCGTTGATTTTAAGTTTTAGAAATACAGCGGGATCCCTGCATTTTATTAGTTTTTTTAAGGTAAATTCTGTTCCCTTTTCTTAGAGTGAAGAAACTTGGAAAAAAATTGAAAATTTCTTAAAGAATTGTGAAAATTCGGCTTGTGGGTCCTTGACAGAAAGTTGAAAATTTGCAAAATAGGATTTATTGTGCCACTGTGCCGCTTTCCAGTGTGTGCGTACATTCCTATTAAGAACGTGAGGAACGAAATGAGCTCAAAGGATCTAGAAGATCATCAGCGAGATCCATGGGATCGGACCGGAGGAGCGGATCCTGAGTTTTGGAGCTTGGAGACGTTTCCGGGATGGAGTTCCTGTCCGGAAGACTGTGTCAGTGAGCGGAGTTCCGATCCTTGTTCGGCATGTCCGCTTCAGGAGTGCCCGACACGCGGGAAAATGAATGAGGAGATGCGCAAATTTGAGGCAATGGGACAGAGTTCTGTTTCTCTCACGCCTCCGCAGATGGTTTTGGCCAGTTTTGCGGTCTTCATTTTTCCGCTTTTATGTGCGGTGGGTGCGTGTGTGTACTGTTTGTCGTGCGAAAACGGGATATTTTCCGGCGAGATCGGGTCCGTGTGCGCAGCGTCCGCTGGTTTTTTGAGCGGTATGATGCTCGTTCAGATGTGTTTGAGATTGGTGAGGTTCAGGAATGACAGATAAGATCGTCACGAGCACTTTCTCAAAAGGGGGTATCCACCCGCGTGAAGGGAAAGAGTTTTCTGAAAAATGTCCCATTGAGGTCCTTCCGAACCCTTCGGAATTGAGGATCCCTTTCGTTCAGCACATCGGCGCACCGGCGAAGGTGTGCGTCGAGGCCCGTAGGGAGCTGGTTTACGGACAGTTGGTCGCGGAGGCTTCCGGGTACGTTTCTGTGCCAGTCGCGGCGCCGCTGCCGGGGACGGTGAAACGTATCGGTTCTGTGACGCTTCCGAATGGACGGCGCGTCCCGGCGGCTATTGAGAGTGTGCAGGCGGACGGTTTCGATCCGCAGACGCTTCTTGACAGAATGAAGGAGCCCGGCGAGTTCGTCTTGAGTGACTTTGATTCGGAACTGATTCGCGAGAGGATCCGCATGGCAGGGCTGGTGGGGCAGGGGGGCGCCGCGTTCCCGATCCACGTGAAGCTCATGCCGAACGATGAAAAGCCGATCGACACGCTTTTGGTCAATGGGTGCGAGTGCGAACCGTACCTGACGGCAGACCATCGTGCGATGCTGGAAATGACGGATTCTGTCATCGCCGGAGCGCGGCTTGCTGCGAAAGCGTGTCATGCGAAGAAGATCGTGATCTGCATCGAGGCGAATAAACCTGACGCCATTGAAAAGATCTCAGCGGCGATCGAGAAACTGAAGGCTCAAAAGTGCGCGAACGCAGGAAAAACGGCTGAAAAAGCTGCAGGAAAAACGGCTGAAAAAGCTGCAGGAAATGCGGCTGAAAAAGAGCCGGAGATCCGAGTGATGCGCATGAAGACGAAGTATCCGCAGGGGGGCGAGAAACAGTTGATCTATGCAGCGCTTGGACGTAAGGTCCCGCTCGGTAAACTTCCGATCGAAGTCGGTGCGACGGTCGTGAATGTGGGATCGACGGTCTCGATTGCGATGGCGGTCCTTCATGAACTTCCTCTGACTCACCGTATCGTGACAGTGACCGGCGGCGGGATCGCCCGGCCCGCGAACATTTTCGTGCCGATCGGGACGCCGATCCGCGTTTTGGTCGAACACTGCGGCGGTCTGAAAGAAAACGCGCGCCGCGTCCTGCTTGGCGGTCCCATGATGGGTTTTGCTGTTGGGTCGCTTGAGATCCCCGTAACGAAAGGGACCAGCGGGATCACCGTCCTTTCTTCAGAAGAGACGGACCGCGCGAAAGAGACGAACTGCATTCGGTGCGGTCGGTGCGTGAGTGCGTGTCCCATGCGCCTGATCCCGACCCGTTTGATGTACGCTGCCCGTGCGCGAAACTGGGACGTATTCAAGGAGTATCATCCGATGGCGTGCATCGAATGCGGCTGCTGTTCTTTCTCCTGTCCGGCGAAGATCCCGATCATTCAGCTTATCCGCGTCGGTAAAATGGAGCTTGCGCGTCAGCGTCAGGCAGAAGGCGCAAAGGAAAAGTAATCTCCGAGTGCGCAGAGACACCGTTTTTCCTTTACTCACAGTCCATAGCCCCGTTGGATGATCCATTAACCCATTGAATTTGGTTTGAATATGGAAAAATTTGAAGTAGCCAGTTCCCCTCATCTTTTCCGCAACAATCGTTCCACGAGCCGAATGATGCTTCAGGTCATTTTGGCTCTGATGCCGGCCGCGCTGGTCTCGATTTGCGTTTTTCGAGAGCACGCTCTTTTTCATATCGCGCTTTGTGTGCTGACTTGCGTTGCGTGTGAGTGGCTTTTTGCGCAGTTTCGCGGTCGGCGTGCGATGCTTGAGGATAATTCTGCGATCGTGACGGGGATGATCCTTGCGCTTTCGCTGCCGTGGAACGCGCCTTGGTATGTGCCGGTCATTGCGTCGCTCATAGCGATCGGGGTCGGCAAGGCTCCGTACGGCGGCCTCGGCTACAATATTTTCAATCCCGCAATGGTGGGACGCGCTTTCGTGATGCTCTGTTTTGCGACGGTCATGGGCGGCGGTGCGTACCAGTTGACGGAGGAAGGCGCTTCCGGCATCGTTTCCCAGCCGACTCCGATGGTGCAGATCAAATCAGGCGATCTTGCGGAAACGCAGCTCCCGCAAGATACGGTTTCCGTCCTGAAAGTCTGTTTTGCCGGTGTTCACAATGGGTCGCTCGGCGAAGTGAGCGGACTGGCGGTCCTGATCGGCGGACTTTACCTGATCGCACGGCGAAACGGCGAATGGCGCGTCACGGTCGGGATGCTGCTGGCGGTCTTTTTGATCGGGATGCTTTCAAAGATCCATCAGGACCCGGTCTATTGCGGACTTTTTTACCTCACGAACGGCGCGGTCCTTTTCGGTGCGTTTTTCATCGCGACGGATCCTGTCACCAATCCGATCACGCCGGGCGGTCAGTGGCTCTTCGGGATCGGCGTTGGTGTCCTGACGATGGTATTCCGCCTTTTCAGCGGCTATCCGGAGGGGGTGATGTTTGCCGTCCTGCTGATGAATGCCGTTTCCCCGCTTTTGAATCACGTGACGATCCCCCGGCCTTTCGGCAAAGCGTAGTTTCAGAGGACGGGACGCAGTGTTTTCCGGTCGTTTGAGCAGGCGTTTTTTCAGATTTTTCAAATCAAATTTTCCCAGGCGTTTTGCCTGTCGGCTGAATCATGAGTGAATCCACAGTTTCCAATCCAGAGACCAGAACGAGACGTCCGAGCTATTTGCTCCAGGCATGGCTCGTGATCTTCCTTTCGGCTCTTTACGCCGTCATTCTTGTTTCGCTTCAAATCAATTTGAGCGGCAAGATCGAGGCGAACAAGAAAAAGAAGACTTTTGCGCAGATCCCGTTGCTCGTTGAGGGGGCGGATCCTGCAAAGACGCGTGAGCTTTCGATCATGGGTACAGACGGCAAGCTGGCGACGGTCCTTCAGATATTTGACGCGGATGAGCAGCACATCGGCTGGATCTTTCCCGGGAAAGGGCAGGGGTTCGGTGACGTCATTACACTGCTCGTCGGGCTGGATCGGAATGCGGAGACGCTGACCGGTCTCTGCGTTTTGGAGCAGAAAGAGACGCCGGGGCTTGGGAATTTTATCGAGGATGAGCCATTCCGTTCCCAGTTTACGGGAAAGAGCACATCCGTTCCTCTCGCAGTTGTGACGGGTGAACCGGTCCGGGCACAAGATATTCGCGCAGTGACGGGGGCGACGATCTCCTCGAAGGCTGTCTGCGACATCGTGAACCAAAGTGTTCAGCTTTACCGTGCTCCGGCGCTTGAGGCTGGAAAATGAGCAGGACGTGCGTCTTTTCGGAGTTTGCCCAAATGGCGATTTTGCCCAAATGACGACCTGACGCATTTCCCAAAATGAAACGACTGACTGTTTTGTATTCCTGACGACAGACCGCGTATAAAATCATGAATAAAAATTCCTTACCCTCGGCCTCCCAGCGTTTTTTCAATGGGATCATTCCAGAGAATCCGACCTACCGGCTTCTGCTTGGAATGTGCCCCACGCTGGCAGTCACGAGTAACGTGCAGGCTGCGCTGACGATGGCGGCTGCGACGACGTTCGTTCTTTTTTGCTCGAACATCATGATCAGCCTGATCCGAAATCTCCTTCAGCCGCACCTCCGCATCCTAGTCTTCACGTTGACCATTGCGACTTTCGTGACGGTCGTCGACCGGCTCCTTGCGGCGGAGATGCCTGAAATGAGCAATCAGTTGGGACCGTACATTCCGCTGATCATCGTAAACTGTATCATCATTTCGCGCTGTGAGGCCTGCGCGTCGATCCAGGGACCTTTTATTTCGGCCTTCGACGGTCTTGGAGTGGGGCTCGGTTTTACGCTGGGGCTGACTTCCATTGCGACGGTGCGTGAGATCTTAGGGATGGGAACGTGGTTTGGTCTTCAGGTCCTTCCGCCCGAAGTCTGGACTCCGTGGAGCGTCATGGTTCTGCCGCCTGGTGCGTTCTTGACGCTCGGAATGCTTTTGGCGCTGGTGAATTTCATCGAAGCCAAGCGTCAGCACGAAAAGGAAAACTGAAACCGGAGCTTTCGGGAGGATTTTCATGGAACTTTTGATTCAAATGCTGCTTCTGGTCGTCAGCGCGGCCGTCATCAATAATTTCGTACTGAAATACTTCGTTGGGATCTGTCCGTTTTTGGGCGTCTCTCGGAAGCTCAGCACTGCTTTTGGAATGGGGTGTGCCGTCACGTTCGTCATGGCGATCGCCTCATTTCTCTGCTGGACGATCACTTACTTCGTCCTGCGTCCGGAAGCGCCTCTTTCTGTCTGGATCTGGAGTGTGTGCGGGGGGGAGGGACCGGCGCCGGATCTTTCGATCCTTTCCTATCTCGTGTACATTTTCGTCATCGCGGCAAGCGTGCAGTTTGTCGAAATGTACGTCCGAAAGTTTTTTCCGTCACTGTACAAAGCGTTTGGCGTCTACCTGCCGCTCATCACGACGAACTGTGCGATCTTGTTTGCCTGCCTTGAGATCCTGAAGAATCTCCAGGATCCTTCCCAGCTCTGGGGGCTGCACATTGCGCTTCTTTACTCGATCGGCGGAGGGTTGGGGTTTACGCTTGCGATCTCCATCATGGCTGGGATCCGTGAGGAGCTGGACATGGCGGACGTCCCGAAGCCTTTCCAGGGGGTCGGCATTGCGCTGATCACGGCATCGATCCTTGCGATGGCATTCATGGGATTTTCGGGAGTTGATAAAGGTATCGAGAAGAGTCTGCTTGCGGAACCTGTCGCGGAACCTGTCGCGGAACCTGTCGCGGAACCTGTCGCGGAAGCAGCAGGGGAGATGAAATAGGAAAAGGATCCTGTTTTTTTAGGCACTTTGCAGAAAAGGAGGTTTTCCCATGGCACACAAATTGGCTTTCAGGAGGCGCTCTGTTTGGAAGATGGTTTTCTTCTTTCTGGCGGTCTCTCTGTTTCTGGAGGCTAGTTTTACCGTCTCTGCGAGTTCCGAGGAGATCGCTAAACTTGAATTGACGGGCGACTGGTCCGTGTGTGTGACTTACGGCGGACGGAGTCAGGAGCTTTCGATCGCGCCTGCGCAGCTCACGCAGGTGACGGATGAGCGGGTGGATGCGCTTCCGGTTTTTGCTCCCTCTGGGGCGCCGTGGCGGAAGGGGAGACCGCTTGCGGGCGTTCAGGCTCAGGAGTGTACGGTGCGGCACGCGTATCTTCCTGGGTCGCTGCGAGTGACTTCCGTACCTTCCGGGGATGCGGAGCCGACGGTTTTTGAAGAGGGCGTTGATTACCGGCTCGAAGTCGAGTGGGGGAATCTTGGGCGCATGGAAGGGGGCCGAATCGCGCAGAACACGCCGGTGTGTCTTTCGTACCAGTTCGGAAAAATGCGCATCGACGCGATCGTTCGGAATGCGGACGGCACATTTTCGCTGATCCAAGGCGAGCCGCACGTTGCGAATCCGAAGCGTCCTGAAATTCCTGCTGAAACGCAGCTTTTGGCGACGGTCTGGATCTCCGGGAGGATCGAGCGATTGACGGAAAAGGAACTTCTCCCGGTTTCGGATGTCCGCGAGTACCGGCCGATGTTTTTAGCGAAGGACGCGATCCCGCAGACGTACGGAAAACTCGTGCGCGGCGAGACGGTGCGTATTCTGGCGTGGGGGGATAGTGTGACGGCGTGCGGTTACCTTCCGGGGGAGGACCGATGGCAGTGCCAGTTCGTCGAGCGGCTCCAAGAACGGTTTCCGAATGCGAAGATCGAGCTGATCCATGAAGGCTGGGGCGGACGCAATACGCGCTCTTACCGGAATGCGGCGCCGGGGAGTCCGAAAAACTATACCGAGCACGTGCTTGAGGTGAAGCCGGATCTGGTGGTGATGGAATTCGTCAACGATTCGTGGATGAAGCCGGAGAACGTGGAAGGGGACTATTCGCAGATCCTTGCGGATTTTCGGGAACGCGGGATGGAGTGGATCATTTGTACGCCGCATTATGTCCGTGCGGACTGGATGGGACTTTCGAGCGAGAAGGGGATCGATGAGGATCCGCGTCCATACGTGCAAGGTCTGCGAGCGTTTGCGAAGAAGCACGGCATCGCGCTTGCCGACGCGTCGTTTTACTACGGTCAGCTGTATCGGCAGGGGATCCCGTATTCGACGCTGATGATGAACAATATCAATCATCCGGATCGTTTCGGAATGTCGCTTTTTGCCGACGCGCTGATGAAGCTCTTTGAGGAGTGAGGCCGTTGGTCTGGCAGGGTACTTGATTTCCGTTTTACCAAAACCAATATCGGGGTTTTTTCATGACCATTACCGTCGTTTCGATACTCGTTGCTGTTGGCGTGATGCTGCTTCTTGCTGTCGTCATGGGTTGGATCCTTGGCTGGGCGAATGTGGCGTTTCGTGTGGAGGTGGATCCGAAGATAGAGCAGCTGCTGGAGGTCCTTCCCGGAGCGAACTGCGGCGCTTGCGGTTTCGCGGGCTGTGGTGAGTACGCGGCTCAGCTGGTAATGGGGAGTGCGCAAGCCGGGGCGTGTACGCAGTGCAATAAAGAGGCGAACACACTCATCGCGAAGATCCTTGGCTGTGCGGCAGCGGAGACGTTTCCGTATCGTGCGATCGTTCACTGCCGGGCGCATCGCAGTGAGCGGCACGGCTGTCAGGAGTACGCTGGTGAAAAGAGTTGTGCGGCTGCGAATCTGGTCTCCGGGATCCAGGATTGTACTTACGGCTGTCTTGGTTATGGGGACTGTATGCGGGCGTGTCCGAACGACGCGATCGTCATTGAGGACGGGCTGGCACGCATTCGTTACCATCTCTGTGTTGGATGCAGAAAGTGTGAGACGGTCTGTCCGCGCAATATCATTTCGATCATTCCGTTCCGTCAATCGCAGGTCCTTGCCGTCGCGTGTTCCAATAAAGAAAAAGGAACGGACGTCAAAGCGGTCTGTGACGTCGGGTGCATTGGCTGCGGAATGTGTCAGAAGAGCAACACGGAGATTTCCATGATGGGGACCAATTTGCCGACGATCGATTACGAACACTATCAGGGGGGAGACGTTTTGGGGATGGTGGTCGAAAAGTGTCCGGCAAAAGTGTTGATCTACGTAGGAAAACCGACGTCGGAGGACATTAAGGCGACGCAGCATGAGAAGATGGACGATGTCGTGAATCCGACTCCTTCCACGACGATGGACCAGTTCCGTCCGGACGGCGTGCATGATATGACGCACTGAGTGAAAAGCGCGATTTTGTGAAGAAAACGGAAGGACTCTCTGATGACAGAGAGTTTTTTCGTTTTTTTGTGTTTTTTTTAAAAAAAAGTGTTTTTTTTGCCAGCCCCCCTATTGACAAAATATCGAAATGTGCTAAATTATGTGTAATTGAGAATTCAGTAATGATTTCGATTTTTCGTTTTGCATTAGTTCTTCAGTAATTTTTTGATTACATTCTTTTGGGGAACGTGCATTTTCATTTGAGGTTTTCTTTACTCTTACAAGGAGTTCGTGATGAAAGCGAAGTTTTTGTCCGTTTGTTTTGCCGCAATGTTTGTTTTGATGGCTGGTGTGAATTTCTGTCAGGCGCAGGTTTCCTCGGTTCCGATTTTGAAAAATTCGGTTGTTGTGGCTATGGCGCTGGAAGAAAAAGGTGCGCAGCTGCTGCATATGAACATTTCTGACTTGGAAAAGGGCGGCGCCAGCACTTACACCGCAAGACTTGCGTCCGGTTCATCCTATGTCGTCGTGGCTGTCGGTGATGACGAACGCGTTCAGGATCTTGACCTTCAGGTCTATGATGAAAACGACAATCTTGTTGAAGAGGACAATGATTCCAAAAATATCGCGGTTGCCCAAGTGGCTCCGAAATGGACCGGCGAGTTCAAATGCAAGGTCAGCGGCTACCGCATGTCACACGATGACGCCTTTTACGCGATCCTGATCTTCCGCGTTGATTAAGATAAAGGTTTGAGTTTCCTACAGACAGAGTATATTCTGCGAAAAGTTCTATGCTCTGTCTGTAACTCGAACGTATGTCGTGTGTTGGCGTCTTTAGGATTTTGTAAATTCGATCTTTGAAACTGATTTGTGAAAAGATACATAAAATGTATCTGGATCTCAAGAATGAAATGCCGATTTGTCGAAAGTTTTATTTGATCAAACTTTGGAGATCTTGGCAGAAAGGATGATAAAATGAAAAAGTTTGCAGTTGCAGTATTTATGACCCTCGTGATGTTCTGTTCTTCGGCTTTTGCGCAAGAGATCGGAATTTATGAAACCGCTTGGCAGTTGGAAGGGGATACTTATAATGGCCTCTTGATCATCGATAATGATGGCGGCGGTGCGCTTCGCGTCTTGGTGTATGACCGTAATGATGAAATTACGAAGGTCGTGGATCAGCGTGTTCGCGGTGAGAGCCGTTCGGACGGCATTGTGATCCTTGGCTATGAGCCGAAGGTCGTGAAAGGGTATGGCGAATACGTCGCTGATAATTTTGTTTTGGGGAAAAATGGCCGAAAGGCCGTCGTGGATGACGCTGGAAACAAAGCGAAACTGGAGATGCGTCAGGTCGGCGAATCGGAATACCGCGAGATCGCTCAAAAATACATGATCGAAGGGGATGGCGAATCTGGTAATTCCGGCGGAAATATCAATATTCGCAAGGTCAGGTCTGGCAATTCCAGTGGAAATATCAATATTCGATAGACACCGGCTTTTCCCAAGCCTTTCATTTTTGGAAAGACTCTCTGGGGACGGAGAGTTTTTTCATTTTGGGAGATTTTGACTGGAAATATTGGAAAATTTTTATGTTCCCCCTTGACAAAGTGTCCAAGATGGGTTAGACTATGTATAGTTGAGATTTCGCGAGAGATCTCACTTGCTTGTACCACACGAGAACTTCAGCAATTTTCGGGCGCAAGCTCCGGGGTGCGTTTTCATTTTCCTGGAAACGCCTCTTTTTTCAATGTCGGATGGCGTCGATGCACATACTGACTGACTACACACTTGGTAGAAGCGGTCCCTAAAATATATTTGGGATACGCGCGTGTCTAAGTGTGTGGGCAGCTGAAGGCCTTCGTGTGGGATGCGGTTTGCGTATCCCTTTTTTTGTAGACACACACACGAAAACTTCAGCAATTTTCTGTGCTCGTTCCAGAGATGGATACGAGATTTTTTCCAAGAGATCGCTTTTGGATGCTTCTAAAAGAGCCGAGGTAAATAGAAAGTGATTTCCAACAGATGGAGTATGTTTGATAGAAATATGTGAATTTTCGATTTCTTGAAAGTGAACCTAAAACCCCAAGGATCTGTTTGCATAAATTTATTGAACTGCTCCATTTGTAAAATTCAAAATAGGGTAATGTTGAGCGCGACTGCCCGGAAATGGCAAAAATCCTGTAAATTTTTTAAAAAATAGGATTTCCCCCCCTTGTAATTTTTGGGGAATGTGGTATACTTATTTCTATCTTGATTGGGGAATTAGCTCAGTTGGGAGAGCGACTGGCTGGCAGCCAGTAGGTCAGCGGTTCGAACCCGCTATTCTCCATCCGAAGGACGTGATCATTCAGATTGCGTCCTTTTTTTATGGAAATTTTGACGGTTTTAAGTTTTTTATTTTTCTTAATCGTTAAACCTTATCTATATTGAAGTAAAATCTTTTGAAAATTGCCCCCCCCCGTATTTTCACTTGACAGTCTATTTTAAAATCGTATAATTTGAAACAGATTTGGAAAATTTTGTAATTTTTGCATGCTTTCTGTAACAGTGAAACGTTTTATTGGTTAGAGGGGTAAATGTGCCTGTTTATCCAAAGCGGAGCCGTGAGGGGGAGAGAATGACGAAAATTTTAACGGTCGGAACGGTCATTTCTTTATTTTTTGCCGGAGCTTGGCTCCTGATGGGCGATTTCGAGGGACATTCTGAGACGGTATCGGTCAGCGGGAGGACTGTGTCTGGCGGGAGGAGTGTGTCCATTCTGACAGAGGCGAAGCTGGAAGAGATGCGAGAGTTCGTGCTTGATTATTGGACGGAATGCGGCATGACGGACAAGTTGGCTGAGGGGCTGTACTTGGTGCAGGAGTTGGATCTGGCACAATGGTATCTTTTGGATCGTGAGGCGTTCGAGAAGCACTTGCGGCAGTCTCTTTTTTTGGTGAACGATCCGGTGTTGATGGGTGAGTTGGAGGATTCGCCGGAGCTGGTGAATCTTGTTCTGCGTGTATTGGAGCATTCGGAGGAATGTGCGCGGGATCTGGTGTCGATCTGCCAGTCCAATCCGGAGGCGGTAAAGGAGCTGTACCTCTTTTTTTCGGATACCGAGGAGGCGATCCGATTGACGGAGATACTGAAAAGGCCGGAATTTTGTGAGAGGATCCTGAAACTTTACGAGAGATCTCCGGGGAATTTAGATTTCGTGCAGCTTTTTGAGTTGGCCGACGAAGTGTGGAAGGAGGATCCGAAGAGGGCGGAAATTTATCAGTGGTGGCTTTTCCGGCTCGTGGATCGATATTTGGAGATGGACAGCGAGAGTTTTCACAGTCACGAGCCGTTTATGATGCTGAACTTTTTTTCGAAACCGATACTGGAGGGACTGCAAAGGGAACCGGCCTTGCGTGCTGGATTTAAGGAGTACTGGATCGTATTGGAACGCGTTATCGGGAAAATGGCGGAGGAGCGGATCGCTCTTGCGGAAAAAGAGGCAGAGAAGTCGAAAGCTGGTGAGACGTCGAAAGAGGGAGATGAGATGCAGAAGAGGGACCAGGTGTACTTGAACGTGCTTTTGGATTTCGTTTCGGATGAGAATTTGTGGACGTTCCTGCCGCTTTTTTCACCGGAGAAGGTCGAGAAGATCTATTTGCGTGTGGGAAACGGCGGTTCTTTTCTGCTGACGCATAGAGCGTTCCTGAAAGAAGGAGAGCCGGAAGATCCCAAAACACGAAATGCTCGCGAACGGCTTGCGAATCTGCTGATCGCGGCGGATGAAGAGCAGCTTTACTCGATCTTTCAGATCCGGGAGGAAGCGTATCCTGATCTCGCGGCGTTTTTGAATCGTGCGCTGGATGATGAAAATGTGCGGAAAGGCGTCATTTATCTTGGGAATCTTGGCTGGGCCGCACATGAGGAAGTCATGTACTGGAGTCGTCTCAGCGATGCCGTACTGTTGAAAGAAGAGCCGTTCCGCCTAGAGGAGGTCGTGTCGGCCGTGGATTTCATTCCGGGGGGCGATATTTCTCGCTTGGTGGAAAAGATGATGGATGGCCGGCGTGTGCAGGGGGAAGATTGGGTCTGTGCGGGGATCGATACTGCCTTTTTGATCCCAGACCTTGTATCTGGCGTCGTGACTGTGTCTACCGGCGGAGCGGCTGCACCGTTGGCGGGAGGTGTGGCAGCGGCTAAGGCGGGAGTAAAAGGAGCAGCTAAAGTTGGCGCGAAAGTCGCAGTTAAGCGGGGTGTGAAGATCGGCATGCGTAATTTGACTCGCAAAACGCAGAAAGAGCTGATGAAGCATGGGGGAAAAAAGGCGCTTTCACTGCGAAGCGGCATGGATATTTTATGGAATGCGCGTGCGGAAATGCACAAACTCTTGAAGGTAAACGCGAACATTACGGACTGCGTGCGTTTGGCGTTCAAGAATTCCAAACTCGGCTGCAATTCGTTCAAGAATATGACGGGCCTGGATGCGAGGATCTTCATGCGCGGGGATCGAAGAGTCGTGATGCAGGTCGATATTGCGCGCGGCGTGGAGCGTGTCGCGGGAGATGGTGCGGCATCTTTCGTCATTTCAAAGGGGATCGAGGCGGCTTCGTCGCTGGTGAAACACGCGAAGGACCAAAAAGAAATGGTAAAACGTTTGAGGGAGATCCACCAGACATACCAGACCTTGCGTGCTGGTTTGTCGGAAGAGACGCTTTGGAAGTCGGAGCTGTCATCGTGGTGGGGAATGTGTCCGTGAAAGAGGAGAAAGTGAAGAAAATGAGAGATATTGGCAAACGCAGTATTGCGAAAGGTCTGTGTCTGATCGTTTTTCTTTCTGTTTGGAGCAGTCTTGGTCTGTTTGGGCCTTCGGCGGCGCAGGCACAGTGGCGCGGTTTGAGTAAAGCGCTTCGGAAGACAGGGAAAGCCGCGGAGAACGTTCCGTTTCGTCAAATGGACGACTTTGTGCCGGACGCGCACATCCGCAGAAATGCGCGGGAAGTACTGATGGAAAAAGGCAAGTTTCTCGATGAGGCTGCGTATGCTCGGAGAATGTCGGACGAGCTGGGAGATCTGTTTCGAAACGCGGATCCGGCGACGCTTCAGGTGGTCCGGAAACTGGACGCTCCGACGCAGGAGATGGTATTTTTGGCTTCGCGCGGGGTCCGAAATGTAGATGAAGTGCCGATGGATCTGCTCGTACGGCGTGAGCTTTTGAACGCGGCAGACGGAAAGACTCTGTGCGCGTTGGGGCTTCATCCGTCGCTGGTGCCGGATGCTGTGAACGTGCAGAATCTGATTCGGGCTGGGAAAATCACGACTCCTGACGGAATGCGAAGGCTCTCGCTGGATGATTTTGGGAGTTTCTTTCATCGCTACGGGACGGCGGGAGTCCGATTTTGGGAGAAACACATTCGGCCGAACTGGAAAATCTGGGTCGGCGGAGGAGCGTTGACCGCATTGCTGCTGACTCCGGAAGAGTACCTGAACGACTCAGCAGAGTGGCTTGCGGACGGTGCTGCGAAAATCGCGAAGTTCGGTGTAGAGGTCGTTTCCGGAATCGCGGCGGGAACTCTGGAAGGAACGGCGGAAGGTTTTGGTGAGACACTTTCGAGGTTCTGGAATTGGTGTGCGTCATTTTTTCTGACCTGGAAAGGGGTAGGAGTGCTGACGGTTCTTGCGATAGTCGGACTGTTCATTGGGCGCAGAACGCGAAGGAATGGGCGGACGGTTCCTTTCGGGGGCAATATCCTGAGCTTTTGGAAACGGCAGAAAGAACTTGGACCCGATGTGGAATGAGAGTTTCGGTGTTTTAAGAAAGGACACAAAGATGAGAAACAAAAAGACTGACGGAAATGGACAGAAACGGCTTTCCTATCGGTTTGCGCTTATTGGAACGACGCAGACGGGGAAAAGCTGCATTTTGGCGCAGCTCGCGCAAAATCGGGACGGAGACGCGCAGGGACGATTCAAGAGTACCCTCCTGCGCGACAAACGCTCGTTGACCACAGAGGAAGAGAAACAGCAGAAATTTGATGAAAAGCTCCGCAAAGTGAAAAACTACCAGGTCGGACTGGAACGGCTGGATGCTGTCATTCAGAAACTGGAAAATGGAGAAAAACCGGACGCGACGAACGTGATTGAAGAAAATCGGCTGATGCTTGATTTTGAGATGGGGAGCGTCGAACGCGGTGATTTCGTCGTGGCGATGGAGGATTACTCTGGAGAGCACATCAATCTTGAACACTTGAATGATCCGGATTCCCTAACGTCCCTTTTCAATGAACGTTTTTCAAAGTACGATGGACTCGTTTTCGTGGTCGATACTTTTCAAGAAGAGGACGATACTTTCCGTGCTGAGCAAATGGTTCAGGCTCTGGATGGTTTTTTCAGTACATTGAAAGGAAAACGGGTGATGGAGCTGGGGTCGATGCCTGTCGCGCTGATCTTCTCGCGCTGGGATAAATACTCTGAGATCGATTTCAATGATCCGGAAGGCGAATTCCGAAAGCTGGAAGAGTTTTGTGCTCTGCCGCGAGTCGCATTCTGCGGACAGATCATTCGCTCGATCCGTGTGGCGGCGGCTTCCATTCAAAAGGAAAAAACAAAGATGCCGGAAGATCCGGAAAGTCAATTAACGGACGGCGAAAATGAGAAAGATGAAAACTACCGTATTTTCCCGGTCAGCGCGTTTGGAAAAGCTCGAAAAGATGGTGAGGATTTCGTACCGGTTCTCGGTTCAAAAGCGTTTGGCATTGTGGAGCCGTTCGTGTGGCTTGCGAATCAGTGCGACCAGATCCAGATGCTGCGCATGCGCAAAATGGCGGAGGAATTGAAGGCTCTCCGCGGATGGAATCCCTTAAAATGGTTTTGTGGACGGAAAACCGCCGGCGAGCTGCTTGATCTGGTGAAGGCGCAGAAGAACCGGATCCCGACAGTCCATGAAGAATGGCACCGTGAGTTGAAAGAGTTTCAGTCGCTTGCGTCAAAAACGCAGTGGAAGGTCTTTAGGACCAGGTTCGGAGTTTGCCTGATCGGATTTTTCATCGCGGCAGCTGTTGCGCTAAGTTGGCGTATGAGTGTCTGGCAGGGGAAACTGAACGACCCGAAAGTGACGGTTGCACAGCTGGAAGAGGTCGCGTGGGAAGTGCGCGGCGTGGACGAGTTTTTGACGACTCTGCGACTGTCGCGGCTGCCGTTGCTGTGTAATGTTTCGAAGATCCGCCAGGAAATTTCCGACCGAACGGAAGGGGCGAGCTGGAGCCGCGTAAAGAAAGCTGCGGAAGGCTCGCAGGAACAGTGTGCGCTGGCGAAAGAGTACCTCAAGTATCATCCGTTAGGAACGTACGTTGAAGAAGCTCGCAAGATCGTTGCCGATTATGGAAGTCGGATTGAGGAGGAGCTTTGGGGAGAGATCCAAAAGAGGAATGCCGCAGAGAAAATAGGACTTTTGGAAATGTACTTTAAAAAAGTGAAGGCTCAGGAGATACCCGGAACCCATAAAGAGGAGGCTGAGATCCTGCGTGAGAAACTAGAGATGGACGGTAAATGGATAAAAGCGTTTGCCGTTTACCAGAGTGCTCAAACGATGGAGAAGGCTTCCGAAAATGTGAAGAAGCTGATGAAGGATTTCGGGCCGGAACGGTGGGGAGACGTCGTGAAGACGGATTTCCCGGATCGACTTTGCAGACTGCTGGACCGCGCGAATACGAACGCGGATCCGGAATCATGCATTCAGAATTGCGAACAGGCCGCCGCGATCTTTAAGGAAGCAGGAGAGATCGCGATCTCCTATGCCCAAAATGATGCGATGGCGGTCATGACGGAGGAAATGCGGAAGGTCGAAACGCAGTTGAAGCCTGTTTTTATCGAGCGTCTGGATCGGGAACTGTATGAGGAAGTGCGGAATGGGTATGGCGGCGAGTGCAAAAAATATCTTGAACGAATGGAAAAGTACGGCGGCGGGAAAATGAAAGACCGCGTGCAGAAAACAGCTGAATTTTATGAACGTCTCGTTACTCCGCAAACTTTCACCTGTACCGGAACGGTAAGCTGGGGGCACGGAATCACGAAGCACTATTTGAGAGTAGAGATATTCATTGACAGTAAATTATGTTCCACGACCCAGATGGACCACGCGGATGGAGCGAGAGAAGGGATCAAAGACTTTTCCTTTGAAAAGAGCCCGAATCAGGACGTAACGATCCGGGTTGTCGGAATTTCCGAAAGAAATAAGATGTTTCGGAATGGTCTTGAACTGCATCGTGGGGAAAAAGTGTGCTCTATCGAGAAACTTTCAGATGGGATCTCTTTCGATATTGGAACTGGATCCAAAATTGACCTGAAACTTTCCGGTTACCCCAAAAAACCTGAAATGCCGGAGTGGGGGAAGTAAAATGAAAGTTGCCGTATTGACGCCGCGGGCCGGTGTGTGGAATCACCGCTGGCTCACGGCAGACGGCAGAGACGATTTCGCGAAGGAGAAAAATCTTATTCGTGTGATCAATCTGCTGAAAAACACGCCGGAGGCGCGCCGACCCGGGATCCTGATCACTCGGAACATTCAGCAGCTCTCCGGGCGTCCGGGGGAGGAATGCGTCTTCCTTTTCGACGAACAGTTTCAGAAACGTTCGAAGAAAGTGAAAGAAAAACTGCATGAGGCACTCGAATCGTTTGACGTGGAGAAAGAGATCCTCCCGATGTTCGAGAACATGAAGAACGTGCCTTCTCTGATCCTGGCGCATGAGTCCATAAAAGAGCTTGAGCAGAAACTGCGGCAGATCGCAGAGCAGGAACCGCAGTGCGAACCTGCCACTTCCGCATCGCCGTTGGGAAACATGTTCAAACTCATCGTTTTTATCCTCCTGTTTTTGGTTCTGGGACTGCTGTTGGTGCGGAATCTCGATCTCGCTGGGGAAGAAAAGCGCGTTGTTCCAAGCAGCACGTTTGTGATCCAACTTCCCGGTGAAGAGGAAAGTCTGCCGAAGCATGAAGAGTCTTCTGGCGAAACGCCGAAAGCTGCACCGGAAGAGGAACATCCAGGCGAGCCGGAAGAGAAACCGGAACCGGAACCGGAACCCGTAAAGCCTCCGAAATTGTTGACTTTTGAGTGTTCGGGAACGGTGAAATTGGCTGTCACTAGGAGGTTACCGAAAAGAAAAGTGACAGTGACGATTGCTGTTGATGGTAACTCCGATCAGTCACGAGAAATAGAATACAGCTCGGAGGACCAGCGGATAGAGTCGTTTAATATTTCAGTGAAAGAAGATCGCAAGTCGATCAAAATCGAGGTTTCTTTGTTGATTGAATATTACAGGTCCCCTTGGCCCCCTAGCGAGTATTTACAATCACAGACTTGGAAGCTGGATCCATCAGATAATTTGTCCTTTATTTTTAAAGATGGGTCAAAATGCACATTGAGATTTAGTCGTTCCTTAAATCAAAAGGAGAATGAAAATGGAAACCAAACCAAATGAAAACTTGCGTCGTGAAAACGAGTTTTTACGTCAGCAAAATGAGCGTCTGCGTCAGGAAAACGCGAAGCTGCGGAAATCGAGACGGCTTGCGAGATGGCTGTCCTTTATTCTGGGGGTACTCGTGTTTCTTGAAACGTTTGCTGGGATCTCCTATATTTGTGGCCAGTCTTTGTTTTCTTGGTCTTCGTTGTCTTCATTTTGGGCAAATGTGCCCGGATCTGAACTGGATCGTTTTGAATGGAAGATCGCAGGAGAAGGGACCGATAAGACGAAGCTTGCGAAAGACTGCGAGGAAAAACTGATTTATTGCATGAACGCCGACGGAGTGTCCGCGGAGGATTTGCAGGGGTGGTTCCGTGAAGGTGAAGGGACGTTCTGCATACTTTCGGCAACGCCGCTTGAGAAGCTGGAAGGGTGGGAGGCGCTTCGCGGAGTGGATCCTGTGCGTTTTCATGAATGCGTTGAGAAATTCGTGAAATGCCAGGAGTATTTTCCCTTGGAGATGAGACTTCCAGAGGCGACATTGAACCGGCTCGGAGTGATGGAGCTGAATTCTGGCAGTATCGCCTACGCAAAATTCTTCCTAGACCGGAAAACGAACGATACCGGAACGTGCCTGACGGATCTTGAGATCTGGAACCGGATGGAGAAATGCCGCCAGAAATTTTGGGAGGACTGGGAACGCAAGATGAAAGACGTAAAAGGAGATCCGGACGGTCAGAATTTTGATAAACTGGAAAGGTGGCTGGAAGTGGAACCCGAAAAGAGGGCGGTCGCTGAGTGGATCTTGGCCTTTGAAGCACTGAAACAAGTGGAACCGTAAGGAAATTTTGAGAAAACGCGAAATTTTTGAAAAAAACGGGTCGGTCCCCCTTGCAATTCTCCGGAAATGTGGTATATTTACTCACATCTTAACCGGGGAATTAGCTCAGTTGGGAGAGCGACTGGCTGGCAGCCAGTAGGTCAGCGGTTCGAACCCGCTATTCTCCATCCGATGGACGTGATTTTTAGAATCGCGTCCTTTTTTTATGTCTTCAGTCTGCACCAAAAAAGCCGTCCCCCAAATGAGAACGGCTCTTTTGTATGGAATGTGTTGGGCGTAAAGAGACTTAGTCGTCCATACGCGGTTTGTCGCGCCGTTTCGTCGGGATGCTCAGGACCGCGATGCCCAGGCAGAGTGTAAGCGTGAACATGATGTAGGACATGACCCACGGCGAGGCTTTCGCTTCCGTTTTCTCTTCCGCCTGCTGAGCCATCAGGAAGAGCGGTGAAGTGGCGCAGAATACCGCAGCGGCGAAGGCGGCGTTTTTCAGAATGGAGTACCAGGATCTCATTTTTCCCTCCCTTTTCCTACTCTTCAAATGAAATATCCAGGATCTTGAACCGCAGCGTTCCTGCCGGGACTTCGATCTCCACTTCATCATCGACTTTTTTGCCGAGGAGACCTTTTGCCAGCGGGCTGGAGACGAGGATCCTTCCGACGGTGGAGTCTTCTTCTCCAGCTCCAACCAGGGTGTAGACCTCTTCTTCATCGTAATCCATGTCGAGAATGCGCACCGTGCAGCCGAAGCAGACTTCATCCTTTGGAAGCGTGGCCATATCGACGATCTTCGCCATGCTCAATTTGTACTTCAGCTCGTTGATCTTTGCCTGAAGCAGTCCTTGAGATTCGCGTGCTCCGTGATATTCGGCGTTTTCGCTCAAATCGCCTTCTGCGCGGGCCGTTGCGATCCGCTCCAGAATGACCGGCATTTCAACAAGTTCCATGTGCTGAACTTCTGCACGCAGTTTGTCGTAGCCCTTTTGAGTCATAAAAATATCTGATGACATGATTTCTCCATTCTCCAAATGATTTTAGCAAAAAAGCAAGACGATCTTTTGGCCGGGAGTTTTTCTGCCGATCGGATACAAAAACACAAAAAAAACACGACCCCGGGCATCCGGCGAAAAAATTCCGGATGTCTGGCGTGCATTTTTGGTCGGAAGCGGCAGACGGTACTGTTTCGGAAAAAAGATTGCCTTCCAATAATCTCTATCTTTGCATATTTTTCCGATTTCGTCAAGGCCTGAAACGCGATTTTTGCAAAATTTCCTCAAATTTCCTGAAAATTTCCAATAATTTTTTCAGAAATTTCAAAATTTCCCGGATTTTCGGGGGGGCGTGCTTGAATTTTTGAGGGTTTCAGGTAGAATGTGGAAGTATATTTTGTCGCACACACGCAGACGGTCTCGGGACACTTTGTTTCGTTTGTTCCTAGATCCTGTGCGTAAGGTTTTATTGAAAGAGAGAGCACGAGGAAGTTCATGCAGATCGCGAAAAGGATCGGTTTTATTGGAGCGGGGCAGATGGCTGCGGCACTTGCAAAGGGGTTTTTGGCGAAAGCGGGTGTGCCGGTCGAGAATATGCTGGCCTCGGACGCCTTCGAAGCAAGCCGGGAACGGTTTCATGCTCTGACCGGGATCGAGGTCACGGACTGCAACTGCGACGTGATGGATTCCTGCGACGTCATCATTCTGGCCGTCAAACCGCAGGTCCTTCCGGATGTCATGGAAGAGATCGCGGAATGCGTCAGAGAGGAGCATTTGATCATCTCCATCTGTGCCGGGGTCCCGCTTGTGAAACTGGAAGCCGGGCTGGGTGAAGAGACCCATCTAGTGCGCGTCATGCCGAATACGCCGTGTCTCGTCGGGCAGGGGGCGATCGCGTTCTGCCAGTCGGAGACCGTCACGAACGAGGATTTTGAGATCACCTGCGCCCTTTTGAAGAGCGTCGGACGCTGTTTCCACGTCGGCGAGCACGTGATGGATGCCGTCACGGGGCTTTCCGGGTCTGGACCTGCGTACATTTACCTCGTGATCGAGGCGCTTTCCGACGCGGGTGTCATGATGGGGCTGCCGCGCGATGTGGCCACGATCCTCGCTGCGCAGACCGTGCGAGGGGCTGCGGACATGGTGCTCGAAACGCGTGAGCACCCCGGAGTTTTGAAAGACCGCGTCACTTCGCCGGCCGGTACGACGATTGCTGGAATGCGTGAACTGGAAGCCCACGGAGTTCGTGCCGCGATTTACGAGGCGGTACGGGCTGCGTCGGAAAGATCGGCGGAATTGGGAAAGAAATGAACAGGGATCCTGCACGGAACGCAGATCATCGGAACCTGAGCATCGGAACCTGAGCATCGGAACCTGAGCATCGGAACCTGAGCATTGAACACGAAACGGAGAAAGGAAGGATCCTGTCCATGAATGTTCTGTACCGCCTCGCGGCACTCCTGAGAAAAGAGCTTCTGCAGCTCGTGAAGAGTCCGAAAATGCGTATGTCGCTTTTCGTGCCTCCCATCATCCAGCTCGCACTGCTCGGGTATGCCGTGACGCTGGATCTGAAAGAGGTGGACTGTGCGGTTCTGGATCGCTCGCAGACCGCAGAGTCCCGTGAGGTGAAAGAGCGCTTCGCCGGCTCTCCCACTTTCACGATGCAGCCGGATCTGGAATCGGAAGAGGATCTGAAGTCCCGGATGGAGAATCGAAAGATCCAGCTCGCGGTCGTCATTCCGCCTGATTTTGCGCGTGCGGCTTCCGGACATTCTGTGCCGAAAGTGCAGGTCCTGGTCGACGGAAGAAACGCGAGCAGTGCAGGCATGGCGCTTTTCTATGCTGCGGAGATCCTGCGGGACTATGCGTCCGATCTGACGTCTCGGAGCACGAATTTCGGCTCATTCCGCGTCGAGACCCGCGGCTGGCACAATCCGAATTTCAACATGCAGTACTTTATGGTACCGACGCTTCTGGTGCTCATCACGCTGATCGACGTCCTGATGATCAGCGCGCTCTCCATTGCCCGGGAACGTGAAGAAGGGACCTTCGAGCAGCTTCGCATGACGCCGTTCGGTACGTGGGAGCTGCTTTTCGTTAAGGGACTCGCGACGTTTTGTATCGCGATGGGACCGATCACGATTTGTCTCGTTTTTACACTTTTCTGGTTTCAGGTGCCGTTTCAGGGATCCTGGTTCCTGCTTGCGGCGCTGCTTGGGACGTTTCTCTCCGCTTCCATTTCGATCGGCCTGTTCATTTCCAGCCTGACGCGGAATCTTCAGCAGTCGCTCATCGGGATCTTTCTGGTCATCGTGCCGTTCTCGATGCTCTCCGGGATGGGGACTCCGCTGGAATCGATGCCGGAAGGATTCCAGACCGCCATGCTCGCCAATCCGCTTCGTCACGGGATCGAGGCGCTGCCGCGGATCTTTCTCGAAGGGGTCGGGTTCTGGGAACTGAGCCACATTTTTTTCTTTCTGCTCTCCATCGCGCTGACGGCATTTTGTCTGGCGTACGTCTCTTTTGCGCGTCAGCGCTGAAATGACGGTCCATCCGCAGCTGCGTACCGGTTTCACCACGGAAGACACTGAAGAGTTCCCAGAAAGACACTGAAGAGTTCCCAGAAAGACACTGAAGAGTTCCCAGAAAGACACTGAAGAGTTCCCAGAAAGACACTGAAAGGAAGCACGAAAAACTCGAAAAAATGCGAAATACACCAAAAGGCGATCAAAAATATTTTAAATCTTTCGAGTCTTTTCGTGTTTTCCGTGAAATTCGTGTCAGGGCACGTTCACTGTGCCTTTTTTTCTCTTTCTTTTCAGTGTGTTTCTGCGTCTCTCCGCTCAGCTTTTCGCACGCCGAAGTCCCAGTTCCGTCATCCAAAGGAGGAGCGCCAGAAGGAGGAAGAATCGCCAGACGGGCAGAGTCTGAAGGACAAAACGTGCGTTTTCGTCTGATCTTCCTGCCGGGAAGAGCGACGCCGGGACAGGATCCAGCGTTCCGCCCGTTTCTTGTGCGATCTCCTTCATTCGGTCCGTCATGTCGAATCGCGGGTCGGGGAGGAATTCGTCCGTGAAAGTCTGCACCGTCGTTGCGGCCCACGTTTGCGTCTGGCCATTGACGGAGGCTGTCAGGAGAAGATCGTATTTACGTCCCGGAATGATTTTGGTCCGCGTGCCGTAAACTCCCGGTGCGACGGGCAAAAGCGGAACGGGCGAGCTTCCGTCGATCTTCAATTCCGGCGTTCTATCGAGCGTTCGGTCATTGGGAAGCGTGAGGGAAACGGAGAGCCAGTCTCCGCGGCAAGCGGTCTGGATGCGGAAATCGTTCGTTTCGTTTTTCCGGATCGTGTGCGCGACGAGCCTTCCCCAGAATCGGTCGAAATCGGGCCAGCCGCCGCGCCAGGTCTGGAGCCAGTGCGGCGATTCCATGTCGGAGGTGAATGCGACGACCTTTCCGCGTCCGAATCTCCACCACGCCAAAATCGGGTCGCCGGTCTGCGTTCTGTCCTTGGATCCTGAGGCGAAAATGACACGGGATTCCGGTTTCGCCGCCGTCTGGACGTACCCGAGAAGGGGCGGGACTTTCGTGAAGTCGAAGTTCAGGAATCCAGGGATCGAGGAGAGCTGCTTCACCGGCGTGCGTCCTTCCACGACTCCGATCTTGGCGGCCGAGGCAGTTTCCACAGCGAAGATCTCCGGCATGGATACCGGGTCGAGACAGACGTAAGCGTTTCCGTTTCCGACCTGGGCGATGTCTGCAAGCAGGTTGGGTTCAGCTTCTGCGCCGAGAGCAATGGTGGAGAGTGTGATCCCTGCGTCACGGATTTTTTGAGCCGTTGCCATGAAGTTTGCAGGAATGGAGATGCCGTCGGTCATGACGATGATGTGCTTTCGTTCTGCCGAGACGTCTGCGAGGGCGCGTGCCGCTTTTTCCAGAGCGAGATCCATGTTCGTGCCGCTGATCGCAGTGATCTGGTCAATGGCGCGGAATGCGTTCGCTTTGTTTTTCTCCGTCATTCTGCAGAACGGCACGACCCAGCCGCTCGTATCCGCGTAAATGTGCACGCCAGCCTGATCCTGCTCGCCTAGGACGTTCATAGCCCCCTTCACTGCTTCGCGCGCCAATGCGATCGCTTCTCCCTGCATCGATCCGGATCGGTCCACGACCAGCGCGAGGGCCAGACCTTCACGCGGACGGTTTTTGTTTTCGAGGCAGAAGACCGGAAGGAGTTTTTCCATCGGTGTACCGCGATACCCGCCGGAGGTAAATGCCTGGTCGCCGCCGGCAACGAGCAGACCGCCGCCGTGAACGGACACGTAGGTTTCCAGTGCAGAGAGCGCCCCTTCCGGAATGCGCGGAGCCGGAATGTTCGAGAGGATCACCAGCCCGTACGCTTGGAGTGCTTCGACGGAGACCGGCATTTCTTCCGGGAGGCACGTTTCCACTTCGATGAACTCTTTTTTCAGAACTCCGCGCAGAAGCTCACCGAGGTTTTCGGAACGCTCCACCAGAAGGATCTTTTCGTGCGGCACGATGCGCGTCACGGCTGCGATCTCGTTATTTTGCGGGCTTGAGTCGAATTCTTTTGCCGGATGGATCACGGCTTTCCATTCCGTCAGAGGACTTTTTTCACTGGATCCGGAATCGCTGGATCTCGGAGTGACAGAGACCTGAAAACGGACGCCGCGGACCCCCGGTTTTTCAAAAACGAGCATCTGCGATTCGGCCAGCTCTCCGTTTCGGTAGAGGTCGATCTTCAACTCGCCCAGAGCATGCGTCGCGTGGACGAAAAGATCCATCCCCGCCACTTCCCCTTCGTAGGCCGAGACCGGAGCCGAAAAACGTTCGATCCACGTTTCGGGGAGGTCAGAGTCCGCCGCAAACGGCGAGGGAAGCTGGACGAAATGGACCGGAACGGCTTCTCCGGCACTCTGCGGGACAGGCCCAAGATTTGAGATGCCGTCTGTGTAGAGGATCACTTCCGGCACGAAATCTTCCGGAGCCAGGGCTGCAGCTGCTCCCAATGCGGAGGAAAGATTCGTCAGTGCCGAACTCCCGCAGGCGAAATTCGAGTCGAAAAAAGCCGTTTCGAGACTCCGGAGCCTGCCAGGATGTTCTGCGAAAGGCAGAACGATGCACTGATCGCCGTCCGAAACTTTTTCAGCATCGGGGAGCTGTTCCGAAATGTTTCCTTCCGTGACACTGCTGCTCATATCGACGGCACAGACGACGAATTTCGAGAAATTCTTCCACGTCACCACGGGGCCGATGAGTGCCAGAACGAGCAGAATGAACCAGGCGCAGCGAAGCGTCAGTATCGAAAATGCACGGAGTTTCGACTGCCGGGTCAGCCCTTTTCTCCAATGGAGCCAGAGCGGGATCAGCGCCAAAACCAAAATGAGCCAAAAGGAACGTTCAAGGATTACGGACATGGTATCGTGCGC
>SUVI01000025.1 GCA_015062085.1 Planctomycetaceae bacterium
CCTGCTCGGCACGCGTATTCCCACTGCGCCTCTGTAGGAAGACTCACCGTCATCCCAAGTTTGCTCGACAATTTACGGCAAAACTCTTCACATTCCGTCCAGCTTACGTAATACATCGGACGGTCCGCCCCCGCACCGACAAGGATTTTTGACGGATCCTCGTCTCGCTGGAAGCCAAAAAGGTCACGAAGCGTTTTTTTGCCGAACACGCCGCCCCAATCATACTCCGTGTCGTCATGAAGCATTTTCTGCGCCTGCTCTTCAAGCGTCGTACCCATCACGCTCTCCCACATCGCTTGCGTCACTTCCGTCTCAAGCATCCAGAAACCACGCGTAAGCGTCACGCGGTGCTGCGTTTCGTCATCGATCCGGCCCGGCTCGTCTTCTGGACTCCCCATCAGGAACTCACCCGCAGGACACCAGCGGAAGGCGTACTCGATGCCGTCGACGGTCTTCACCATGCGCTCGCCTGCTTTGCGGACGGCGGGTTTCGGCGGTTCGGGAGGCGGATCCGTTTCGGAAGTTTTCTGCTCTCCTGCATGGACCGTCAAGACGCACGCGGACAGAAACAAGAACATAATTAGAATTCGTTTCATGATATTCTCCTGAATTTTCAAATGAAAGTTAAACACGATGAAATTTTTATGGTACAGTAAAAATACGATCCTGTCAAGAGGGGGGAGGAAGTTTTCTTTAAATTTCACGATATTTTTCCCAGTCAAAGCATATTTCGCGTTTCGTGCGCGTTTCGCCTTGGGTCTGTTTCCGGCAGGATCCGAGACAAAAGAGGGTCAGTCTCTTCTTCGCCTCTGCTGCTTCACGGTCTGGTCGCCTTCTGTGATCCGGATCTCTTCCTTCATCTGCTCGTACGTCATTCGGAGACGCAGGCGGTAACGGTAGAACTGCCATCCGTAATCGGCGGCCGCGAGGAGGAACAGGACCAACGCGATACGCATGCCGGTTCCGAGGATGATATTCTGCATTTTCAGGACCGCGGTTTGAAATTCCATCTGACATAGAGCGCCTATTATAGGTATCTGCCGCGTGACCATCCATACGATAAACGCGCCGACTAGGAAGAGTTTTGCAATTCCGAACCCAGCAGCCATCACGGGATCCCACGAGAAAATGCGTTTCATGCCGTTCGCGGGATCGACGTTTTTCCATTTTGGCGCGATCCGAGAGGGAAGGAAGAGAAACTGCGTCTGCACGAGCGAGACCAACGCCGTCACGATCGGGACCAGGGCGAGAAGCGGTACGACATAAAATATCGCGAGCAGGACCCAGTCATTCCATTTTTCCATGAAGAGTTCCGGCGTCATGCGCAGCCACGGCTCATCCGACCAAGTATTCTCGGCGAACTGGAGCGGGACGCTGACCAGAAAGTGTCCGAACCCCCAGAACAGCAGCATTCCCGCCAACAGCATGGAGGCATTCACCAGATCGCGGCTCAAGGCGGTCTCGCCCTGTCTGCGCATCATTTCCCGATGCCTCGGGGTAGGTTCAAAAGTCTTTTCTTCGGACATGAGGCCGGAACATCAAAAAAAAGCGGAAACGGACTTCAGCGCGGGACGCCGAAAGGGAAAAAATCTTTCCAGACTTCCGCGAACGAGTCCTGAAAGAGGCAGATCGCCAGCCCCAGCGTCAGCGAAAGGATGAAAAGGAGGACCAGTACACTGACTGGAAATGCCGCGGCAAACACGTCGAGCTGCGGAAACACGCGATTCAGGATCGCCAGGCCGATCTGTGCCGTGAGTATGACGGTGAGTATCGGCAGCGCCATTTGCACTCCGATCTGAAAACCGAGGAAAAACAGCGAGGGGAGTTCCTGAGCGATCTTTTGGATCTCCGGCCCGCATCCGGGCGGATAGGCATTGAAACTCTGCAGAATGGCGTCCATAATGAGCAGGTGCCCTCCGGACGCAAAAACGGCCGCGATCCCCAGGAGGTAAAAAAAAGAAGCCGTGACGGGAGCGGCGTCATTTGAGATCCCGGCATCCACAGGGAACGAGATGCCTCCGAGATACGCCGCAGCAGCCCCCGCGATCTGGAGAGCGGCAAAAAAGAAAAGCACAGCCGCCCCCATGGCAAGCCCCAAAAGGAGTTCGGCCCCGAAAGCAGCGAGAAATCCAGGATCCGTCCACGCCAGCTGACTCTGAAAATACGCAGTCTCCGGGATCTGGTGCGGCGCCAAAAGGAGCGCAGCCGCAAAGGCAAAAAGAGCCCTCCATCGGAAAGGTACCATCCTTCCCGCAAAAATCGGAGCGGTCATGCACATCGCAAGCAAACGCGCAAGGATGAGAATGAAATGGCTCGCATTGAGAAAAAGGATCTCTTCCATAAATCTGCGGCTCGGACTCAGGGAGGAGTTAGCGAAATACAGTACCGTCTTGGAAAGCGTCACGGCATGATCGTGTTCGGGATCCCGTGAATGACTTCCTGCGTAAATTCCGTCATGGTGGAAAGCATCCACGGCATAAGCAGACTCAAAACGAGGAGCACGACGAGCACTTTCGGCACAAACGCGAGCGTCTGTTCCTGGATCTGCGTCAGCGCCTGAAAGATCCCCGTCAAAAACCCGACGAGTACCGCCGAGATCAAAATCGGCAGCGCAAGCGTCAGCGTCAGCAGAACGGCATTCCGTCCAAGTTCCAAAATGGGTCCGCAATCCATACGCTCGGCTCTCCTAAATACAAAAAAAAGGAAAGCGCCGGCACACTCACCAACCGACGCATCCCCATAAAAACTGACCAAAGTTTAGCCGATTTTGGAAAAATACGCAAGAGCGATTTTCAAAAAAAACGCAAAACTTTCCCAAAATTTCAAAAAAAACCGAAAATTTCATGAAATTTCGCGAACAAAATGGAAAATTTGCCTAAACTCACAAAAATTTACAAGAACATCATGGAAAATTTCCCGCTCCCCTAGGCAAAAAAAGGATTTTGTGTATAATAGAGATAAGGAACTCGCAGTGTAAAACAAAATCAAGAAAGAAAGTGGAAAAAAATCATGACTCTTCCCAAAGTAGTTATCGTTGGACGCCCTAACGTTGGAAAATCGAGCCTCTTTAACTGGCTCTGCGGACGAAGAATGGCGATCGTCGATCCAACGGCAGGCGTGACGCGCGACTGGATGAGCGCAGAGATCGACGTCGACAGAGACGATGCGCCCCAGCCGTTCCAGTTTACCCTCATCGACACGGGCGGAATGGGGGTCATTGATGCAGATGACCTCACGGACGACGTAGAACATCAGATCCAGACCGCCATCGACATGGCAGACATCATTCTGTTTGTCGTGGATGCGAAAGAGGGGATCGTCTCCCTCGATGAACACGTCGCCAACAAAATACGCCGTCTCCGCATCCCCGTTCTGTGTGTCGTCAATAAAACAGACCATATCGGTCTTGAAAATCACGCGAACGACTTTTACTCCTTCGGCTGGGATCTGATCTCCGTCAGCGCAAAGGAGAATCGCGGGCGCAAGGAACTCCTTCAATTCATCTACGAACATCTCCCTGAGGAATCCCGGATCAGCGATGAACCGGAAGAAATGCTTGACGACATGATGAAGATCGCCATCGTCGGACGCCGAAACGTCGGAAAGAGCACGTTCGTCAACACACTGGTGAAATTCCCGCGCATGATCGTCTCGAACGTCGCCGGCACGACACGCGACAGCGTCAACGTCAAATTCGAGCTGGACGGAAAATCCTTCATCGCCGTCGACACGCCGGGCTTCCGCCGCCGAGTAAGCGTGCGCACGAACATCGACTACTACGGCACGCACCGCGCACAGAGAAGCATCCGGTTCGCAGACGTGACGCTCATGTTCTTCGACAGTTCCGTCCAGATCAGCAAAGTGGACAAACAGCTCGTCGGCTACATCATGGAGCAGAACAAACCGTGCATTTTCGTCGTGAATAAATGGGACTTGATGCGCGAACACATGGAAACACAGGTCTGGGCGGACTACCTCCGCGACACGTTCCCGACCATGTGGCACGTGCCGATCGCGTTCATCACCGGTCAGACCGGCAAGAACGTGAAACTTCTTCTCCATCACGCGATGATGCTCTACAAACAGGCGAATGCACGTGTCTCGACGAGCAAACTGAACCGTCTCGTCCGTGCTGCGCTCACGTACAATCCGCCGCCGCTCTACCGTCTGAGCCGCCCGAAAATCTACTACGCAACGCAGGTAGGTACCCTGCCCCCAACGATCGTCCTGTTCTGCAACAATCCGGATATGTTTCCGCCGACGTACCGCCGATACCTGCTGAGCGTCCTGCGCGATCAGCTCGACTATGGCGAAGTGCCGATCAAACTTTACTTCCGCAAGCGCGAAAAAGACGATCAGCGCGATGACATCGACTCGAAACTCAGCGAAACGACTCGACAGGCGAAACTGGCGGCTCAGGAAGAAGAACGTCAGCGCGAGCTTCTGGAATGGAGCACCGCCCAGGAATACTACGCGAACAAGATCCAAACCGAGCTTGACCAGCTGAATGCGGAAGACCGAACGCTTCTGGAGCAGGACGGAAACGCAGAATTCTTGGCCGAACTGAATATCTCGTCCATGGACGAACTGCCGGAAGAGTACGTTTTTGCGGATGAAGACGACACGGAAGATGAAGAATTTCCCGACGACGGCGAAGATTTCGATCTCTCGGACGAAACGTTCCGCAATCTCGCGGGGAGTGTTTTCGTTTTCGAGGACGAACCGCTTCCAGAGCTTGACGAAAAGCCGAAGAAACGTTCCGTGAGATCCAAAACCGGCAAGAAAAAGAAACGCTGACATTTTCTCATGAAACGGCAGAGTGCGATCTCGTTCTCTGCCGTTTTTTAGGGCACTCTATCCCGCAGCTGTGTCTTTTCAGAGCCTTTTCTCCCTCCATTCTGAACTTCCAAACCTGCCGTTCATGCAACTTTTTAGGATTTTCACACTTTCGGTACTTGCATTTTTTTCACGGTCGAATATAATGGATGTGTTCAGTGCGTTTTTTTATGCTTCCGATTTTCACGATGAGGTGAAAAATGAGACTTTCCCTTTCCTCGAACCGATGGTCCCGATCCCTTCTTTTGCTTGTTTGTGCGCTCCTCTTCCTCTCCGGTCTCCCGGTTTCAAGCGAAGCGCGATCACACGCAGAAAGAAATTCGGCACGGCGTCTGATGGCTGAAATGTCTGAAGACGAAATAGAAGAAACAGAAGAAACAGAAGAAACAGACTCAGCCCGTGAAACCGGCAGCGATGATGATCCTGAGGAAGTGTTTGACTTTCGCATGACCAATTTTGAAAATGCGGATCTCGATGACGAATCTGATGACGCCGTTTCCGATGACGAGTCCGATGACGCGGACGCCGGCCGCGTTTCAAAATCAAAAAAACGCAGCTCAGCGACCCGCTCCTCAAGTAAAAATGGGGAGAAAAAGAAAGGTTCCGCCTCTGGCTCAAGTTCCCCGAAAAAGAGACCTGATAGCAAAACAGACCGGGAAGACGACGAAAGAAACGATCAAAAATCTGGCGTGAAAACCAGAAAAAAAGACTCCGGGAAATCCTCTGCATCCGGATCCCGTTCCGGAAAGTCCTCTAGGACCAAAAGCAAACGGAATGCAAAGAAAGAGGCAGAGCCGGAAGATACTCGGACTCCAGAAGAAAAGGAACGCGACCGCCGAGCGTACTTCGAGCAGACGGGGATCTGGCGCTGGCCGGAACTGACGGAAACGCAGATCGAAACGGAGATCGAAAAGCAGAAAAAGTACCTTGAGGAGATCAAGGCAAAATTCCCGCGCACGGTCTACTACGAATCGGAGCATTTTTTCTATCTGACAGACGCCCCGAAACCGATCGCGCTGGAGTGCATGAAGTACCTCGAGGCGATGTTCGCCCGACTGTGCGAAATGTTTGAGTTTCCCAAAGGCTCACGTGTCTGGCATGGAAAGTGCATCGTTTGCGCATTCGCGTTCCAGCAGGATTTTCTCCGTTTCGAACAGGAATTTTTCGGAGCGACGGCAAACAAATTCACTGGGGCAAGCGGATTGGCTCATATGTCGAGCGATGGAAACGTCCTGATCTCTCTCTTCTACGGCAACATTTCCACCATGGCAGAACGATGGCGTTTCATCGGCGTCCTGGTCCATGAATCGACTCACGGTTTCATGCACCGCTACCGCGCACGGCAAAGCCTCCCGCTCTGGCTGGAAGAGGGGATCGCGGACACCATGCCTGCCGTCATCGTACCGGCAGACCGACAGGCCGCTCTCAAACAGCGAAGCGGACTGAACCAGATGCGGCAAACCGGCTCGGTCGGCGGACTCATGCAGAGTGCCGGGCCTTTGGAAGCGTGGCAGTATGGTGTCGCCAGCGGACTGGTCCAGTTCATGCTCAAGCAGAATCCTCATGGATTCAAGGAATTTCTCGACAGTATCAAGGACGGCAAAGACTGGGTCGAAGCCCTGAAGGAAACGTACCGATGCACGCCGGAAGAGCTTCTCTTTCACTTCGGAAGAGCAAACCGCATACCGCGTTTAACTTTTTAACCGTCCCACAGATTTTTCCCAAAATACGATCCAGAATTTCAAACCAAAAAGAAATTTTTACGAGGGCAATGTGTGGACGAACGCAAAACGGTGTGGACGAACGCAAAACGGTGTGGACGAACGCAAACGGTGTACCGCACAAAAAAGCACGCCCTAAAGAAATTTCTGAATAAAATTCTGCAAAAAAAACTGGATTTCTGCAAAAATCCAGCTGCAGGATCTCGGTTTTGACGAAACTGACCAAAAAACACAAAATACCGATTCCGCAAAATTTTCGGCTTAATTTGGCACATTTGGAAAATGATGGAAATTTTTTCAGAAATTTTGGGGAGGGCCTCTTTGACTAATTTTAAATGTCGATTAAAATTAAGTTCATGAGATTGTATAGAAACCATCCAAAGTGACAGTCCCAAATGACTGCCTAAGAGATGGTACTAAGAGTCGGTCCGTTTGTTTTTCGCCAACGAAACGGTCTGTTCATTTAGGGGACGAGCGAGTCCTTAAAAATGCAGCGGAAGTTCAAAATAGAAAAAACAGGAAGACTGTCTCGGTAAAATAAAGTAAAGCAGGCATTGACGCGGGAAGAGGAACGGCCCTTTTCCTTGCACAAAGAGTAAAGAACCATCGCAGGAAGAAGGTTCTGACAGCAAAAGGATTTCGTGTGATCCAAATCGCAGAAAACATTCAGATCCAATTTTTGAATTTCCTTCAGGAAAAACTGGGAATGGAGTCTTTCCAAATGTGGATCGACGGCCAGCTCCAGATTTTTTGCGGGGAAGGTACGGACACGCTTTACATCACCGCCGAGCTTCCTTTTGTACTGAACTGGTACCGACAGTTTTTCCTCCCAACATTCCAGGAAGCTGCCGAGTCTCTGATCCCGAACTTCCGCGGAAAGCTACAGATCTGCTCACGGGAAGAAGCACGCGCCGCTCTCGATTCGAAATCAGGCCAGAAATCAGGCCAGAAATCAGACCGAAAATCAGACCGAAAATCAAAACAGAGATCGATCCAGATCCCGGAGATCTCTCCTGACTCTGAAATACCGAGTTCCGTAATGCCTGAAATGCAGATCTCCGCTGAAAGTGCGGTCTCTTCCCGTTCAGTAAAAAAGAAAACGGGAAACCGTTCCGCAAAACGGGAAACACGTACTCAGCGGCAGCAGGTTCCCTGTTCGCAAATGGTCCCGAAGAGTACCGCGTCGCTCTCGACGGCCGAGCGTCTAAAGCTGCGCAAACAGAATTCCGCCGAGATCCTCCATAATGTTCGTCAGGCAGATCTTCAGGAAGTGCTGGCTTTTCTCACTTCGGACGATTCTCGTAGGGACACAGTTTCCAACACGAAAAACACTTCTGATAAGAAAAACGCCTCCAACACGAAAAACGCCGACGGCTCCGCATGCGTCACCGGCGCCGGGAGCTCTGAAACGGGAAGAGCCGGCACCAAAAGAAAAAAAGGAGATCGTGCTGCCGTCTCAAAAAACGAAGCAAAGTCCCCAACGCAGCGAAAAACTGGAAATACGGTATCCGGCAAAACGGAAACGGCGAAAAAAGACGGAAAGGTGCGATCCGGCAAGTGTTCCCGAAACACCTCCCGCGTCTCTGAGTCAACCCCCAAACGGCAAGAAACCGGCTCGAAAAATACGGTCTCGATCGCCACGATGGATGATTTTTTCCTTCAGATGGAAGAAATGTACGCGGACGGTACGATGCCGCGCTTCTCGGGTTTCAGCGTTCTGTCTGCAGCGTCTGAATGTACGCATTCCAAACTGAAAAATGAAACTCCGCCGAATCCTGAACCTGCCAGGACGGCACAGCCGGCAGCACAGCCGGCATCCGAACGCGACGGGAAAACGGAAGTTTCGACGGAATCCCTCACAGCTACGGTCCGAACTTTGCATCCGGGCGGTTCCCGGCTTCAGACACTGATGGCGAACGTCATGAAATTTTCGACGGAAGAAGACGTTCGGCAGCAGACGGTACGGCAAAAAGCTCCACAGTCAGGTCCTTCGGTAAAAAATGTGCCGCCTTTCGGTATGAACACAGCGCAGACTCCGCAGTCTGTTCAGCCGCGAAAACTGAATTTCTCCACGTTCGTCATGGGTGCGTCCAACAGGCTGGCATACACACTGGCACGCGACATTACGCGGACACCAGGAATCCTCTCTCCGGCACTCATTTCGGGAAAGACCGGCGTCGGCAAATCGCACCTTCTTGAGGCCATTTCCCATTCCGCACTTGCCAGCGGTTTCCATGTGGTCTACCGAACGGCAGAGGAATTTGTGAACGAATTTGTCGCCAGTCTTCGGGACGCAGGCAAGAAAAACGACTTCCGCAACACGTACCGCCAGTGTGACGTCCTGCTCTTGGACAATTTGCAGTTTCTGCTGAACAAAAAGGGGTCCCTTTCCGAACTGCAGAACATTTTTTACCATCGGATCCGGCAGGGAAAGCAGATCGTTTTTGCCGCCGACCGACCGCTGGAAGAGCTGGAGGAACTTGGTCTGGAGATCTGTTCCAATCTGCGGGGCGGATACTCTGCCGTTTTGAATGAACCGTCCTACGACGTCCTGCTCCAGCTCCTTGATTCGGAAACGGCTCGCCGTGACCTTCCGCTTGCAGAGTCTGCCCGTCAGGCACTTGCCGCGCAGCACACTGGAGGTGATGTCCGTCAGATCTTCGGAATACTCAACTCGCTTGAAATGCGTCTCCGCACGCAGCTGGATCTCACGCAGCACGTGACCAGTACGGAACGAAACCGAAAAGAGCTGGTCCAGGAGCTGATGGAAGACTTGGTCCATCATCAAGGGAAACGGATCTCGATCGATACGATCAAGCGGTACGTTGCGGCTCGGTTCGAGATCGAGGTCGGGCTTCTTTCCTCCGGTCTGCGAACGCGGAAAGTCTCACAGCCGCGAATGCTTGCAATGTGGCTGGCACGAAAATTCACGCGAAAACCGCTTGCCGAGATCTGTCAGGCTTTTGGGTGTGTCAGTCACACTACCGTCATTTCCGCACAGAAAAAGGTGGAGGAATGGCGTCTGCGTGATTTTCAGCTCCAGACGGGGACTTCGCTTTCGAACGTAAATGAACTCCTCCGTCAGCTCGAGGGGCAGCTCCAAAGGACGGTCTGATTTTAGGACGGAGCGATCGGTCGGCCTCTCAAATCGCGCTTTTCTGACCGTGAGGGACTTTGTGTTTGGAATTTCTGCAAAAGAACTTCCATTTTTTGGGGTTTTCCTCTTGAGTTCTTTTCTGTTTTTCGCTATACTGAAATTTGCGATACTGAAAAAATTGAACTTGAATTTTTAGAAAACGGCAATTAACGGAAACAGATAAAATGGAAATCATGCAGGTTCGCGGCCTGAAAAAGAGTTTCACGAAGGGGCCGCACACGATACCGGTCCTCAAGGGGATCGATCTGGACGTCCACGAGGGGGAGTATCTTTCCATCATCGGCCAGAGCGGTTCCGGAAAAAGCACGCTTCTGCACGTCATGGGCCTCCTGACGCACCCGAATGAGGGATCCGTCATCTATCGCGGAAACCGGATCGACGATCTTCCGGATCTGGCGCGCGACCGTCTGCGGAATCACGACATTTCCATGATCTTCCAGTTTTACCATCTTCTTCCGGAACTCGACATCGTGGAGAATGTGCTTACGCCGATGATGATCGCGCAGGGGTACTGGAAATTCCGGCTTCACAGGAAAGCGCACCGGGAACGTGCGAAAGAACTGCTCGAGCGTGTCGGTCTGGGACACCGTCTGAAGCATAGACCCAGCGAGCTTTCCGGCGGCGAGATGCAGCGGACGGCGATTGCCCGCGCATTGATCAACCAGCCGAAGATACTCCTGGCGGACGAACCGACTGGAAATCTGGACCGTTCCACGGAGGGCGGCATCATCGAGCTGCTGCGCGAACTGAACGAAACGGAGAAACTCACGATCGTTCTGGTCACGCACAATCCTGCGATCGCCGCGGGCGCAGACCGGACCGTCACGCTGACGGACGGACTTTTTGAGTGAAATTGCGGAACTCTTAGTTTCAGTGAATTGAAAGTCCATTAAAAAAGGCACGGGATCAGATCTCGTGCCTTTCGTTTTTCTGCTCATTCCCAAACTACTCGTACCGCAGCGACTCGACAGGCTGAAGCCGTGAAGCGTGCCAGGCAGGAAAGACGCTGGCGAGGACTGCGATCAGGAGCGCGCCGCCGACGATCCATCCGACAGTCGAAAGGGAAATGTCGTAGGGGATCTGGTAGAAGTAGTAAATGTCCGGCGGAAAGACTTCTCGGCCGAGCATCCAGCTCAAAAAGTCGGCGATCTCGTTAATGTTGCAGACGAACACCAGCCCCATGACCAGGCCGAGTCCGGCTCCCACGATGCCGAGAGAGAGTCCGTACATGAGGAAGATGCACATGATCCCCCAGGAGGAAGCACCGAGAGCTTTCAGGATCCCGATGTCGCGCGTTTTGTCCGTCACGACCATGTAGAAAATGGCGAGGATCCCGAACCCGCTGACCGCGATGATCATGAAGAGCAGGACGTTCAGGATCGCGATCTCCATATCGACGGCCTGAAGGAGCGGCATTTTGTCATCACGCCAAGTGCGGCAGCTGAAAAGCTGAGAATCAAAGACTTTCTGCAGCTTCATGCACGCTTCATCCAGATCGGCACCTTCGCGAAGCTGGATCTGGATCTGATTCGCTTTGTTCGGCATCCCGCGCAGTTCCTGAAGAGTGCTCATCGGCACGAAAACGAACGAACCATCGTATTCGCTCATTTTGCTTTCGTAAAGATCAACGCACGTGAAGTGCCCCGTCACGCCTTCCGGCCGAATATTGCAGTCGGGAAAAGTCAGCATAACGTCACGTCCCGGAAGAAGCAGGAAGTCGTCTTTTCCTCCCGCGGAACGATACATTGCCATGCCGATGCCGACGATGATCCCCGGATGCGTCTCTTTCATCGGGTCAAACGTCAAACCGACCGGCTCGCCGAAAGGATCGAAGGAATCGTCTGCAGCATTTGGAAAAGCTACAGATCCTGCGAGTTCCGGCACATACTCATCTTCTTCTGCATTTTCTTCGCTCTCGCCATTCACGCTGCCCGCACTGTGTTCGTCCGTGCCGCCAGCCGCCGTAATTTCCGCGTTAGGAGCTTCAGCATCTCCGGCAACATCAAATGGAGAGGGAGTTTTCGCCGATCCTGCGAGAGTCTCATTCGGCAATGCCGGCGGTTCCGGCGGATCATCCATCGGATGGTCAGTCGGTGCCGAAACGGGTTTCGTCGTATCAATGATGGCCAACGGTTCTGCTTCGTCCTGCTCGGCATCCTTCATCGTCGGAAGTTCCGCAGATGCCGTGTTGCGCGTTTCCACGTGCAGTTCCGGATCGGTAATGATCTCTACGCCGGGAAGCGGATCCCCGTAATATTCGCGTCGATGCCCCCAGCCGGCTCTCTTCATATCGGTTCGTTCCTGGACCTTTCCGTTTGGTCCTTTTTGCGATGATTCCGGAAAAAATCGATTCAGAATGCCGCGGGACTGCGTCATTTTCTGTCCCTCGAACGTATCGTATCCCCCTTCGCGCAAATCGAATGAAAGCTGTTTCCGATTTTCCGGATGCTGCAGAAACTTCCCGAAATCCCCGACGCTCCCTTTTGATCTCTCATCCACGCCGACGATACAGACCTGCTCGGTCAGCTGCGCTTCCCGTTCGAAACCTTCGGCATCCAGAATGCGTGTTTTGTACGTCAGGACTCCCACCGTCGTGCATATTGGCGTCATACCGACTACCTGGTCGCCAAGAGTATCCCGGATCTTCTGCATCTGTCCTTCCGGATCGTAAAATCCATCCGACGTCGTGCTTGTGACCATGATGTCGCCCAGAATTCCATGAATGCGCGTCTGCATTTCATTGGCGAAACCGGACATCACACTGTTCACGACGATCATCGTCGCCACGCCGAGCATCACGCTGATGATCGAAGCCAGCACAATATAGCGTGTCCGCAGGTAACGAAGGCAAAGGAAAATCTTGTACATGATCTTATCAAAAAGTGAAAAAAAGGAAATTTTCTCGACAAAATCCGTCGAAATATCCAGGGGCTGTTTCGTGTCCGGCTCCCGCGTCCGGCTCTCGTGTCCGGCGCCCGTGTCCGGCTCCCGTGTCCGGCTCTCGTGTCCGGCTCTCGTGTCCGGCTCCCGTGTCCGGCTCCCGTGTCCGGCTCCCGTGTCCGGCTCCCGTGTCCGGCTCTCGTGTCCGGCTCCCGTGTCCGGCTCCCGTGTCCGGCTCTCGTGTCCGGCTCTCGTGTCCGGGGCAAAATTTTTATTCCGGTTTCATTTCCGGGATGAATTCCAGTTCAAGCCAGCCGACACGCTGAACTTTTCCGGAACGCATCGCGATCGAGACAGTATTCAGTCCGTCTTTCACGGCAGAAAGGGGGACCTGAAAACGAACGGCACGCTCCATCCCGCCAAATGCGTTGGGCTTGGAGAGTTCTTCCGCCTCCAGAGCCTCCGCACCATTGAGCTGGACCTGAAATTCCGCTTCTTTCAGCCCATCCCCGGCAAAAAAACCTGCCGTAACGTAAAGTTTCCCATCCGCCTTTGGTTTCTTGCCGAACTGGATCCTGACGTCGAGCGGTCCATGAAGGAATCGGGGCAGCTGACGCTCTTGGTCAAGTTCTTTTTTTCCGTAAGTCGCCATGAAATCGCGGTAGGTCACGACGTGCCGGCGGTGACGGTCGAGGATCTTCTCCGGTTCCCATCCCTGTGCGGTCACCTGCTGAAAAACGTCGGGCAAGTAGACCAGATTGAAGAGGTAAAGTCCGTCAGCGCCGTTTCCAAGCATGGCATTCGCCCATCCAGCGTACAATTCGGGAGTCATGTGGGTCCGCGCGGCACCGCTTCCGCAGCTCACCCCATGATCCACAGCAGTGAAGATGGGGAACTCCGGGTCACCGACGGCTTTCTTCCAATCCTCGGCGATGATGTTGAAATCGCCGGTGGAAAAGAAGCAGGACGCGACGATCTGATCGATGAGTCCCTCTTTCGCCCACTCCGCAGCACGCATTCCCAGCGCGTCGGAGGCCTGTGGCGAGGCAGGAACGCGAACGGAAATGAGGATCCTGTGGCCGCGCTCTTTTTCCTTCTGGTTTGCGTAGTTTCGAACTTCCCGAACGAATGCTGTCAAATAGTGCGCCTCCTCCGTTTCCTTTCCCGGAGTCAGATGCAGGCAGAAGCGCATCCAGTCCATCTCGAATCCGTCTGTATCGTAACGGTCCAAAAGCTCTTTTGCGCACGCCATGTAGAAATCGCGAACTTCCTTTTTTGCGTAATTGAACGCATAGTCCGTCCAGGTATTCGATTTTGAGTGCGGGACCCGCCAAAGTTCCGGATGTTCGCGCCAGTAGTTGAAATTCCGGAAATAGTTTTTCAGAAGCACGAAATGGACGTCATTCATGCGCATCGAGATCCACGGCGAGATCCCCGCCTCGCGGCAGCGTTCCGTCCAGACGGCGTAGGGGTCGATCCCCATTTCGTAAAGTTTCCGGCAGTTGGAGGTCCAGCGGATCCCCGCTTCACCGGGTCCGTAATTCACGGGGGAACCGTCAGTCATGCCATCCCAGACCGCTTCATGAACGTCAGAGCGGTAACTCGTCCTCTGCCCCTGCGGACACATGAAAAAGTGGGTCACGCACGTGCCGCGCATCTGGTCGATGTACGCCTGAAGAGCCTCAAGCGTCATGAAGTCGGCGGTCTGCTTGAAGTAGTGGTCGTTGTCTTCGTTGATGATGAAGACGAGCCGGCGATCCAGATCGGCATTCCCCTTCGCCGCCTCAGCACTTGCGTTTTCCGCCCATACCGAGCCGATCCCCCAAGCGTTCCCGAAAGCGGCAGCCAAAACGCCCAGAAGGCAGACGCGGAACATCATGCGGAACATAAAACGAATTTTGGAAAGGAGTTTTCCCATCTTTTTCGCTCCCTGTTTTCTATTTTTCTTTTTTCCCATTCTCCAGCCGGAAAAACGGCCGCCACGCTCATTTCGCCGCCATATCGACGGACGGATACCCGGCATAGTTTGGCATAGCCCAGAGGTGTTGATTGTCCGCGGAGAGCTGATTCAGCATCGGGTTTCCATACTGGATGGCAAACTGCATTCCCTCTCCGTTTGCCTCTTTGGGACAGTTGATGGAAACCCCCTTCGGGATCATGAGTCCCGTCGCTTCATCTTTCCGGTACGCCGTCACGCGGGCCTCTGCGACCAGAGACTGAAACTGGTCGTAGATCAGTACCGCCGCGGGCATTCCGTACTCGCGATTCACGATGACGCACCGAGTCCGAGGCACACCGTCGGCAGAGCGTTCCGTCACGCGGAGTTCGAGATGCCTCTGATCTTCGGCCGGAAAAGGACCTTCGTAGGAAGCCGTCGGATCCAGCGCCCCAAATCCCATTGCCTCAATGATCCAAGCTGGATTAAAGGAAAGATCCAGTTTTTCCTGGCACTGCTGGTAGTTTGCGTTGGTGCAGAAGTAAGTCGCTTTCGGTTCTGCTTTGCCGACCCACATCCACATGACGTGTGCATTGCGTCCGACATCCAATTCCCTTCCGGAGACCGCGTGCGTACCGATCAGCCGAAAATACCCAGGGCGTTTGAAAGCGATTTCGCCTTTCAGATTAAAGATCCCCTTTCCGTTCAGTGTGGCATCCTGCGTGACGAAACTGTCCACTCGCATGACGTTCTGATTCACGATCGACACGATCTCCGCGGCACTCGCAGCTCCCGGGATCGCCCATTCGGAGACCGGAAGCGGTTTGGGCTGACGCCGGAATGGATCTCCCGAACGGCAGCCGGTGGAAAAAGCCAAAACCGAACCGACTGCCAAAACTGCCGCAAAGGACAGAAGCGCCGGGTACGTTCGTGCTGGGGTCAAACGGAATGTTTTCATGGGTCAAATTTGGTTCAGGTTTTCGTTTACGGTCCAATTCCGCCAAAAAACAGTCTGCGTCGGGAAACAGTCTGCGTCGGGAAACAGTCTGCGTCGGGAAACAACTGCGTCGGGAAACAACTGCGTCGGGAAACAGTCTGCGTCGGGAAACAGTCTGCGTCGGGAAACAACTGCGTCGGGAAACAACTGCGTCGGGAAACAACTGCGTCGGGAAACAACTGCGTCCGTGAGGGGCAGGAAATGCGGAATGGTGAAGTTGGAAGTCTCCATTCTGGATGCTTCTGCTCGGATCTGTTCGGAACGTTTTATTCCGGCAGCTCCATTTCTGAAAGGTCCAGTTCCGGAAACTCGATCTTATCCGGATCCGGAAACGTCAGCTCCCCATCTCCAAACTCGCCGGCTGCTGCCGACTTTTTCGAGACATTCGAAACATTCCCGGTGAGGATCTCCGTCAGCTCCGCCTGGATCTCTGTCTGTCTCTGCACATTCGGCGAGACTGCCGGGATCTGGTAATACTCGTCTCGGAAGGGGGAGTAAAGACGCAGCTGATTCGGCGTATTTTCATCAAACTGGTCGTCGATACGCATGATGCGCCGACGAACGAGGAGGAGCGAAAGAACATACAGTTTGTCTGGTGCCTCACATTGTGTCCGGAGCTGGTCGAACATCGCGAGCAGGAGGTCGTTGACGGCAGTGCGTGAACGTTTTGCTTCACTTTGCGGGACCGGCATGCGCGAGATCCACATTGCGTGAAAGTTTTCCGGCTTCTGCTCATTCCATGCTTCCATCGAGTACTCTTTCTTCACAAAATTTCCATTGAGTTCGAAAAGTACCGACACAAATTCCTCGCCGGGAGCAAATGCCCGGTGTGTCAGGCAGCATTCTCCTGTACCGGAATTCTGAATACTGTAGTCTTCCATAAAAACCTCTCCGCGCTCAGCATACCCGATTTCCGCAGAAACCGCAAGAGTGATTCCGGATTTTTTCAGACAAAAAATCAAGGCTCTTCCGGAAAGTGCGTACCAGTTTCACCACTAAAGACACAGAAGAGTTCACTGAAAGACACGGAGAAAGGAAACACGAAAAACTCGAAAAAATGTAAAATTCACCAAAAGGCGATCAAAAATATTTTAACTTTCGTGTCTTTTCGTGTTTTCCGTAAAATTCGTGTCAGGGCGCGTTCACTCCCTTTTTTCTCTTTCTTTTCAGTGTGTTTCTGCGTCTTTTCAGTGCTCTCCGTGGTGAGATCGGAACCTAGATCGGTACGCACTTTCCGGAAGAGCCAAAAATAAAATTCACGATTTTCTGAAAAAAGCAGGCATAAATCGCAAAACTGCTCTATCCCGTTTTGAAAAAAGACGCTATACTGCGTGCGAATGATTTCTCAAAATGCGGATAAAATCGCGATCTTGAGGAAAATTCGCAGCAGATCAGCCCTCTGGATCCTCAGCCGATCAACGGAGTTCCTGATTTTCTGATTTCAAGAAACTCCTGACCAATTCCTCAAAAAAATCCATTTTTGACCTTGCGGCAAAAAATGACCAGAACGTTTTTTATCCTTTATTTTGCGAGCCTCGCCATTTTGCTGAGTCAGCCAGGCTGCCGTTCTGCCGGCGAAAAAAGTCATACCGGCTGGACGCTGCCGACAGTAAAACTGACGCCCTTCACCAAAGACGATAAAGTGACTCCTCCGGCGGAAAAGGCGGATCCCCAAACGACGGCGGCCCTCGCAAAAGAACGACTTAACGGACACAATCCAACGGTTCTTGTCCGTCAGGGAGAAGATACGTCCCTGACTCCGGATCCGGAAGAGATCGCGCAGCTCAGCCGGCTGGAAGGAAGTCAGGTCCCGCAGTGGGCGTCGGAATCCACGCTCGCACCGGCACCGGAAGCAACGGCGTCTCTGCCGTCACTGCAGATCGCAAAAAACGTTACGCCTTCCGCAATGGAACAAGTAAATGCCAACGCCCCCGTTTCCGCCGGGACATCTGCCCCGAACGGGATCTCTGCCCCGAACGGCACTCCTGCAGGAACTGGGACCCCTGCCGAGACTGCGCTGGCCTCCAATGGAACTTCCCAGCCGGAATCCCTCCCGGAAAGCATTTCACTTCCGGAGACAGCTTCCGCTCCGGGGACGGCTTCCAATGCGGGAACGACCTCTTCGCTTCCAACTCCCGGTACTCCCGCATCCCCAGAAACAGTTGCGTTCGCCCTTCCGCAAGAACTTCCGAACGTACCGGCCGGCGTGACCCAGCCAGTCCCCTCTTCCGGTATCCCGGCAGCGTCTCCTGCAATGGCGAACGGCAATATCCAGGTCTCGGCATCGCTTCCCACTTCAGGAAACAGCGTAAACGGCAGTCATTCCGCCGCTCCTGCGGTTCCTGCAGCTCCTGTCGATCCAGCAGCACCTGTCAGTCCGGCAGCTTCCGGAAACGGTCAGGTCCAGCCAGCTGCACTTTTCATGCCGGGGAACATCGACCCGCGTTACCCAAACGCCCCAGCCCGGCAATAGGACCATTGGAAGGATCGATACCCTCAAAAATGTCGTAAGAACGCTTAGGATGTGTCCGGAGAAATTCTGCCGCACGATCGGCAGGAAAAAAAGATGAAAGGAATGCGTAGAGCTGGTATCGAGCTCCAGTGCCCCCCAAAAAAGAAAACGGATCCTTGAACGGATCTATAAAAAAGAAGTCCCGAGACTCCGCGGCAGAGTTTATTGGGGCTTTTTTTATCAAAATCGGAAAAAATTTTCACTTTTTTGGCATATCATGGGGAAAAAATGCCTTCAAAGACTTGAAGTGAAAAAGAGACGTGATATAATGGAGTATTGGACTGGATTTTTTAGAATCGCTCTGAAAGATCCTGTGTTTTCAACAAACAGATCCGCAAAGCCTCGGCATCGCTGCCAGTCTTCCTTTTTCGGAACCGCCCCTTTTCATTTCCATTACAAAATTTTTGGAAATGGGATCATCAAAATTTCATCAAAGGTCCCCCAAACGGAACGTCGAAAGCATTTGCCTAAGGCAGAAAAAATAAACCGGTCCTCATGTGCCGGAAATGAATGAATCATTCAGTCAGGGAGCGTTCATGACTCGTACATTTTCTTTCTTTACGGTTTTAGTATGCGCCTGCATCATGGCGCTCGTTTTGGGTTGCGGCGGTGACAAACCGTCCAAGTCAAAGAAGAAGCCCAAACCCGCAGTAGAACAGACGGAAGAGGTCAAGACTCCGGAACCGGAGCAAGCCCCCAAGCCGAAAAAAGAAAAAAAGAAGAAGAAAAAGGTAAAAAAGGAAGAGCCGGCAGAAGACGACCAGAGTTACCTTCCTCCGGAACTTCAGGTCCAGGAAAAAACACTTCCTGCTGAAAGCGCTCAATGGACCGTCGAAGATTTTACGTACATCCGCACGCAGGAACCTGAACTCTTCGACCTTTCGATCAGCGAGCTTGAAAAACGTCTGGCAAACCCGGCCGCAGCGGATGATGCGGCACTGATCCTTGCGCGTTTCGTTCGATCAGTCGTTCCGGGAGCACTGGAACTTGAAGAGCAGCTCAAAGCAAATGAAAAGGCTCTTCAGAATGCCATGAGCGATGAGGAGCTCCGGGAAAGTCAAACCAACCGTAATCAGATCCAGACAGTCAATTTCTTCATCCTGTCCCAGTCGCAGGTCCGTCAGGCGATGACGGCTCTGGCTCGCAGTACGTCAGAAGTCGCGCAGCAGCAGACGATGGCGTTTTTGGCAGGAACGCTCCTGACAGACGAAAATAAAACGGTCCTCAATGATGTTCTCCAGGCCTACGCGGAGAAAGCGCAGGATGGTAAGATCACGCCGGAAGAAGAAAGCATCCTGCTCGCCTTCCTCCTCACGCCGGAACTCGCAGTGGAAAAAGCCGCGGAACTCGCAGACGTCGAACTTCCTGCCAAAACACCGTCTCAGGAAGATCCCCAAACCGGAACGGCCCCGCGCACATCTGGTGCACGCGGTAACCATCCGGCGATCCTGGTCGCTCCCGGAAAGCGGATCCAGTTCAAATTCAGCGGCGGCTCCGGAAACATGCCGGAATTCACGCCCGAAGACGTCCAAAAAGCCGTCCTGGCAAAGTACTGCCCGCAATCCAATGCGCTTTTCCGTGCACGGATCGCTCAGGAACTGCTCGGCACCACGGTCCTTGAAGCTGCGAATACGGAAGAAAAGCAGGCTTTCCTGCTGAATGATGTCCTGGATAAATTCCTGATGAAAAAGGATTTTGCGAACTGCATCGCGCAGGTCCTGATCTATCGTCAGAATGAACAGGATCACCTAGACACAGCGTGGAGCAAAACACTGGAAGAAAATCTTTTCCTCAGTCACCTGACGCTGATGAGGACCCACTACTCGTTCCTTGATGAGAAAACGCTCGAAGAGTACCGCAATGCTCTTTTAGCCAAGCGGAATCGATTGGAAGCAGAGGACAAAGCGCGTCAGGAAGCAGAAAAAAGCGCTTCCAGCTCCTCAAATGAGCAGGTTGCCGTCTCACTGCTCAGCCGCCGTGCTTCGCAGGAAAAGAACCTGGGAAATCAGAACAGAAGTGCAGGATCTTCTTCCGCATCGTTTTCTCCTGCGGTGGAATTGCTGTTGGATCCGCGCTCCAGTTCGGCACTGGCCAAAGAGTTGTGGACGCAGGAAATGCGCTCCATACTTCTGACTCGGGTCCAGGACGTCATGGAGCCTTACATTTCGGAAGCTCTGAGCAACATGCCGGAGCCGGGGAGCAAAACGAAACCGCGTCTCCCGAACCTTCCGCGTGAAGACATCCAGGCGGTCCAGCTTTATCTGACGATACCGTGTGTGGAAACACGCAAAGAACTTTACCGAATGCTTGACAATGCGTGGCTTTTGGGACCGGAAGCGTTCCGAACCTCGTTCTTTGAGCGAGTCGAAACAGAACCGGGGTTCCTGATGGTCGTGAAGTCACTGGACCGCCGTGCTCTGCCGAAGGAAAAGGAGAAGCCGAAGCGTCAGACTTCCAACCGCAAGCGTCCGACCGTAAAGAAAGATCCGTCGACTGGCGAACTGATGCGCGAACAGCGTCAGCTGACGGGAGCTGCTTGGCAGGAGCAGGTCTACAAAATGACGTGCCAGTGGTGTTGGAACTACTCGCTTGCTGCGGAGAATCAGCGAAAAGTCGCTTCTGCCGCGCGTATTCTGGACCGCAATGCGCCGAAACAGAGTGCCCCGGAACTTCCGGAAGCGCTTGCAGAACGATTCCCGCTGCCTCCGGAAAGCAAAATCGTCGCATTTTACACGAATTCCGATCCGAAAATGGACGGCATTTCCGAAAAGAGCGGACTCAAAGTGACGTATTTCGAAGTGGAATGTACCGCCGCCATGCCGCGTCTGTTCAGTATGTTCCGTTCTAAAAATTCCCGTCTTCAGGATCACGGAATGCCGGGGAAAGTCACTGGCCAGAACACGGTCCTGAATGCGTATTGGCTGGAACGTTTCGAGCTGGATGATGAAACTGGACGTCAGGAATCTCTCGACATTCTGATCGCGCCGCTGCACCAGTCCGAAAACGCACGGCCAACCGGCGCCAATGAACCGGAACTCAAAAAAGGACCGGCGGACTATCGGATCTACGTGCTCCTCATGGAGATGGACGATTTGACGGGTGAGCACAAATCGAACTTTGAGGATGACGAGGACGAGGATGTTCGGGATCCCCGCAACGATGAAGAAGACAGCTCGGATGACGAGGATCCCGAAATGTCCGACGAAGAGTACGAAGAGTACGACGAGTACGAAGAGTAGACCGCAGAGACGAGTGCCTCAATGAAGCAGATCGCCCGTTTCATTTTTGCGCTTGCGGTTTTGCCGGCTCTCGTATTTTACGGAATACTGAGACTGGTTCTCCCGAAACAGCGTGCATTTTCGGACTTGACCCAATGCCTGGCTCTTGTGCCGGGCATTGTGGGAGAGTACCTTCGGCTTGCGTTTTTTCATTATGCGCTTCCGCGCTGCGGTCGCAATGCGTGTATTGGATTCGGAACGATCTTCTCGCATCCAACGGCTCAAGTCGGCGAAAATGTTTACGTTGGCCCGTACTGTATCCTCGGAGACGTCACGCTGGAAGACGACGTCCTTCTTGCCAGCGGTGTTTCGATCGCCAACGGCACGAATCAGCATTTTTTTGAACGCACGGACATTCCGATCCGTCTTCAGGGCGGAGAATTTCCGCGCATCACGATCGGTGAAGACTCCTGGATCGGAGAACGCGCCGTCGTTCTGGCCAATGTCGGCCGGCATTGCGTCATTGGAGCAGGAGCACTGGTCCTGGATGAGATCCCGGATTGCGCGATCGCGGTCGGTGTCCCTGCCAAAATCGTTAAGTTCCGTCAAAACCCAACGGCCAAGACGGAATCTTTTACCCAAAATCATTCACCATCAGCCATTCATCACCAATCCTAACCACTCAACTTAAGGACCTTTGATCCTGCCATGAGCGCAATTTTTGGTACCGTTTACCGCCGCGGAAACGCATTTCGACCTGCAGAACTTTCGACACTTCAGAGAATGGGAGCCGTCCTGACTCATCGAGGAAAGAACGGGGACGCTTTTTTTGTCAGGGAAAATCTGGGCATGGGAGCCTGTTTGTGGGCGGAAACGGTTTTTGAAGAGGCCGATTCTCCGATCGAGTACCATTTTGGAGAGAAAACGCTCATCGTACTGCTCGACGGCGAGATCTATAATTCGGCTGAACTGCGCGAGGAGCTGGACGATCTTGGGCTAGAGCTTCAAACGGAGGAAGACACGGAGCTTCTGGCGTTTCTTTATGCGGAGTACGGACTGGAACGCCTTCTTCCGAGACTGCGAGGCAAATTTGCAGCAGCGATCCTGGATCTCTCGGAAAACGCGCTCTATTTCGTGCGTGACCCGTTGGGACAGAAGCCGCTTTACTACTATCAGGACGACAAAAAACTTCTTTTTGCCTCCGAGCTTAAGGGGATCCTCGCACACGGGGACGTAAAACTCGAGATCCTGCCGACGGCGGTGGAAGACTACTTCATCATGGGATGCGTTCCGGGGGAACGTTCCATTTACCGGCACATACGCAAAATGATGCATGGAAGCTGGATGAAATTTCAGCTTCGGGAAGACGGTTCCGCGGAACCTCTGGGGCCGTTCCGCTACTGGAGATTTACGCCGCAGACGAACGAAGACGTGACGGAAGAGGAGTGGCTGGAACGTATCCGCGAACAGCTGGAAGAGACCATTTCGATGATGAAGGGGGAGGTACCCGGAGCCGGTGCGTTTCTCAGCGGCGGTCTGGATTCGAGCATCGTCGTAGCGATCCAGAGCCGCTACGGCTGCGAGCAGATACCGACTTTTTCGATCGGATTTCAGGAAAACGCCTTCAACGAACTGAACTTTGCAGAAGCGATCTCGGACCGTTTCGGCACCGATATGTACGAGGAGATCGTTGAACCGGACGCGGTCGAGGAACTGAAAAATCTCGTGGAGTGCTACGACGAGCCATACTCGGATCCGTCTGCGCTGCCGACTTTGCTGGTTTCGCGGCTGGCGGCGCATCATGTTTCGATCGTCTTCTCCGGAGACGGCGGTGATGAGTGTTTCGCTGGATACGCACGGCAGATACACGACATGAAGGAGGATATGCTCCGGAGTCTGATGCCTGGATTTTTGCGCCGAATGATTTTTGGTCCGCTCGGATACATTTACCCGAAAATGGATTTCATGCCGCGGATCTTCCGGTTAAAAACGGCATTCCGAAATCTTTCCATGTCGGCAGGAGATGCGTATGCAAACTCGCTTTCATTCTGCCGGGATCCGATGCGGCAGAAACTCCTGGCCCCGCTGTATCGCACGCCGGGATTCGTTCCGTCGGATATTGGAAAGCAGTTTTCCGACGCATTTGCGCTTGCGGGCGGACGAGACACGCTGTTGGGAATGCAGATGGCAGAGATCTCCGTTGCGCTGCCGGAAGCGATGGTCAAGGTCGACCGGGCATCGATGATGTGCGGTCTGGAAGTCCGTTCGCCGTTCCTTGACACGAAAGTGCTCGAGCTGGCGGGGCAGATCCCGTCGGAATTTAAAATCCGGGAAGGGCTGGGCAAATGGATCCTTCGGAAGTCCTTTGAGCCGCAGTTTCCGATGAAGCTCAAAAGCCGGCCGAAACAGGGATTTGAACTTCCAACGGACGCTTGGCTGCGTGGTCCGCTGAAAGAGATCTTCCGCGAAGAGGTCCTTGGGAAAAATTCCCGCATTTCGCAGTGGGTGGACATCAACTACGCGAAAAAGCTCTACCGTGATCACGCGCAGGGGATCGGCAGCTACGGCGGAACGCTCTGGTCACTGCTCTTTCTGGAAAAATGGGCAGAACGCTGGCTCGATTAAAGAGGACTCGGGCGGAAATGCCTTTTGTTTCCGTTCTGAGTTTACTCGGCGGCTTTCCTGAACTCTCCGTTCACGGCGATCCCTAAAAATTCCATTCCGCCTTCATTCCCATATTTTGTCCGAATTTTGCCTGAATGAACGAAAACGTAAAAGTCGAGATCCTGGACCATGACGACCCGCGCAGTTACGGGGAAGCTGGACCGGAATTCCCGCAGGAACCTTTCGAAAACGAGTTCCATGCCGGAACCTCTTTTTCCGGTTTTTCCGGATGGAGGCCGTCCGTTTTTTCCTTTTCCCTTCCAGGCTGCCTAGGGATGCTCTGTCTTGCCCTGCTCCTTCTTCTGGCGGGCGCTGTCTTTCTTATTCTGCTGCCGATCATCATTCTTTGCAGTTTTCTGCTTCCGTTTTTTCGATTTCGAGGTTTCGCATTCCAGAAGAAAGGGGGGGCCGGAAGTCCCGGCAGCTTCAATCATTCCGCGAATTCCGCGAATTTCGGAGATCCGCCGCTTTTCATCAAGGTTTTCCATTCTGAAAACTGGAAAAAGTAGACAACTGCGTACCGATCCGGGGCGCGGTTTTTACCACTGAAACCACTGAAACCACTGAAACCACTGAAACCACTGAAACCACTGAAACCACTGAAAACACCGAAAACACTGAAGAGGCACTGAAAGACTCTGAAAGGGAAGAGAAAAAAGGCTGGAAAAATCCTGACACGAATTTCACGGAAGGCACAAAATGGATTTTTAAAAACATTTCGTGAGATCCATGTTTTTTCGCACTTTTCGTGTTCCTTTTTCTGCGTACTTCTGCGTACTTCTGCGGCTTTTCAGTGTTCTCTGTGGTGAAACAGATACGCAGCTGCCGGAGGATCACAGATCACATTCGACAGACCGTCCTGCCCCCCCAAAAAGAGCATTTCGGCGGGTCAGGACCATTTTACGGGCGGATTTTTGGAAAATTTGGATAAGCAAAACAAATTCTGTGCCGGACTCCTTGACTTTTCTCTCTCTTTTTGCTAAAATGAAGTTCATGAAAATTTGATTTTCCCCATCCTTTAACCCAAAATGGAAACGAACCATGAAAAAATACGGATTTGCCATCATCGGCTGCGGAATGATTTCAAACTTCCACGCAAAAGCCATCGAATCTCTCGAAAACGCGAAACTGGTCGCCTGCTACGACGTTTTCAAAGCCTCGGCCGAACGTCTTGCGGAACAGACCGGCTGCCGTGCGTATGACGACTTGGACGCGATGCTGGCGGATCCGGAAGTCGAGATCGTGACCATCGGTACGCCGAGCGGAGCGCATCTTGAACCGGCACTTGCCGCTGCGAAAGCCGGAAAGCACCTCATCGTCGAGAAACCGCTTGAGATCACGCTGGAACGCTGCGACCAGATCATCGCCGCATGCAAAGAAAAGAACGTCAAGCTCGCGACCGTCTTCCACAGCCGATTCCATGACTCGAGCGTCACCCTGAAAAACGCGATCGATTCCGGCCGATTCGGCAAACTGACCGTCGGGGATACCTACGTGAAATGGTTCCGGACCCAGCAGTATTACGACAGCGGCGCGTGGCGCGGAACGTGGGCGCTGGACGGCGGAGGCGCGCTCATGAATCAGGCGATCCACAGCGTCGATCTCCTCACGTGGCTGATGGGACCCGTCGTTGAGATCCGCTCGATCATCGACTGCCTCGATCACGAACGTATCGAAGTCGAAGACACAGCCGTCGCTTCCCTCCGTTTCGCCAACGGTGCGCTCGGAGTCATTGAAGCAAGTACCGCGATCTATCCCGGCTACCTGAAAAAAGTGGAGATCCACGGCTCAAAAGGCTCCGCCACGATCGAGGAAGAAGACATCGTCCGCTGGGATTTCGCAGAAGAAGCTCCGGAAGATGCAAAAGTAAAGGAAGAAATGGCCAATTCCAAAAGCTCCGGCGGCGGTGCGGCCGATCCATCGGCGATCAGCTTCAAAGGACACGCGAAACTCTTCGCCGACATGATCCGCGCGATCGAAACCGATACGGAACCCAAAGTCAATGGTCCGGAAGGCCGACGCTCCGTCGAGATCATTCTCGGGATCTACGCCGCGGCAGAATCCGGCCAAGCCGTCCAGCTCCCGCTCGCCAAAGACCCGGAATTGAAGTGCAAGGCAGACAAATGCGTCAAAAAAACCTGACTGTCGGTAAGACGTTGTGTCTCTGAACGGACCGAAAACCGGAAGCCCCCATTCGGTGTTCTCGCACAAGGTACTGGCTTCCGGGCGCAAACGCACGATTATTCCATTTGTATGTTTTGCGACGGCAAGAAAATCGTTTCCTTGAAAAAAAAGGCTCGAAAACCGTCAATTTTCGTCCGGATCATGCCCGATAAATCAAGAAATAGATGACAGAAGAAGCGCGTTAATGTTTTTCGCGCGGTTGGATTTAACATAAAATTCGTAAATCGAATTTCATTGGGAGAGAAACTATGTCCCGTATTTTCACCTCGGCACTCAGCCTCCTTCTCGTCTTGGCACTCGGTACGTTTGCCATGGCAGACAATGCGGCCAAAGAAGCCAAAGCTAAAGTTCGTGATCTCGCCAAAAATGCCCAAACGGTGAAACTCAGCGACAAAGCCCTTGACGGTGCCGCTGAAGTTGACCTTTTCCAAGCGATCGAAGATGACCAGATCGAAGTGGGCGTCATTCAGGGCGCGATGAAAGGCGGCAAGCTCTTCATCAAAAATAAAACGGAAAAACCGTTGAGTGTCCGCATCCCGAAAGCCTTCGGAACCCGCCCCGTCATGGGACAGGATATGGGCATGGGCGGTGGAAACCAGCTCATAGGCGGAAACGGTATGGGCATGGGCGGCGGTATGGGCATGGGCGGCGGTATGGGCGGCTTCCAGAATATCCCGCCGGAAAAAGTCACGGCCGTCAAGTTTCAGTCGGTCTGCTTGGAATACGGAAAACCCGAACCGAATGCAAACGTGGCTTACGAGATCTGCCCGATCGAAGAATGCACGAAAAAACCGGAAGTCATTTTCCTCGTTGAATCTCTTCATGCTGTAGACCTCCGCAGTGCGCAGTTTGCCGCATGGCACATGAACAGCGAAACCCCGGTCGAACACCTCGCGTCCGAGACCGTCCTTCACGCTAACGGTGTCCGTTCGACGAACTTCTCCCGTCAAGAAGTGCAGCAGGGACTCCAGCTCATCCAGATGTCCCGTGCAGCTACGGCTGAAAAGATTTCCGATGACGCTTCTTCCTCCTCGTCGTCCGGATATTGAAAACGAAGTGAAATTAAAAACTAAAAATTAAAACGGGTGCCTTGGTACCCGTTTTTTTTATCTGCATTTCGGCTGCACTTTTTCTTCAAATGCAAACGACACCGTCATAAAAAAGCTCATCCTCTCCGAATGTACCCGTTCACTCGGGGAAAATGAACCTAAAACGCATGATCCTAACCATCTCAAGAATGTTGAAGCTGCCGTAAAACAGCTCCAATAAACTCCCCTTTCACGTTTTTCAAAACAGCAAAAGGTACTTCAGCACTAAACATTTTCCCCATTGCGCTCGCAAAACGGGTCGAAACGGGCAGCGTCAAGAGAGGACGCAGAGGAAGCGGCTCACCTTCTTTCATGAGAAGCAGATCATGGAAGAAACAAAATCCCTCAAGATGTGACTTTACATTAACATTAGGATTTTTCTGTACCAAGACCCACCCCGCTCCGAATTTCCGAGCCGTCTGGATCATTTCTTCGCGCGTCATTTTCTCATGAATGACCGGAAATTTCTTCAGCGGCACGGAATATTTACTCAACGGAACCGTCTGCAGCTGAAGGATCCTGCCAGCAAGAGTTTCCTGTACAGGATGCAGGATCCCCGCACTCTTTCCTTCACCGATCATCTGCTTCAACTCCGCATCCGACATCTGAAGAGCGTATTGTGTATTTTTTTCTCCCAAAAGCCATGCAATGAGAAAATTCAAACCGCTAAGAAAAAGACTCACCGGCAAAAAAATCGGCACGAGGATCCAAAAAAACGGAACACTGAGTTTCAGAAGGCGGTTCGGCAAAAGCAAAAAAATGCTTTTCGGAAGCAGTTCACCGTAAATGAAAACGAACGGCGTCGCGACCACCGTCGAAAGCAAAGCAGCCGAAGAATCCGGAAAAAGGACCTGAAAGATCAAAACAGCTCCCAGCGATACAAAATTATTCGCCAGATTGTTGCCAAGCAAAACTGTCGAAATGAAGATCGGAGGATGATTTACCAACCAAAGCAGAAATCGCGACCTCCGGCTCCCAAGAAGTGCCTCCAGTACGACTTTTGCTTTGGAAGCCCGATAGAAACCGATCTCCGTCCCGCTGAAAAAAAAGCTGGCCGTCATGCCGCCGCAAAAAATTGCGAGTGCCGTTAAAAAAGCTGCAATTTCCATCCTCGTTCCCTCAAAAATTCTCAAACTCAAAATCTCGGTTCTTCCAAACCGTTTTCATGAGAAAATTCCCGATGGATCATCCATCAAAAATCAGGGTCACTTTTTCCCAATTTCCTCCACTCCCTGGAACCACTCAGGACCAATCTCCCGGCCAAGGAGGTAGCGTTTTCGGTCCGGAAACCAAAGGATCCCTTTGCCGTCCCGAACCGTGTAGCTCGTGTAGAACGAATTTCCCCCCTTGCGCGGTGCAAAAAGCTGCGGCTCGGTAAACCAGATCGGCTGATGCGCCCCTTCGACGTACTTTCCTGCAATCAGATAGAGGGGCCCTCGCGCCTGGTAAGCCGTCTGTTTTTCAAACTGGAAATCAAACGTATTGTGGACCAGCGCAAAATAATATCCGCTCGCGGCCTCGCATCCTTTCCAGTCGTAAAGCGGTGCGGGAGAACGCGGATGAAGGTACGGTTTTCCGCCGTCACGATCCCGCAAAATTTCAGGACGAGACCACGTTCTTCCGCCGTCTGCACTGACCGTCCAGTACGGATACCCGCCGTCTGTGCGCATCATGACGAAAAGACGTCCGTCGGGAAGTTTCACCGGAGCGGCTTCTTCGCACGCATTCTGTCCCGGAAAAACGATCTGGTCCCCGGTCAGACAGAGGATCTGGTCTTTTTCTGTCGAAAATGCCGTGATCCGAATATCTTCCACATTTGGATCTTCATCAATATTCTCAAACTGCCAGAATTCGATCCCGCATCCGCCCTTTCCATGATGCGAGGAACCAACAAAATATTTACCGTCTTCGCCAAGCCGAAGCGGCCGCTGCCAATTGCACCATGACGTCGGAATGGAAACATCATCCGGATCTTTCCACGTGCGCGGGATCTTCACCTGACGCGGCGCGGACCAGGTCTCACCGTCATTATCCGAATAAATTCCGAAACAGTCGCCGCAGTGTGGTCCGCGGGAGGTCGTCTGCTGATTCCAGAGAAGGTAGATCCTGCCGGAACGGGAGATCATCGGCTGCTGCCAGCTGGCGAGAAGCTGCGGATTTTTTTTGTTCGGTGAGCCGGCAAGTACTTGGACCGGTGTCCAGGTCAGACCTCCGTCGGAACTTTTGGAAAATGCGATATGCTGGTCAATGTCTGACTCACGGGTCGCCTGCGTCCAAAATGCCAGCAAAAGACCGTTTTCTTTGGAAATGACCTGAAAATGGTCATTGTACGTGTCGCCGAGGACCATGCTGTCTCTTTTCGGCGTAAAAACGACGTAATCCGGTTTGTTTACCAGAAGTTCCGCCGCGTAATTGGAAAGCTCACCAGGTGCATTTTCAAAGGATGCCGCGATCTTCCGCGCATGTTCCGACTGCGCCATACAGAAAGAGGCTGAAATCAAAAAAATCACCAAACCAGGCAGGAAATTGCGCATAAAAAACCTCACCAAATAACAAATTCCACACTTTTCATCGTTTCGAACCACGAATCGATCGGGAACGGTACATCTCCGGCTCAGTTGCCGACCTATCGATCTCACTGAATGAACTCCGAATCCCATTCCCGTATCGAGAGTATTGAATGACCGCCTCACCAACCGGAGTCTGCGAGGCGGTGAATCCGTCTATTTCGCGGCCATGGCATCACGAAGAAGCGCGAGGCTGCGGGGAATCGCGGTGCTGATGTCTTCCGCACCTTCAAATTCAAGCGAAATGTACCCTCGGTAGTTGGTTTTACGCAGGATCTCCGCGATCTTGTAGTAATCGAGGTTCAGCGTATACCAGTTTCCGCCGCCGAAATACGTCTTGGCCTGAACCAGGACCGCATACGGCGCGAGGGCCTCGATCTGCTCGTAAACATTCTCCAGGAAGCAGCCCGTATCGAGCGTCGCTCGCAGCCAGGGCGATTTAATGGCCTCGATGATCCGAATCACACCGGCGGCCGTCCGTCCAAGCCCCCAATGATTTTCCAATCCAAGCACCACTCCGCATTCCTGTGCCGTCTTCACGCATTCCGCAATGCTGTCGATGACCCACGGGAAACCATCTTCTTCCGTGTATCCCTCGATCGAAGGCTCGATCCCCTTGTTCTTCATCAGAACATCGAAATTCTCGCTCGTGAGCCAACGTCCTGTATTGATCCGCATGGTGGGAATGCCGAGTTTGTAGGCAAGATTAATGCTGTTTTTCGTGATCTCAATATTCTTCTTCCGAAATTCCGGATCGGGAGAAAGAAAGTGTTGGTGGGTGGACAGCCCGCTAAGTGTCATGCCGCGGACGAAGGCTTCACGCTTGAGCATCTGCAGGTAGGCGTCGTCGGTGCGATCCATCTGTTTTTCAAGGATCTCTACCGCGTCGAATCCCTGTTCTCCTGCCAGAGCGATGCACTGTTCGATCGTTTTGTACTCACGCCGATACCCCCAGTAAGAATAGGTCGAAACTCCGATCGGATTCGTGAGTTTTCGCCCGGAATCCGGCTTAAGACCGGGCCGTTCGTAATGCGGATCGATCGTCTCCGGCGCGGGCGGGTCACTGGCCTGCGTATACACGATCGGGGCGGCTTCGTGAGCTTCATCCCCCTGCACATTCGTCATCAGAATGGCTCCTGCCGCAAGCCCGGTACTCGCCTGAACAAATTGTCTGCGTGAAATCATGACTGTCTCCTGACGTAAATAAATTTTATTTCTCGAGGGAGAACTACTCGCAACGCCCCCGACATAGATCTGCGATAATAGTATACCGAAATCTTCCTTCAATGTCAAGAGCCTGCGGGAATAAAATCTGATGTTAGAGAATTTTAGATGTTCTTTTTTCATATTTCTTCTGAATATTGGCGGGTGTACGTGCCAAGCTGCCAGAAAAACGCCATGCCGGTTTTAAAATTCACTTCATTCAGCCTCCCCTTTGGGGAGTGCGGCGATCCAGTCACGCAGTGACCTTTGCCGCTTTTATATTCGGCGATGCTGCGCGACAGCGCATTCGCCGGGAGTTGGTGCGGGGGGCAGGAAAAACGATCTTCAAAAATTCCCCTCCCTTGGAGGGGTGCCCCGATATGGAGTGCGGCAATTCAGTCACGCAGTGACTTTTGCCGCTTTTTCTTTCGGCGATACAGCGCGGCAGCGCATTCGCCGGGAGTTGGCGTGGGGTTCAGGAAAAGCGAACTTTAAAAATTCCCCTCCTTTGGAGGGGTGCCCCGCAGGGGCGGGGTGGTTTGAAACGCCGAGTCACTTGAACCACCCCGTCTCGCTTCGCTCGCCACCCCTCCGAAGGAGAGGAATTTCTTGAAAAGCGACGCGAGACGCGCCGCCTCCCAGAGCCGCCCCTCCGAAGGAGAGGAATTTCTTGAAAAGCGACGCGAGACGCGCCGCC